>JBKKCR010000055.1:0-7837 GCA_046712825.1 Actinomycetota bacterium | reverse complement strand
CGAGCCGCGCGAGCGCCTCCTCGGACGCCGCGACGACGATCGCGCGGTCGGCCGCGAAGACGCGCGACCGCGGGACCACCGCCGCCTTCCGGACGACGTCGCGCGAGCGCGCATCCAGGGGGTCGATGCGCGCTGCCACGACCGCATGCACCGTCGCCGGGAGCGGCGGTGCCACGGCGGCCGGCTCCTCGTTGCGCTCGTGCAGCAGCATGCCGGTGGTCTCCACGATGAAGAACGGGTTGCCGCCGGCGTGCCGCGCGACCCGCTCGGCGGTTTCGACGGCGAGCGGCCCGCCCGAGGCGCGCGCGAGCTCGATCGCGTGTTCTTCGGACAGCGGCTCGAGTCGGAGCGTGAGGGCATCGGTCACGGCGCCCGGCCATCCGGGGAACGTGTGGAGCATCTCGTCGCGTCCCGCGCACACGATGACGACCGGAAGACGACGCCCGCGCACACCCACCTGCTCGATCAGCTCGAGCAGATCCGCCGGCGCGAGCTCGAGATCCTCGAACGCGACGACCACCGGCCCGCCCGAGCGCGTCAGGCCGGAGAGGTATGCCACCAGTCCGGCGCGCACCTCGGCGAGCTGGTAGGGACGCTGGGCACCGCGATCCGCTCCGATGCCGAGCGCCAGCGCCAGCTGGTCGGTCGTCTCCTGCTCGGCTTCGCGCAGACACACCTCGTCGACGCGCGCGTGGAGGCGACGCAGAACCGTGTCGGGCGGATCGGTCGCATCCGCGCCGATCTCGTGCCGCAGCATCTCGCCGACCGAAGCGAAGAGCGCGTCCTCCTCGAACCGTCCCGCGCGGCCGCGCAGAACGGTGACGTCCTCGTCGACCGACGACAGCAGCTCCTCGACGAGTCGCGACTTCCCGATGCCGGGCTCTCCGAGCACCGTGACGAGATGCAGGCGCGAGGTCTCGCGCGCGCGCGCCAGCGTCTCGCGAAGAAGCGTCAGCTCGCGGCGACGGCCGACGATCGGGATCGTGCGGCGCGAGGATCGGAACGAAAGCGAATCGACCGGCCACGTCGTCATCGGCTCGTCGAACCCCTTGGCGAGGACCGTTCGCGGCTCGCCGAACGAGACGGCGGTGCGCGTCAGCTGCCGGGTCGTCTCGCCGGCGAGGATCTCGCCGGGCTCGGCCGCCTGCTGCAAACGAGCCGCGAGGTTGACCGCCGCTCCCGAAGCAAGGAACTGGTCCGCGGGTCCCGAACCGACGACGACCGGTCCCGAGTTGATCCCGATCCGCACCCGGAGCGGCGCGGGCAGCCCGAGCTCTTCGCCGAGCCGGGCCATGCGATCGCGGATCTCGATCCCGGCGCGCACGGCGCGCAGTGCATCGTCGTCGTGCGAGTACGGCACCCCGAAGATCGCCATGACGGAGTCGCCGACGAACTTCTCGGTGCGGCCACGGAGCGACCCGATGCGCTCCGAGACCTCCCGATAGAACGCCCCCTGAAGCTCGCGGAACCGCTCCGGATCGATCGACGCGGCGATCTTGGTCGAGTCGGTCAGATCGGCGAAGAGCACGCTGACGACCTTGCGTTCCGCCGACAGTGGCACCTCGGTGGGCGCCCCGCAGCGCGGGCAGAACCGAGCCTCCTCAGGAAGCTCCGCCCCACACCGCGTACATACGGTCCCCACAGGCTAAAAGCATAATGGCGCCCGAAAGGACGCGACTGGGCCGGCGGCGAAACAGCTCGTATGGAGCGCGAACCGGCAGAGGCGTTCGTAAACGTAGGCCAAACCGTCGAGATCGACGGTCACCAGATAGAGATCCTTAGAACCCTCGCCGATTGCCTCGGCACGATCCTCTACTTCCGTTCCGACCGAGAGAGCCGACTGACTCCGCGCCCCGTGTGGCCGCCCGAGATGACCAGGAGCTGGGGCGCTCACGGCGGTGACATCATGGAGGCCGAGTTCGATCCGGTCCTCCCCGACCGCGACGAGATTCACGTTGTGTTCGGCTCGTTCATGGATAACCGACACGCCGACTCCCCGATCACGATCCCGGTCGATCGCGGGCGCACCGCGCGGTTCGAGCGGCGCCTCGCGGAACCCCGGCCGCCCGCCATCGGGACAGACGGCGTCAAGATCGAGGTGATCAATGCACGGGTCGGCGCCTTGCGTGGGGTTATCGATCTGTTGATCACCAGCCAGGACGAATCGCTCCTCGCCTGCGAGATCGGCTGGCCCCATAGCCTCCACGCGTCTCTCGGCGGCCCAGGATCTCCCGCCCTCTGGGCCGACTGGCACCCGCGCGAGTCGATCGTGCAGCCGAATACGACCCGGGGGCCCGACGGGATGACGACGGTCTCGATATCGCAGAGCATCTCGGTCACGGGCGTGGCCGGCCGTGCCCGTCCCCGCCCACCGGGTCCCGAGCGGCCAAGACCGCCCGAACCTCCGAACCCGATAACCGTGCGCGGCATGCCTGAAGGCTCACCCCTCGCCCGCGTGGGCGCCCACAAGAAGAGCGAGCGCCTGAGCCCGCCCTTCGAGGCCCGCGCCACCGCGAAGCATGATCCGCCGTCACCTGAATCCTCAGGCGTCGAGCTCGCGATCTCCGGCCTCTATCTGTTCCGGTTCGCCGGCGGAGAAGTCATCACGGTTCCGCACCCTCGGCCGGATGCCGAGGTCGATCTCACCGGCACCTTCTTCGACACCGAGCACGGCAGCGTCGAGCTCATCCGCTGGGAGCCGAACGGGAATGTGATACCGGGATTGGTGGTCCGCACCCCTTCACAGTGGTGGTATCCCGACATCCGCGTGCTCTACGGCGACGAAAGCGTCAGCCTCTGGATGCATCCGGGGCTCGACGCAACCGTTATCGGCGGGATCCCGGCGATGTACGAAGACGCTTTCAAAGATCCCGTCGGAGTCCGTCTGGCACTCCGCCTCCTCGGCCGGCCGGCCCCCGAAGTGCGGATCCCGATCGCGTTGAGTCCGCCAGGGTCGTGACTGAGGAGACAGAGAACTTTCCCTGAGGTGTCAGTCATGACAGACATGACTGACACCTCCGGGAAGAGGTGCCACCGCCCCGCTCGAAGCGCGCTCAGGCCTTGCGGAAGTCCAGCCCGTCGCCCGTCGCGCCGATCTCGACGCGATCGCCCTCGGCGAACTCGCCCTCGAGCAACCGCCGAGCCAACGCGTCCGAGATCTCACGCTGGATCACCCGCTTCAGCGGCCGGGCGCCGTAGGCCGGGTCGAAGCCGCGTTCCGCCAGCCACTCGCGCGCCTTGTCCGACAGCTCGACGGTGATCTTGCGTTCCTCGAGCCGCCGCTGAAGACCGGCGACCTGGATGTCCACGATCCTTCGAAGATGTTCCGCGTTCAGCCGGTGGAAGATCACGATGTCGTCCACGCGGTTGAGGAACTCCGGACGGAAGTGCCCCTGCACCTCGGCCATCACCCGCTGGGAGATCAGATCCTCGGACAGATCGGTGTCCATGATCGCGGCCGACCCCAGGTTCGAGGTCATGATCACGACCGTGTTCCGGAAGTCCACCGTCCGGCCCTGGCCGTCGGTCAGCCGCCCTTCGTCGAGCAGCTGCAGCAAGACGTTGAACACGTCGGTGTGCGCCTTCTCGATCTCGTCGAGCAGGAGCACCGAGTACGGGCGCCGGCGAACGACCTCCGTCAGCTGGCCGCCCTCGTCGTATCCGACGTAGCCCGGCGGCGCGCCGATCAGGCGCGACACGGTGTGCCGCTCCTGGTACTCGCTCATGTCGATCCGAACCAGAGCCTTCTCTTCGTCGAACAAGAACTCCGCGAGCGCGCGAGCCAGCTCCGTCTTTCCGACACCCGTCGGGCCGAGGAACAGGAATGAGCCCACCGGGCGGTTCGGATCCGACAGCCCCGAGCGCGCGCGGCGGATCGCGTTCGACACCGCTTCGAGGGCGCGATCCTGTCCGACGACGCGCCGGTGCAGGTGCTCCTCGAGGTGGATGAGCTTCGCGATCTCGCCTTCCATCAGCTTCGCGACCGGTATCCCCGTCCACTTGCCGACGACCTCGGCGACGTCCTCCTCGTCCACCTCTTCCTTGAGGTAGTGCGAGGTCTTCTGCAGCTCCGCGAGCCGCGCCGACGCCACCGTCAATTCCTTCTCGAGCGAGACCAGCGTGCCGTAGCGCAGCTCGGCGGCTCGCTCCAGGTCGCCGTCGCGCTCCGCGCGCTCCGCCAGGGACCGCGTCTCTTCGAGTCGGGTCTTCAAGCCGCGGATCGCGGTGACCGCACCCTTCTCCTCGAGCCAGTGCGCCTTCATCCCGGACGACCGCTCGCGCAGCTCGGCCAGCTCGGACTCCAAGCGCGCGAGGCGCTCGGTCGAAGCGGCATCGGATTCTTTCTTCAGCGCGGCCCGCTCGATCTCGAGGCGCTTCATCTGGCGCTCGACCTCGTCCAGCTCGGTCGGCATCGAGTCGATCTCGATCCGCAGGCGCGACGCCGATTCGTCGATCAGGTCGATCGCCTTGTCCGGCAGGAACCGGCCCGTGACGTATCGCGCGGACAGCGTCGCCGCCCCCACGATCGCCGCGTCGGTGATCCGCACGCCGTGATGAACCTCGTAGCGCTCCTTCAGGCCGCGGAGGATCGAGATGGTGTCCTCGATCGAGGGCTCGCCGACGGTGACCGGCTGGAACCGCCGCTCGAGCGCGGCGTCCTTCTCGACGTGCTTGCGGTACTCGTCGAGCGTCGTCGCGCCGATCATGCGCAGCTCGCCGCGAGCCAGCAGCGGCTTGATCATGTTGCCGGCGTCCATCGCGCCTTCGGCGGCGCCGGCCCCGACGATGGTGTGCATCTCGTCGATGAACGTGACGACCTCGCCGTCGGACTCGGTGATCTCCTTGAGCACGGCCTTCAGGCGTTCCTCGAACTCGCCGCGGTACTTCGCGCCGGCGACCATGCCGGCGAGATCGAGCGCGATGACGCGCTTGTTCTTCAGTCCCTCGGGCACGTCGCCGTCGACGATCCGCGACGCCAGCCCCTCGACGATCGCCGTCTTGCCGACGCCGGGCTCGCCGATCAGGACCGGATTGTTCTTGGTGCGGCGGGACAACACCTGGATAACACGCCGGATCTCGTCGTCGCGCCCGATCACCGGGTCGAGCTTGCCCTTACGGGCCGCCTCGGTGAGGTCGCGTCCGTACTTCTCCAGCGCGTTGAACGTGTCTTCGGGGTTCTGTGAGGTGACCCGTTGGTTCCCCCGAACCTCGACCAGCGCGGACAGAACGGCATCGCGCGTGACGCCGACCGTCTTGAGCAAGGTCGCGACCGGCCCGGCGACCTCGGTCAGCGCGAGCAAAAGATGCTCGGTCGAGACGTAGTCGTCTTTGAGGGCGCGGGCCTCTTCCTCGGCGCGCTCGAGTACGCGCACCAGCGCCGGCGATGCGGCGACGCGCCCCTGCGCGGCGCCGCCCGCATAGACGCGCGGGATTCGATCGATCAACTCGTCGACGCGGTCGCGGAGCGATCGCGGGGACGAGCCCAATCGCTGAACGAGCGGAAAGACGACACCTTCGGCATCCGAAAGAAGGCCGTGGAGCAAGTGCTCGGGTTCGACCGCCTGCTGATTGCGCGAAGCGGCGAGCGACTGCGCCGCCGCAACCGCTTCTTGAGACTTCAAAGTGAATCTGTCGAACTGCATGGGCATCTACCTCCCACGTCTTTCAACACGGAACGGCGGTTGAGCATTCCGCAACGGCACGAGCGCGGTCTGCTGCGCCTTGCGGATCCGCTCGAGGTTCTCGACCAATCGCTGCTGCAGCTCGAGCGCTTCGCGGCGGAGCCGTTCCATCCGCTCCTGCGCCTGCTCGAGCTGCTGCTGCAACTGCAGCACCATCTCCGCACCGGCGAGGTTCATGCCGCGCTCCTGGGTCAGCTCCTGGATCAGGCGCACGATCTCGATGTCGGCTTGCGAGTAGCGCCGCGTGTTGCCCTGGGTGCGCTGCGGCCGGATCAGCCCTTTCCGTTCGTACATCCGCAGGGTCTGCGGGTGGACGCCGGCCAGCTCGGCCGCGACCGAAATCACGAACAGCGCCCGTTCGTCGGTTCCTCGTCGTTGGTTCTTCATCTCACACCCCTAGGTGCGACCGAGGAGTCCCGCGGTGCGCCTCACCGAACTCCTCGAGCATCTCGCGTTCCTTCTTGGAAAGCTTGTCGGGCACGACCACGTTCACCGTCGCGAGCAGATCGCCTTTCCCGCTGCCCTTGCGCTTGGGAGCGCCGCGGCCTCGGACCCGGAACACCTTGCCGTGCTGCGTGCCGGCCGGGATCTTGACCGTGACCGGCTCGTCGAGCGTCGGAACCTTCACCTGTGCACCGAGCGCGGCTTCGGTGAACGTCACCGGAAGATCCAGCGTCAGATCGTCGCCCTGGCGCCCGAACAGCGTGTGCTGCGCAACCCGCACCACCACGTACAGATCGCCCGGCTGCCCGCCCGCGCCGCCGGCAACCCCGCGGCCGCGCACGCGGATGCGCGCGCCGTCCTTGACGCCGGCCGGGACGCGAACCTTGATCTCTTCCTTGCGGCGCTGGACTCCGCTGCCGCGACACGTCTTGCACGGCGTCTGCACGATCCGGCCGCCGCCGCCGCAGCGCTCGCAGGTCCGCACGAACGAGAACAGCCCCTGGCTGTCGGCGACGCTTCCGCTCCCGCCGCAGCCCGGACAGGTCTCGACCGTCGTGCCGGGCTCGGCGCCGCTGCCGCCGCACGAGGCGCACGGCGCGTCGCGCGTGAGCTTGATGGGAACGGTCGCGCCCTCGATCGCTTCCTCGAAGCTGATCGACACCTCGGTCTCGATGTCGTTCCCTCGCCGCGGTCCGCGCGAGCGCCCGCCGCGTCCCCCTGCGTTCCCACTGAACAGGTCGCCGAAGATACCGCCGAGGTCGCCGACGTCGAAGCCTTCGACGCGAACGTTGCCGCCGAACGGATTGCCGCCTCCACCCCCGAAGCCACCGGGCCCGAACCCGGACTTGGCCATCTTGCGAACCTCGTCGTACTCGGCGCGCTTCTTGGGATCCGACAGCACGTCGGAAGCCTCGGAGATCTCCTTCATCCGATCTTCCGCGGCCTTGTCGCCGGGATTGCGGTCGGGGTGGTATTTCTGCGCGAGCTTACGGAAGGACTTCTTGATCTCGTCGGCGCTCGCGGCCTCCGAGATCCCGAGCACCTTGTAGAAGTCCTTGTCGAACCATGCGCGATTCCCGTTCAATGCTGTCTGACCACCTTGACCATCGCCGGACGAACCACTTTCCCCTTGAGCGTGTATCCGTTCCGAACGACCTCCGCGACGACCGGGTCGCCCTCGGCGGGCCCATCGCCGACCTCGAGCACCGCCTCGTGCTGGGTGGGGTCGAACGGCTTGCCCACCGCCTCGATCTTCGCCAGCCCTTCCTTGTGCAGCAGATCCATGAGCTCCCCGTAAACGATCTCGACCCCACGCACCAACGGCTCGTAATCCTTGGTCCGATCCGCCGCGATCAACGCCAGCTCGAAGTTGTCGAGCACCGGCATGAGCTTCTCAACGAGCTGCTGCGACGCCCGCTCCACCAACTGCGTCTGCTCCTTGAGAACACGCTTGCGGTAATTCTCGAACTCCGCCTTGAGCCGCCTCAGATCATCCAGATGCTCCGCCGCCTCACGCTGCGCGCGCTCAAGGAGCTCTTCCGGAGAAGCCTCGCCCCGCTTACGTTTATCCGTAACGCGAGGAGTCGCGGAGGACCCGGCGGCGTGAGTCGACGGAGACTCAAGGCCCTCGTCTCCGGCGGCTCGCGCCGCCGGGTCCGACCCCGCCAAACGGTCGGACCCACAACGCACCCGAGGTGCGTAGCTCACTAAGA
>JBKKCR010000054.1:0-4844 GCA_046712825.1 Actinomycetota bacterium | reverse complement strand
CGGAGAAGACGATGTCGTACTCGCCGGCGGAACCGCCGGTGCCGCGGGCGTCGACCTCGATGAGCGCGACGCCCTGCGAGGGGAGGTAGCTTGCGCCCTCCTTTGCCCGGCTCTCCTTCCGGTACGGGGTGAGCTCGACGACGCAGGGGTAGAGGCCGTCGCCGTCCGCATCGGGGGTCGTCGGCACGTAGACGTCGGCCGCCAGCGGGACGCCGTCGTCCATCGCGACGCGAACATCGGTGAGCATCGTGTAATCGGCGGCCCGAGCGAGGGTCGGTTGGAGCGCCAGCGCCGCGAGAAGAAGCAAGGATGCAAGTCGTTTCACAGCCGGGACCCCCCGTTTGATGGTCGGCGGAGGGGTTCGTGACGGGGTCGCCGGGTTCCTGCCCGGCATCGCGAGCTTCGCTCGAGACGCTCATAAGGACACCCAGATGTGAGACTCTTCATAGAAACCCGTATACATGTGTGAAAAGGTAGGCGTGACTCGCGGGGTCCGAGGACAACGGGGAAGGCAGGTGGGATCGATGAAGAGGGCGGTCGCTCGGGGGCTCATCGCAGTGGTTTTATTGGGAGGGATGTCTGGCGGGATCGCTGGAGGAAGCGCCTCGGCCTCGTGTCAGCCGGTTACGTCCTCCGCGCTGGTCTGTACATCCCAGTCCAGCGGGCTCCAGGTCGACGTCTACTCCGACATCGTGGAAACCCACGCCTATGCTTTCTATGCAGCCGAGAACAAGACCGGCACCGTCGTCGGCGATGGGTTCACGAACCAGGGTTCCGGGGCCTTCGTCTATTGCGACCCGAACACGAGCAAGTATCGGTTGGCCTACGTAGTGCTCGGCGTCGTCAGGAGTCGATCGCTCCGCGTTGCCTGTTAGTCGTCTACGAGTTCGGGCCGCGACGACGATGCTCGTGCCCCCCGGCAGGATCGAACCTGCCCAGGGCGAATCGGTAGGGACACATGCACAAGTTGCTGATGATCCCCCTGCTTGCGTCACTCTGCGTCGTCGGGGGCGCCCGGGCAGAGGAGATCCGCGAAGTGCCGGTGGAGTTCTCCGTCGTCAACCAGAACCGCTCGTACGTGCCCTGCCTGGCCGACGGCGCGTCCTACACCATCCGAGGCCACCTGGTGGCTCCCGCGAGCGCACTCGCCGACCCGGACAGCGTGGGCCTGTACATCCACGGAGCCACCCTTGGCGAGTTCAACTGGCGCTTCCAGGACGTCCCCGGGTACGACACTATGGCCGAGCTCGCCGCGCTCGGGCATGCGTCGATCTCGATCGACAGGCTTGGATTCGATTCGAGCGACCACCCCGTGGGCGACCAGATGTGCCTGGGATCCGAGGCGGACATCGTCTCGCAGATCATCGATGACCTGAAGGCCGGTACATACAGTTTGGACGGAGCGGATGGCCCCTCGTTCTCGCGTGTCGCGCTGGTCGGCTGGTCCGCCGGAGGGGGGATCACTGAGATAGTCGGCCACTCCTTTGGCAACGCTGATGCTCTCGGGATCGTGACCTGGACTGATCAGCCGACCCAGGTCCATCTTCGCCTTGCGCCTCAGGTCGTCTCGAACTGCCTGACGGGAGGGGATCATGTCGAGGACGACGGAACCGGCCCGAAGGGGTACACCTACAACTGGCCTTCGTGGGAGGAACAGCATCAGGAGGCGTTCGGGAACGCCGAACAGGCGGTCCTCGACAATGTTGGGTTGCGGCTGAATCGTGACCCCTGCGGCTACTCGCAGTCGCTGGCGACGACGTGGCTGATCAACAACCTCTTGCTCCCCCTGATCGAAGTCCCGGTCTTGATCGTGTACGCCGAGACCGACCCCATTTCTCCTCGTCCAGCGGTAGGCGCAGCGGAAGATCGCATCGGGAGTTCGGATGTGACCGTCGCAACGATCGAGGATGGAGGACACGCGGTCATGCTCCAGAGGAACGCCCCGGCCTTCCGCGCCGTGCTCCACGGATGGCTCGACGCGCACGGGTTCTGACCGTTCGGGCCGTCTCGCCGCCTCCGATCGTCGATCGCACCGAGTGCAGCCGACCTCCTCCTCGAACGTTCGAGGAGCCTGTGAGTGAGCTGAACGTGTCGCGAAGGATAGCGCCCACATGAATCCGCTCGCGGGCGATGGCGTAAGAACCTCGACGCAGCATTTCCGAAGTGGGCGAACGTCTTGAAGGCGAAGGCCGGGGAGATCGACGTAGACGAGATCGACTTCCACAGGATTCGAGCGAAAGCCTTGAGCAAGTCAAGATTCGCGAGTGCCCCCGGCAGGAATCGAACCTGCACACACGGTTTAGGAAACCGATGCTCTGATCCGTTGAGCTACGGGGGCGCGGCATGGAGAAAACCTGGGCGAAAACCTGGCCGTCCAGGCAACTCCATGCCGAGGGAACTGTAACGCACGCGAACGGCGCGGCTTTCGGAGGGGGCGCGCTCTGCCCGACGTCGCTCCGGAGGGTGCATACTTACCTACTCACGCCTCCTCCGAACTGCTACGGTCGGCGACGAGGTCGTCGTTCATATCGAAGGGGGAAGTGATCATGGGCAAGCCCACGATCGAAGAGCTCCGCGAACAGGTACGGTCGCCGATCATCGCCGCCGAAGATCCTGGATACGACGAGGCCAGGGCGGTCCACAACGGCATGTTCGACAAGCGCCCGAAGCTCGTCGTCCGCGCCGAGCAGACGGCCGACGTGGTCGCGGCGGTCAATTTCGCCCGCGATGCCGGTCTCGAGCTCGCCGTTCGCGGGGGAGGGCACAGCGCGCCCGGCTTCGGCACCGTCGACGACGGGCTCGTGATCGACCTCTCGCTATTGAGGGGCGTGTATGTCGACCCCCGGGCCAAGACGGCGCGCGCAGGAGGCGGCGCGACCTGGGGCGACTATAACTACGCGACGCACGCGTACGGGCTGGCGTCGCCGGGCGGGATCGTGTCGACGACGGGCATCGGCGGGCTGACGCTGGGAGGAGGCATCGGCCATCTCACGCGCGGGTACGGCCTTTCGATAGATAACCTGCTCTCGGCCGAGGTCGTCACCGCCGACGGGCAGATCAAGACTGCGAGCGAGAAGGAAAACCCGGATCTCTTCTGGGCGCTCCGCGGTGGCGGCGGCAACTTCGGCGTCGCGACCTCGTTCGAGTACCAGCTGCACCCGGTGAAGGACGTTTACGTCGGGCTCTTCTTCTACGAGCTCGACCAGGCCGCAGGGTTGTTCCGGTTCTACCGTGAGTTCATCAAGGACGCGTCCCGGGATTACGGCGCGTTCCCGGCCTTCCAGATCGCGCCGCCGCTTCCGTTCATCCCGGAAGATCGGCACGGCGACACGCTCGTGGCTGCCATCGTCCACTGGTCCGGCCCGCTCGACCAGGGTGAGAACGCGATGAAGCCGTTCCGCGACTTCGCGCCCCGGGTCGGCGAGATGGTGGCACCGATGCCCTACCCGTGGCTCAACGGCGCGTTCGATGCGATCTTCCCCAAGGGGATCCGCAGCTACTGGAAGGGGAACTTCGTCACCGAGCTCACCGACGAGGCGATCGAGCAGCACGTCATCCACGGCTCGAAGGTGCCCGAGGTCAGCGCGACGATGCACCTGTACCCGATCAACGGCGCCGTGCACGACGTCGCATCCGACGAGTCCGCATTCGCCTATCGCGACGCGAATTTCGCGACCGTCATCGTCGCCGCTTGGCAGGACCCTGCAGTGGACAAGGAACGGATCCAGTGGGTGCGCGACTACTACGATGCGACCGCGCCGCACTCGGAGTCCGGCGGCTACATCAACTTCATGGCCGACGACGACCAGAGCCGAACCAAGGACAGCTACCGGGGGAACTACGACCGGCTCGTCGAGGCGAAGCGAACCTACGACCCCGGCAACCTGTTCAACCAGAACCAGAACATCAAGCCGTAACGCACCGAGTTTCCGGTCCCTCCCCGGCGCGGATGAACCCACGGTTTAGGAAACCGATGCTCTGATCCGTTGAGCTACGGTGGACGGTGGCGGCGCATGGCGAAAACCTGGGCGAAAACCTGGCCGTCCAGGCAACTCCATGTCGACGGAACTGTAAACGCACGCGAACGCGCGGCTTTCGGAGGCGGAAAAGCTCCGGGAGGGGCCTTCGGACTGACTTCAGCTAGCGGTGCTACTTGCTCAGAGATCCTGACTGATCCACATGAAGGGAGATCCTCGTGTCGCAGACCGTGCGCGACTTCGCAGCCGGCTCCGGGGTACGCTTCGCACCGCGCGGCTCGCACGCGCTCAAATGCGTCGAGGGCGAGCACATTGTGTTCGCGGTCGAGGATGGGTAGATGACGACGAGCCGAACCGCAACGGTGATGTTCACCGACGTCGTCGGTTCGACGGAGACGCGCGCCCGGTTAGGCGATGACGCTGCTGACGCGCTCCGCCTGACCCACGACGAGGTCCTTCGAGACCAGATCGCCTCCGCGGGTGGCGAGCTCCTGAAGGGACTTGGCGACGGCGTAATGGCGACGTTCGCCTCATCAGGACAGGCCGTGAAGTGCGCCGTGTCTATCCAGCAAGCGATCACGCGGCACAATCGCTCGGCCGCCGAGCCGCTCTCGATCCGTATCGGCCTGTCCGCCGGCGACGTCGCCTTCGAGGGAGACGACGTCTTCGGTACCCCCGTTGTCGAAGCCGCGAGGCTGTGCGCGGAAGCCCACGGCGGTCAGATCCTGTGCGCAGAGATCGTGCGCGCGCTCGCCGGTTCTCGGGCTGCCGGAGACTTCCACCGGATCGGCGAGGTGTCGCTCAAGGGGCTGCCCGAGCCGGTCGTTGCGTTCGAGGTGACGTGGGAGCCGCCTTCGGACCAGATCC
>JBKKCR010000053.1:0-9253 GCA_046712825.1 Actinomycetota bacterium | reverse complement strand
CGACCGAGGTCCACACCGTCACCGCCGCCCGCCAGATCCTGAAGGACTTCAAGCCGGCACCGGGCGAATGGCCGACGCGCTGGATCCCCGCCGCGCTCGAGAAAGCCAAGGCGAAGCACGCAGACGCGCTCGCCGCGCAGGTCACGGCCGAGCGATCGGATCTTTAGGGCGTCAGCACTGCGTCAGCTGCAGCACCCGCATCTTGCTCCAGGGAAGATCCGAAAGGCTCGCCCACTCCGGCATCCCGACCGCCGTCCACGCGCCCTGACGGTTGATGTCGGACTCGCCGCGGAGCGCCAGCGTGCCGCCAGTGTCCGAGATGTACGCGCCGTATACCTGGAGCGTGCGTGCCATCGTCTTCTTCCACGCCGGCCACGACTGCGCATCCACGTTGAACGTCGGATCGAGCTGAACCCGTGCCCCTTCCGGTATCGCCGGACTCGGGTCCTCGCCGTCGGTGTGCGTCGCGGGGCACGCGATGTAGTCGGACCGGGTCAGCGGCGGCGTGAGCGTCAGCGCGTGCGGGATCACGGACTGCGCGAACTCCTCGGGCCGCGGGATGCCGCCGAAGGCCGCGAAGCCGGACGCCACCGCGCCGTTGCAGTGCTGACCGAGCGCGCAGATCGCGCCCCATCCGAGCACGTTGGTCGTGTAGCGGCTGCCGGCCGACCACGAGTCGGTGGTCGCGTTGTATTCGGCTCGCCACATGTCGAGCTCCAGCCCCTTGGCGAGGTCGATCACGACGAGATGCTTATCGCTGCCGGTCGTTGCCTTCGCGCCCATCGGGATCCGGAACTTCACGGTCGTACCGCAATCGAAGTAGGTGCAACCGATCGCGTACTCCTTGTCCGTCACCGACGCGTACACGACGGGGATCCCCCAGCCTTCGGTGTTCGCGAAGTTAGCGCTCGAGGCGAAATTCGTGAGCGATGCCTGGACGATCGCGGCCGAGTTCGGATCGATCGCCGGGTTCGCCGGGATCGGCGTGTTCCAGAAAGAGGTGGATGCGTACAGCTGGCCCGGCAGCGGAACCGGCGGCGGCGGGGTTGGGGTGGGTGTCGGCGAAGGCGACGGCGTCGGAGTCGAGGTGGCGGTCGGCGTCGGCGTTGGGCTCGGCGTCGAGGTTGTGGTTGGCGTCGGTGTCGGGCTCGGGCAAAGGTGGCGGAAAGCCTTACAACCCGGCTTCAAGGGTTGCGGCGCGGCGAACACTCCAGAGCCGAGGAGCACGGCGGAGGCGACGACCACCGTCGAGATGAAACCGAGGCGCGCGTAGGCGCGCGAGCGCGAGGTAGACATGAAGATCCCCCAAGGGCGCTCACTTCGCGCGCGTCCGGCGCACGCCATGGCGCCCACCTCTTTCCGATACCGCCCCAATCGACGCGCCACTGACCGGAACCAATGGTCACTCCGGGTGGTTTCGGATAGTCCTTTTGCTGCGGGTGCTCCAAAGCGAGCGCCCTAGACTGAGCGCTCATCCATAAGAGGAGCAGTCATGGCGAAGGTGGGAGTTCTCGGCACCGGGATCGTGGGACGCACGCTCGCGGCGAAGATCGCGGGACTCGGCCACGAAGTCCACTTAGGCACCCGCGATCCGGAAGCGCAGATGGCACGCACCGAGCCCGACGCCCGCGGCCTCGAGCCCATCTCCGCATGGCTCGGCGCGGATCCCGGCGTCCGGCTCGCCACGTTCGCGGACTCGGCGGCGCACGGCGATGTGCTTTTCAACGCGACGTCGGGCGAGGCCGCCCTCGAAGCGCTCGGAGCAGCCGGCGCCGCGAACCTCGCCGGCAAGATCCTGATCGACATCACCAACCCGCTCGACTTCTCGAAAGGGATGCCCCCGACGCTTCTCGTTTCGAACACCGACTCCATGGCCGAGCAGATCCAACGGGGGTTCCCCGATGCGAAGGTGGTCAAGGCGCTCAACATCGTGAGCGCACCGGTGATGGTCGACCCCGCCGCGGTCGGCGGCGGAGACCACGACATGCTGATCTGCGGCAACGACGACGGGGCCAAAGCGGAAGTCACACGCATCCTGAAGGAGTGGTTCGGCTGGCGCTCCGTCATCGACCTCGGAGACATCACGGGCGCGCGCGGGCTCGAGATGTACCTGCCGCTCTGGGTTCGCGTGATGATGAGTCAGGGAAGCGTGGGCTTCAACATCAAGATCGTGAGATAGGCGCTACCAACCTTCATACGGCTCCTCGCGACGCTCCACCTGATTCCAATAGTCCCGGTGGTCGACGATGAGCCCGTCGGAGTCGAAGCGCAGGATCGTGGCGCCGGCGAGCGTTAGGCGCCGACCCTCCTCGATCCACGTTGCCCACCACTCGACGGCGGCGCGGTCGTCGCCGACGATCGGCTCGCCGAACCAGCACTCGATGTCCTCCTCGACACCGAAGTTCTCGGTCAGGTATCGCCGCACGCCGGCCGGGCCGCGATCCGGCTCGCGGAAGATGAGCGCGCGATAGAGAGCCCGCTCGGCGTAGAGGGAAACGATCGCCTCGACGTCGCGCTCCGGCCACGCACGGGTCCACGTACTCGCCCAGTCGGCCGCAACCCGCTCGACATCCACGACCGGATTCTAAAGGTGCGCACCCGTTGCAAAGGGCTCGAGGTCGCAAGGGAAATAAGAGCCGCGGAAAGCACGTACAATGCTTCTACTGATTCCGGAGCGAGGATGCGACGTGAGAGACACCGAAGCTCCAAGCTCCGAGCACGTCCAAGAGATCGATCTCGACCTCGACGATGCTGCGCTCATCGCAGACATGGTCGAGCAAGTCGACCCCCATGAAGCGGCGGAGATCGCGCGAGCAGCGAGCATCGCCGGCCTCGGCGAGATCGACACCCTCGGGGCTTACCTCCGTGGGATCGGACGCTTCACGCTGCTGACCGCCGAGCGAGAGGTTGAGCTCGCGAAGCAGATCGAAGCCGGTGAGCAAGCCGACAAGCGACTGATCGGCCCGAAGAGCCAGGCGCTGACGAAGCGCCGCAAGGACGAGCAGTTGCGCCGCGTGGGCGAGCAAGCCAGGGACGAGATGATCCAGGCCAACCTCCGGCTCGTCGTTTCGATGGCGCGACGGTACCGATGGACGGGCGTTCCGCTCCTCGACTTGATCCAGGAAGGCAACATCGGACTCATGCGCGGGGTCGGCAAGTTCGACTGGCGCAAGGGCTTCAAGTTCTCGACTTACGCGACGTGGTGGATCCGTCAAGCGATCCAAAGAGGTGTCGCCGATCGTGGCCGGGTGATCCGGCTGCCGGTCCACATCCACGAGCTCCTGTTGCGGGTTGGGCGCACCCGGGTCCAACAGAAGAGCGAGCTCGGGAGGGAGCCGACCGACGAGGAGGTCGCGAAGTCGGCATGGCTGCCGGTCGATCGCGTTCGCGAGCTGCGGGGCCTTGCGGCCCACGTGCTGTCCCTCGAGACGCCCGTCGGCAGCGAAGGCGATGCAACTCTCGGCGAGTTCGTCCCCGATGAGGAAGCCGGCCGAGGCTACGAGGAGGTCCTGTCCGGCATCGGCCGGGACGAGGTCCTCAAGGTGCTTGCCACGCTCAACGACCGAGAGCGACGCATCGTCGCCTTGCGCTTCGGGCTGACCGGGGAGGAGCCGCTGACGCTCGAGCAGGTCGGACAGCTCTTCGGGCTGACCCGGGAGCGCATCCGCCAGCTGGAGGCGAAGGCGCTGGCGAAGCTGCGTCATCCCTCGCGTTCGGCAGCCCTGCGCGTCGAGAACGAGTGACACAAGAGCCGAGGCCTGCGATGCTAGGGGTCTCTTTCTCCTGAGGAGGGAGATCTTTTTGGCGAAGCAGAAGCATGACAGCGGCCGCAAGAAGCAGGACCAGCGCCGCGCGAAGCAAAAAGCAGAGCAGAGCGGCAAGCGCGGCGGCAAAGGGTCGTTCGGCAAGCGCGGCGGCGGCGGCGGCAAAGGCAAGCGGTAGCCACGCGGACGTAGCGCGCTTGTAGCCGGAAGGCCGCAGCCTTCAGGCTACGAGCGGCGCGGGTGACCTCGTTTAGCGACGATCGAGGAGGTCAGTATGGGGACGAAGGACAAGGGCAGCAACGCCAAGGACAAGAAGCAGAAGCCGAAGCGGAGCCTCAAAGAGAAGCGCGCCGCCAAGAAGGCCAAGAAGGGAAAGTAGCTCGGCAGGTAGCCTGCCTATCGGGGATCATCGCCGGAAGAAGGCTCAAGCTTCTTCAGCAGGCGATGGCTGCCGAGGACCGCGTCCGCCACGTCGACGACCTTGCGCTGCGTCCGACGCGCCTCCTCGCGGAGCATGTTGAACGCCCCTTGCTCGTCGACGCCGTGACGCTCCATCAGGACGCCTTTGGCCCGCTCGGTAACGGCGCGGCGCCCGAACGCGCCTTCCAGATCGTGATACTCCGAGAAACGTCGCAGGACGATGTCGATCGAGCTCTGCAGCGCGGACGAATCTCCTCCGCCGGTCAAGTACGCGAAGATACCCTTCGATGCCGCCTGCCGTATGAAGTCCTCGTTCTGCACGTCGAGCACGGCGATCACGGGACAGGCCGCTTCGCGGACGATCCTGCCGATCATCTCGAGGGCTTGATCCGACCCTTCCTGGACGATCATGATCGCGACGTCCGGCCGTTCGGCCGCGGTTACCGCGGCGACGTTCGACAGCGACGCGGTACGAGAGATCACATCGTGGCCGAGCTCGGCCACGGTTCGAGCGAGGCGGTCGCGTAGCGCCTCGTCTCCGTCGGCGATCAACACTCTGAGATTCGGCATGAAATCGGTCACCTCTCGATCTCGAGAGGGCGTTTTCCTAAGTGTACATGTGACCCAGGGGCACTGGGCCATTGACTGCGACCGGCGCGGCAGCCTATGGTTGAACCCGACGGCCGAATACCCGCCGTCGTCATGTAGCGGCCCCGACCTCCGGTCGCAAGCCCCGAAGCAGCACGATCGGGGTTTCCTGCGAGCGAAGAGGCCGAAATGTCTTCCGCATCACTGCTCGTTCTTACTACCGAGCGCCGGAACGGCGTCGCCGTTATCTCCTTCGATGGGGACATCGACATGGCCTCCGTAGGTCACCTCGAGGAAGAGCTTGTGGCCGTGGAGGGGAACGAGACGACCGGCATCGTGCTCGACTTCGGCCGGCTGGAGTTCATCGACTCCACGGGGCTGCACTGGATCGAGCGGGCTCACCGGCGCGCGGTGCTGGCCGGACGGGTCCTCGCCGTCTCCAACGACTCCCGCGCCATCAAGAGAACCTTCGAGCTCGCCGGGATGGGTTCGCTCCTGAATACCCAAGCCGTCGGAGGCCTCCTCGAGCGATTCTCCTCGGCGGGAGAGAACCATGATCCTCTCTCGACATCCCCTCGAGGCGGCAACCATGCCTGACTGGCGAGTTCTCGAGGTCGAGAACGAACTTCGATTCCGAAACGCGAACGAAGCCATCGAGTTGGCCAGCGACGAGCACGGCCACCAGGCGATGGAGGTCTACATCTGCGAGTGCAGCGATGCCGGCTGCACCGCACCGATCAGCCTGACGCGGATCGAGTACGAAGGCATCCGCTCCCACGGCTCCTGGTTCGCCATCGCCACGGATCACGAGAACCCCGAGATCGACCACGTTCTCGACGAGAACACTAGATTCTCCACGATCGCCAAGATTCCCGGAGAACCCGCGCGACTCGCCGAGTTCAAGAATCCACGCCGTTGGGCTCCCGCGTAGACCGCAGGCGATCGAACGCATGTCCGATCGGAAGAATCGCTTGCGCACCCTGCGACGCGGGGCGATCGCCCTCGGCACCCTGGCCATCGTCGGGTTCTTCATCCTGCCACGGCTCGGAGATGCCGGAAAGGCTTTCGCGCTGCTCGACCGCATCAACCCCGGGTACATCGCCTTCGGGATCGCACTCGAAGTAGCCGCCGTCATCGCCTTCGCGCAGCTCACGCGGAGCCTTCTGCCGAGAGACAAGAAGCCGCACCTCGGCACGACGTTGCGTATGAACCTCTCGACGCTCGCGGTGAACCATGTGGTGCCGGGCGGGACCGTGGCCGGGTGGGCGCTCAGCTACCGCCTGCTGACGCGGATGGGCGTCACGGGCACCGACGCCGGCTTCGCCCTCGCGGCGCGAGGGATCGGGTCCACCGTGATCCTCAACCTCCTGCTGTGGATCGGGCTGGTCGTCTCGATCCCGCTCAGAGGCTTCGACCCGCTCTACCTGACTGCGGCCATCATCGGCTCGCTCATCATCGGCGGGATCCTGGGGCTCGTGGTCGGTCTCACTCGTGGCGAACGGAGAGCGAGTGCCATCTTGTGCGCGATATCGCGCCGCGTGCCGTTCGTCGATGAGAACGCGGTGTTCCGGGGGATGACTCGCATCTCGGGCCACCTCAGGGTACTGATCGCCGACCGGGCGCTCCTCGTACGCGCGGCCGGATGGGCCGGAGCGAGCTGGCTCTTGTCGGCGGCTTCGCTCGGGGTGTTCCTCGCGGCGTTCGGGCACCGCGTCTCCGCGGACGGTCTGATCGTCTCGTTCGGGATCGCCAACGTCCTGGCCGCGATCCCGGTCACTCCTGCCGGGCTCGGCGTCGTCGAAGCGGTGCTCGCGCCGACCTTGGTCGGATTCGGAACGCCGCCGGCCGTTGCCATCCTCGGCGTGATCGCCTATCGCACGGCCAACTTCTGGTTGCCGATCCCGGCCGGCGGTCTCGCGTACCTGACTCTCCGAAAGAAGAGACTCAACACGCAAACAGGAACCCAGAAACCTCATCGGGCGGCTGGTGCGGGAGATGATGGGGTTAGCGTCTCCGCGTCCCGCCGCCCGGCGGTCAACGGCCGATCCGCCGCGCCGCCGGCACGTCCGCGGGTAGGATCGGGGATACCCGCAAGGTGGTGACCGCATCGATGACCAAACGGAAGCTGGGCGTTTCGGCGCGCAACCTCACCGATGAAGCGCTCAACCGCGAGCTGCGTCAGTTGTGGCGCACGCGTGAGGAGACGGTCTTCCGAGGCAGTGCGCATGCGATGGCCACGCACACCAGCCGCATGCTCGAGCTCGAGTACGAGCTGATCGCACGGTTCCCGCGAGAAACCGAGCCCGCGGCTACGCGGACACGGAGCGGATCACGGGCCCGTAGCGGCCAGCCACCGGGGCGGAGGGGCGCGCGGAAGTCATAGCCCCGCGCCTTCTTGTCGCCGAGCGAAGCTATTTGCGCTTAAGGGCCCTGGCGTATTTCGGCTTGCCGTAAGCGTCACGGATCCGGTGCTGCCCTTCCTCCATGAGGAAGTTCACGTAGACGCTTGAATGGAATGGCTCGAGGGCAGACCAGTAGCTCGTCGAGAACCTCGGGCGGCAGGTCGCGGAGATGCGAGGCGCGAACCGCGGCGAGAAGGTCGGAGTCCACGCCAGAACTCTAGACATCCAGCGGATTGGAAGACAGTGCAGCGGAGTCCTTGCTTACTCGAGGAGGCTCGACGAGTCGCTTGCTTCTAAGAGTTCCAGGTCCCGCTCGGCATAGAGCCGATGCTCCCATTCCTCGTTGAGGATGCGCAGACCGCCGGCGATTGGACAGCCCGCCGTTTGGGTAACGGAACAAGCACTTTGAGTCTCTCGCTGAAAGCGCATCATCTGGCCCGCTACAAGGACATCGCTGCTCTTCTCGTCAAGCACGGGCGAGCGGGCGGCCTCAAAAACTTCGGCCCCGAAGCCCTTGAGGGCCGCGGGGCCGACTCTGCCGAAGACGACGCTCGAAAGCTCGTAGACGAGCTGGAATCGATGGGGCCGACTTTCATCAAACTGGGTCAGCTCCTCTCGAACCGAGCCGACCTGCTCCCGCCCGTCTATCTCGACGCTCTCGCCCGGCTTCAGGACGACGTGGAACCGGTGCCGTTCGAGGCGATCGAAGAGACCGTCACCACAGAGATCGGCGCGCGGATCTCCAAAGCCTTCCAGTCCTTTGATTCCACACCCCGGGCCAGCGCCTCGCTCGGTCAGGTTCACGCCGCCGTGCTGCGCGACGGCCGTCCCGTCGCGGTGAAGGTCCAACGGCCCGGCGTTCGTAAGCAAGTCGTGGAGGACATGGAGGTCATCGAGGAGCTCGCGGAGTTCGTCGACGCTCACACCAAGGTTGGACGCAACTTCGGTTTCGGCGGCATGGTCGAGGAATTCCGGCGCTCTATCATGGCCGAGCTCGATTATCGGCAGGAGGCGGCCAACCTCAAGTTGCTCGGCTCGAACCTCGCCGCTTACGACCGCCTCGTCGTCCCGCAGCCGATCGACGATTACTCGACATCGCTCGTGCTCACGATGGACTACATCGACGGCCGCAACATCGGGTCGCTCGGTCCGCTCGCTCGCCAGGACACCGACGGAAACGTCCTCGCCTCCCAGCTCTTCGACGCTTACCTGGACCAGATACTCGTGAACGGCTTCGTGCATGCCGATCCGCACCCGGGGAACGTGCTTCTCACCGGAGACGGCCGCCTCGCGCTCGTCGATCTGGGCATGGTGACTCGGCTAAGTCCCGAGTTGCAGGACGCGCTGATCCGGCTGCTGATCGCTCTGAGCGAGGGCCACGGCAACCAGGTGGCTGCGGTGATGGCCGGCCTCGGCGAGAAGCGCTCCACCTGGGACGCGGCGACGTTCGAACGCGAGGTCAACGCGCTCGTCGATCGCTACCGGACATTGACCGTGAGCGAGATGGAATCCGGCAGGACGGTCGGCGAGCTCGCCCGCATCGCCAGCGAGTGCGGGCTGCGCCCTCCCGTCGAGCTCACGATGCTGGGCAAGGCGCTCCTCAATCTGGACCAGGTTGCGGTCATGATCGATCCGGACTTCGACCCGAACGCAGCTATCCGGAAGCGTGTGGGCGAGATCATGCGACGCAAGATGCTCCAGAGCGCGTCGCCGGCGAGGCTCCTGTCCGCGGCGATGGATGCCAAGGAATTCGCCGAGAAGCTTCCGGGCCGCGTGAACAAGGTCATGGACGCGCTGGCCGAAGGTCAGATGACGTTGAACGTTCAGGGAATCGACGAGAAAGAGCTGATGCGTGGGATCCAGAAACTGGCGAACCGACTTACGGGCGGGGTGATCATCGCCGCCCTCATCGTGGGTGCCGCCATGCTGATGAGGATAGACACGGAGTCGAAGCTCTTCGGCTATCCGAGCCTCGCGATCGTCTGCTTCCTCGCCGCTGCCGTTGCCGGCGTCTGGATGATCCTCAACAGCGTCCTGCACGACCTACCTCAGAGACGCCGACGAAACCAGCTCGGCGAT
>JBKKCR010000052.1:0-8746 GCA_046712825.1 Actinomycetota bacterium | reverse complement strand
CGATCACCGACAATTTTAGATTTGTCGACGTCACGCCGGGGATCGTGATCGGCGCCGTCAGGTTGAGGAGGTTCGTGCCGTTGGCCACCGAGGCGGCCATGCCGATCATCTCGAGCACGTTCATCTGGGCGTTCGCTGCGTCGCCCGGATCGCCGGTCGCCAGCTCGAGCATGTCGCCGAACTTGAAGTGCGCCGTCGAGCTGAGCTGTGCGGCGAAGGTTCCCAGGATCCCGGCCGCGGTCACACTGGTCGGATCACCTTGGTCGTTGAGCGCTTGCGCGGTCGCGTTGAGAAGGTCCTCGTATTGCACCTCCGAGTTGAGGATCTGGCTCGTCGTGCCGAGCCCGAGCTCCGCCCAGACGTCCCCGAGAGACACGTTCGCATCGGCCAAGCCGTTGTAGCTGACGGCGTCGAGTGAGAGAGAGCCGCCGAGCATCTGCCCGAGCACGCTGTTGAAGATCGGTGAGGTGCTCGTGTCCAGCCGTGCGAGCCTCGAACCGACCGAGAACGACGCCACTTGATCGACCATGGCGACCGCTTGGGTCGTCAGGCCGATGTTGCCGGGGATGAAGCGGTTGTCGCTCCGGTGCGTTGCCGTCACCCGAACCGCGTTCGCCGTCGCGTACGCCGTGGAGGCCACCGGCGTGAAAGCCTTGGTAGCCGCAACAGCCAAACCGAGCTCGATCACCATGCTGTTCCCGGCGGCCGTATCGGCGGGATCGAAGTCGTTCCGGAACGCCGACTTCTGCGCGATATCGAGGGTCTGCACGTAGTGATCGATGAGCGGATCACGCCGGTCGCCCAAGGCACGCACGGCGTCGAGACTGACGACGTCGACGAGCTTCTGCAGGCTGCGCTTCTGCCAGGCCGCGTGCCCGATGTCGACCGACATCGCCGCCGACGCCATGACGAACACGAGCGAGAGCCCGGCGAGGATGCTGATAGCACCTCGCTGCTCGCAGAGCAGGCGCTTGCGCATCACCGGGGTCAGGTGAGCTCGATGACGGCGGCCGCGATCAGCTGGTTCGGGGTGGGGAGCCCCACGAACTTCGGAATGATCGGCTTGGTGTCCCACGGATACGTGATCGTGACCGTGATGCAGTCGACCGTCGTGTCGTTGACGCACGGATCCACGGTCGCCGCGATATCGCCCAGGGTGATGCTCCCGCCCATCCAGGACAGCCGTTGGAGGGCCGTCGTTCGCGCGTGCGTTATCGCGTCGGCCGAGGTGGTCTTGGAGATCGCCGCCCGAGCACCCTCTTCGGCAGCGTGGTTCATGCTCTGATCGAGCCCATAGATGAAGCCGTAGGTCAGGATCCCGTAAAGGAGGACGAGGAAGAACATAGACACGATCGCGAACTCGAGCGCCGCCACGCCGTCCTGGCGCGCGAGTCGTTCTCGTATCCGCTGCGTCATGCTCACTTGAGCACGTTCCCCATGATCGAGCTGACCGCCGGGCCGAGGACCACGACGAACAGCGCCGGGAAGATGAACAGGAACATCGGGAACAGGATCTTCACCGGCAGCTTCGCGGCCTTCTCGCGCGCCCACTGACGACGCTTGGAGCGCATCTCGTTCGCCTGGGAACGGAGCACACGGCCAAGGGGCATGCCGAGCCCGTCGGCCTGGATCAGCGACAGGACGAAGTTCGAGACCTCGGGGAGGTCGACGCGCCGGCGGAGGTTCTGCAGAGCGGTACGCCGCGGGACGCCCAGCTCCATCTCGCGGAGCAGCCGGTTCAGTTCATGCGAGAGCGGCGAGTCGAAGTGCTTGCCGACGACCTCGATCGCGCCCTCGAGCCCGACACCGGCTTCGACGGAGATCACGAGAAGGTCGAGCACGTCGGGCAGGTCGCGGCGGATCGACGCGTGCCGGTCCTCGCGCTTGCTGCCGAGCCGAGACTCCGGAAGGGCGACGCCGATGATCCCCAGGAAGACGGCCATCCGGACCGTCCCGGTGCCCGAGAAGCCCATAACCGAGCCCATCGCGTAACCGAGGCCGAGACCGAGAACCAGCGTGACGACCTGGATGACGATGAACTCCTCCGGACGGACCCGCTCCGCGAGCCCTGCGAGCATGAGCCTGCGCCGCAGGCCGTCGACGTAGTTGCTCGGAAGGATCGACTGCAGCAGGCCACCCAGTCGGCCGCCGAGCGGCGTGAGGATCCGCGCCGCGAGCGGTTGCGCCATACGTTCCGAGTACTCGTCGAGGTGGACCTCGCCACCGTCCAGGTCGGCGAGCACTGCCGCCGCGTCGATCGCGGGACGCCGGATCGCAGAGATCGCCAGGGCGAGGCCGAACGCCACGCCGGCGAGACCGAGTGGGATCGCGAGACTCTCCATCAGACGTCCACCCGCGCCATCTTTCGGATGATCATCACGCCGATGAGCACCGAGGCCCCGGCGGCACCGAGCACCGCGGGTCCCCAGCCTTTGAACATCGGGGTCATCCAGCCGGGATTCAGGATCTGCATGATCAGCATGAAGAACAGCGGCAGTGCGCCGAGGATGTTCCCCGACAACCGACCCTCGGCGGTGAGGACCTTCACCTCGCGGCGGATCTCTTCACGCTGGCGCATGAACTCGGCGAGCGTCGTCAGCAGCTCGGCGAGGCGCCCACCCACCGTTTGCTGGATCCGGAGCGCCTGGATCACCCAGGCGAGGTCGGGGATGCCGAGCCGGAGGCTCATCCGGTCGAGCGCGTCCATGAGCGGGTCACCGAGGCGCGTCTCCGAAAGGACGCGCTCGAACTCCTCGGACATCGGCGCCTCGCTCTCCTCGACCATCATCTCGATGGCCTTCAGGAACGTGTGCCCGGCCTCGAGCGATCCGGCGATCAGCGACAGCGCCTCAGGCAGCTGACGCTCGAACGCCGTGCGACGCTTAGCGACCTTGAACAGGACCACGCGCCACGTGAGTACCGGCATCGCGAACAGCGCCACGAAGGCGAGCACCGGACGGCCGGTGAGCAGCAGCGCCGAGGCGGAGCCGAGGACCCCCGAGACGATTGCCACGATCACGAACTCGCCGGGACGGAGCGGGACGCGACTGCGTTCGAGCTCGGCGGCGAGCCGAGTCTGCATCTTCATGCGCTCGAGCGCGCCGTGGACGAATTGAACGCCGGACTCGAGGAGCGCGGAGTTCCCCTGCGCGATGACCTCAGGTGGAACATCGTGCTCGCCCGACGGCAGATCGAGGATGCGCATGAGCTCTTCGTCGCGCTCGCGGAACTTGATCAAGAGTCCCACGACGAGCAAGGAGAGCCCTGCGCCGGCGGCGAGCGCAGGCAACAGCGTTGTCACCGGCCCCTCCCTCGCATCAGCAGCGTTGCGCGGGACGGCGGCGGGACGTTCTTGCCGTTGCGCTCCGCGCGAACCGCCGGGGATGCTTGCAGGATCTTGGCCGGGATCTCGACCCCGTGTGCCTTGAGCTTGTCCAGGAACTTCGGACGAAGACCCGTGGACTCGAGCTGGCCGACCTGACGGCCCTCGGAAGTGATCTGCGGCCGGAACCGGAAGATCTCCTGGAGCAGGATCGTGTCGCCCTCGAGGCCCTGGATCTCCTGGACCGAGGTGACCTTGCGCGATCCGTCGGTCTGGCGCTCCAGCTGCACGATCACGTTGAGCGCGGACGCCACCTGCTCGCGGATCGCACGGACCGGAAGGTCGAAGCCGGCCATCAGCACCATCGTCTCGAGCCGCGAAAGCGCGTCGCGAGGCGTGTTGGCGTGCACCGTGGTCAGCGAGCCCTCGTGACCCGTGTTCATCGCCTGGAGCATGTCGAGCGCTTCGGCGCCGCGGACCTCACCGACGACGATGCGGTCGGGGCGCATACGCAATGCGTTTCGGACGAGCTCACGGATCCGGACCTCGCCTTTGCCTTCCGCGTTCGCGGGGCGGGCCTCGAGCGAGACGACGTGGATCTGCTGGAGCTTGAGCTCCGCGGCGTCCTCGATGGTGAGGATCCGTTCGCGCTCGGGGATGAACGAGGAAAGCACGTTCAGCAGCGTGGTCTTGCCGGTACCGGTTCCGCCCGACACCAGGATGTTGAGCTTGCCGCGCACACACGCATCCATCAGGTGGACGAAGTCGATCGAGAACGTCCCGAAGTTGACCAGGTCCTTGGCCGTGTACGGCGTGTCGGAGAACTTCCGGATCGTCAGCACAGCGCCGCGCAGCGCCAGCGGAGGGACGATCGCGTTGACACGCGATCCGTCGGGCAATCGCGCGTCCACCATCGGGCTCGACTCGTCGACGCGACGACCGACGCCCGTGACGATCTTCTGGATCACCTGGTGGTACTGCTCTTCGTCGGCGAACGACAGATCGCTCTGCTCGACGAGGCCTTCGCGCTCGATCCAGATGTCGTCGTAGGAGTTGCACATGATCTCGGTGATGGTCGGGTCGGAGAGCGGCGAGTCCAGCGGCCCGTACCCGAGCGTGTCGCTCATGACCTCGTCGACGAACTTCTGGCGCTCGATCGGCGAGATCTTCATGTCCTCGCGCCGGAGCACGCGGTCGACGGTGGTCTTGACCTCCTTGGCGAGCGCCGGGCCGCTCAGCGCCTTCGGGCCGGCGAGCTTCGGCGCGAGGTCGGTGAGCACCAGGTCGCGGACCTTGCGCTTCGTGTCGGTCCACGTCGAGGTCGACCGACGGTCGGCTCCCGCGCGACGCTCGGAACGCACGCCACGACGGGCGCCTCCGTTGCCGCTCTTCTCCTCGGAACCTTTCTGGGCTCGCTCTTCTGCTTCGAGCGCAGCCAGTTTCTCAGACAGCTTCATCGATCAACCCCCGCCGGTGTCGGCGCCGGGTGGCGCCTCAAGAATCGGAACATGCCGGTCTTGCGCTTCGCCGCTGCCGCGAGCTCCGCCATCTTGGTGCGTGCTTCCGGCGGCAGCAGGTCGTCCATGCCCTTGATGAGACCTCTCGAGACGTCGGTGTCGGGGTACGAGACCAGCACCGGCTTGCCGAGGTTGATCGACCGCGAGACCTCCTTGGCGTACGGAAGCGTCGCGCGGAAGCCTTGCGGGAAAAGCTTGGTGATCTGGTCGACGGAGATGCCGAGGTCCTTCTCCACCTTGTTGAGGACCAGGGACACGGCGTCCGAGGAGATCCGGAGCTTCTGCAGGGTCTGGAGGAACATGCCCAGATTTCGCACCGAGGGAAGATCCAGCGTGCACATCACGAACAGACGCTCGGAGAGATCGAAGGCCGCGAGGACCGTCTCGGCCAGCGCGGTCGGCGTGTCGACGACCACATAGTCGTACCGAGCGCGGAGCGCCTCGATCACCCTCGTGACCTCGACCGGCGTGATGCGGTCGGCCTGGGAGGGATCCTTCGGCGCCGCGAGAACGTCGAACCGGTTCTCGTAGCTGACCACGTACTCCTCGATGTGCGACGCGAGGTCGACATCGGCTTCCGTCTCGTCCGCGTTCAGCACGTCGAAGATCGTGAAGTTCGGGTGCAAGCGGAGCGCCGTCGTCACCTCACCGAACTGAAGGTCGAGATCGACAAGCGCGACGCGTGCGTCGGTCTGCTGAGAGAGCAGCAACGCCATGTTGGTGGCGTAGAAGGTCTTGCCGCAGCCGCCGGTCGCGGAGCTGACCGTGAACACCTTCGCGGGAGTACGCGGCGCGAGGCTCGAGCCGGCAGCCACGTAGGAGACCACCGGCGCAGCCAGCGTGCGGCGCTCACCGATCTCCATCGCCCGCCGGATGGCTCCGCGGATGGACGTATCGTCCGCGGGGAGCTCGAGCACATCGTCCGCTCCGACCTGGATGATCTCGCGCAGCGGCGCATCTGGGCGGTCCTGGAACGACAAGATCACCGATGTCGACGGCCACTCCTTGTGGAGCAGAGCCAGGCGTCGAAGCCCGGTCTTGGTCGCCAGCGAGGGCCCCGCGAGCAGAACCGTGAAGGGGCCCTCATGCTCGTGGTTCACGTGGCTGGCCGAGCCGACCTTCGTGCAGGAGACGATCTCCGGCACCGGGTTCATGTCCGCCGTGAGCGCGCGAACGCGCTCCGCCAGCTCCTCGTTCCGGTCGAGGACCAGGATCTTGGGGGTGTCCACTGCGTCCCTCACAGGAGGTTCTGATACGAGCGACCGGGCGTGACGACCGGCCTCTGATCGGGTGCGGTAAGGGCGACCCAGAGCGACTCGAACTTGGCGTAGAAGATGACCTTCTCGGCCTCGTTGACGTCGAGCGCGAGCAAGTACGTCGCGGTGCCGGCCGTACCCGCGACCGGCGCTCGCACGTCGAGCACCTTGATGCCGGTGAGCACGAGCTTGGAGAGCGGAGTCTTCAGCTTCGTGTTCGGCTGGTCGGCGTCTGCCCCGTCCTTGATCGTGGCGTACAGGTTGATCGTGTCACCCGGCTTCGCGTATCCGGCGAGCCCGGCGACCCCGGGCAGCTCGATCGCGACGGCCTGCTTGCCCTTCGGGACCGTGAACGTGGTTACGCCGGCGACCGCGGCGGGGCCGACGTTGACGGTCCGAACGTTCGGATCCGGCGTCACGGCCGTGGCGGGCTGTTGCTGCTGGGGGGTGGCGACCGCCTTATCGCTCGAGCGGAGGCCGAAGAATGCGAGAGCGGCGCCCACGGCGAAGACCGCGACACCGATGATCAGGATGTTGTTCGACTTGCGATTGTTCATGTCATCTCCCCGAGCGAACTGGCGGCTGCGAACCGATGGTCGTCGACGAGGAGTCCGCTAGGTCCCCTCACCGACACCGTCGCCGGCTCGTAAACAGCCGCACGTCAGCGTGCTTACTGGACAGAACATCGGCAGATGGACGGACCCATCAATAGTCCCGACGAACTATTTCGCCGAGACAATCCGGGTCATGGTCGCGTAATTCCAGGTCAAAGGGGTTGTTCGCCCGACCGAGACTTTGGGATCGAGCCCCGCACCGGTGTCCGGTTGGAGGCGAAGTATCCGGGTGTCTTAGGGTTTCGTCCCGACGGTCAGCAGCACGTCGCGCGTGTCTTCGACCTGGTCACCGAACCGCTCCGCAAACGTTTCGCGGGCGCGCTCCTCGAACGAGTCCCAGCCGCGGTCTCCGAGCATGCCGTGGACGAATCGGCCGAGAGCGCGCGTGCCCTGCTCGGCTACGTAGTCGTCCCGGTCCATGCGGAACCGATAGGCACGCTTCTCGATCTTGATCTGTCTCAACCCCACGTCGTGCAAGGTGTCCTTGAGGGTGTCCGGCGCGCCGAACCGGTCCCACCAGGGCACCGCGTCGGCGCGGGCCGACCGAACCATCTCTTTGCCGACCGTGGCCTCGACCAGTGAGCGCCAGATCACCTGAAGCTCGTCTTCCTCCGACGTCCACGTGGACGCCGCGACGCGCCCGCCCGGTTTCAGCACCCGAAGGAGGTCGAACAGCGCGGTGTCGTAGCGCTTGAACTCTTGCAGGACGAAGTTCGCCGTTACGGCGTCGAACGTCGCATCGCGGAAGGGAAGCTGGTTCGCCTCGGCGCCGGCGAGACGGAGTCCGGGCCGTGCGTGGCGAGCGACGGTGAGCATCGCGGGCGCGATGTCGACCCCGACCGCCAGCCCTTCCGACCCGACTGAGCGAGTCGCCGCGTCGACCGCGACGCCGGTGCCCGTCCCGACGTCGAGGATCCGTGCGCCCGGCCCCGCTTCGGCGAGAGCGATGAGGTCCGCCGCCACGGCCGCGGTCAGCGGCGCGCGGACGCGCTCGTACGTGTCGGCGACGCGGTCGTAACCCTTCCAGTCGGTCATTTGGTCGGCAGCTGGTCCTTGAACGCCCGGATGGTTCCGGCCTTGAACAGCGGCGGGAACAGTACCCGCGATACGACGGCCTGACGCAGCCAGCGCGGGAGATACGTCTCGAGCTTGTTTCGTTCGACGATCGTGATGACGTCGCGCGCGACCCGCTCGGCCGAGATCGGCTTCGGGGTCTTGCGCTGGTACGGGTGACCCCGGGTCGCGAAGAACTCGGTCGCAACCGGGCCGGGATTCACCATCGACACGCCGATGCCGCGCGGAGCGAGCTCGATCGCGAGCGCCTCGGTGAGCCCGGCGACCGCGAACTTCGAGGCGGAGTACGCCGCCTCGAGCGGAGCGCCGATCCGTCCCGCGATCGAAGCAACGTTCACGATGTGACCGCGCCCGCGCTCGAGCATGCCGGGGAGGGCCGCCTTGGTCGCGTAGACCGTGCCGAGGTAGTTGACGCGCATCAGCCGCTCGAATGTCTCGACGTCGGTGTCGGCGAACGCTCCGAAGGCGCCGATGCCTGCGTTGTTGACGAGGATGTCGGCCGGCCCGAGCTCGTCGGTGAGCTTGGCGATGGCACGTTCGGTCTGATCCCGGTCGGAGACGTCGGCCGACGCGACCGCGCCGCGGCCTCCGACCTTCTCGAGGAGCGCACGAAGCTCATCTTCGGACCGGGAGATGAGACCGACCTGAGCGCCGCGGGCGACGGCGGCTCGCACGACGGCCTCCCCGATGCCGCGGGACGCCCCGGTGACGAACGCGATCGATCCTTGCCATCTCATGGAGGACCTCCTGGCCGACGGGCCACCCGGCCCGGCGCGGGAGGCATCCTACGCGGCGCTCAGGCCGGGCAGGGAGTCGCGGTGCCGGGCCCGAACGGGGTCGTCACCACGTCGCCGGTGAGCTGGATGATCGTCGACGAGCAGTTGTCCGCCGCCGTCGTCTCGAGCACCGACGAAGTGGGGTTGGCCCTCTGGACGATCTCGTAGATGCCGTCGGGAACGTTGG
>JBKKCR010000051.1:0-3594 GCA_046712825.1 Actinomycetota bacterium | reverse complement strand
CTGCGCAGACAGGTGAGCGTCCACGCGGCCGGCGTGGTGATCGGCGACGAGCCGCTCGTGAACTACACCCCGCTGCAGCGCGCGCAGGACGGCGCCGGCGGGATCGTCACCCAGTACGAGATGCACGCGGTCGAGAATCTCGGCCTGCTCAAGATGGACTTCCTTGGGTTGCGCACGTTGACCGTGCTCGAGGATGCCGTGCGGAACGTCCAGCGGACGCGCGGGATCCATGTGGACATCGACGCGGTTCCCCTCGACCATGCGCCGACGTACGAGATGCTCACCCGGGGCGACACGATCGCGATCTTCCAGCTCGAGTCGCCCGGGATGCGCGAGCTGGTCAAGAAGCTTCGGCCGGACCGGTTCGAGGACGTCATGGCCCTCGTCGCGCTGTATCGGCCGGGCCCGCTCGGCGAGCGGATGCACCTGGAGTACGCAGCGCGCAAGCACGGCCAGCGCACGGTCGAGTACCTGCACGCCGACCTCAAGCCGATCCTAGAGGAGACGTTCGGGATCATCCTCTATCAGGAGCAGGCGCTCCGGATCGCGGTGGACATGGCCGGGTTCTCCATGGCCGAGGCCGACACGCTCCGCAAAGCGATCGGCAAGAAGATCGGCGATGTGATGCGAGCCCAGCGCGAGAAGTTCCTGACCGGCTGCGTTGCGAAGGGCTACACGAAGGAGCTCGCTACCAAGCTGTGGGACATGATCGACCACTTCTCCGGATACGGGTTCAACAAATGTCTTATCGGGTCAACGCGCATCCCCGACGCGGACACGGGACGGGTATGGACCATCCAGGAGCTGTTCAAGGAGGGCACTCGGATTCGCGTGTCTAGCCTTGGCGACGATGGCAAACGGGTCGTCATGCCGATCGGCGAGGTTTGGTTCAACGGCGTGAAGCCGGTTTTCCGTCTGAAGACGAAGCGCGGTCGTGAGATCGTGGCGACCGGAAACCATCCTCTTTATACGTTCGACGGGTGGAAGATGCTCGGAGACCTGAACCCCGGCGATCGGATCGCCGCTCCCCGTGAGCTTCCCGCCGGCACGGCAACGTGGCCTCATCACATGCTCGTCACGTTGGGCTGGGTTCTTGCCGAAGGCAACACCTGCCATCCGTCGGGTTTCTACCTCTACTCGACGGATGAGACGCAGGTCCGCGATATGCAAGTTGCCGTGACTCAATTCGAAGGTACGGCCACGACCGTCCGTCTCCGACGCGGGCTTCACTCCGTCTACGTGCGTTCGGATCGTTCAGGTGACGGCCGCTTCGTCCGCGGCAGCGTTGGAAATCAGGCTTCGCGGTCGGGTGCACGGCTGTGGCTTGAGTCGCTTGGCTTGGTCGACCATGGCGCAACCAGCAAGTTCGTTCCACCGGAAGTCTTTGAGCTCAGAAGGGAGGATCTGGCGGTCCTGATCGGAAGGATGTGGTCGGGCGATGGATTCGTTTTCACCCCGGGGAACGGCGTGCCCTTCTACGCGACCTCATCTCGTCGACTCGCCGACGACCTCCAAGATTTGCTGCTCCGCTTGGGGATTCTTTCGCGCGTGGCGGTCAAGGGCTTCAAATACCGGGACACAATCAAGACCGGATACGCAGTTTATCTCGCGGATCCAGAGAGCATCGAAGGATTCGTCGCTCTCATCGGGCCACACCTCATCGGCCGCGACGAACAACTCAAGGAACTCGTTGCTTACCTTTCCGGGCTGGCTCCATCGCGGGCCTGTGGAGACGTCGTTCCAGTCGCGGTAAGAGAGGTCGTGCGTAAGGAGAAGGTCCTGTCGGGCGCGCATTGGAAGGAAATCGAGGCCGCAACTGGCTTGTCCATGCGAGAGATGACGATCCGTGCGAATCCCAAGAAGCACGGCTTCCGCCGGTCGACCCTCCTCACGCTCGCCGACCACTTCGCTTCGAACGAGCTACGGCATTGGGCAACAGCGGACATCTTCTGGGACACCGTAGTGTCCATCGAGCCGGCCGGCGATGAAGAAACATTCGACCTCGAGGTTCCAGGTACTCACAACTTCGTAGCCGAAGGTCTTTACGTTCACAACAGCCATTCCTGTGGGTACGCCTACATCGCGTTCCAGACCGCCTACCTGAAGTCGACGTATCCGGTCGACTACATGGCTGCGCTCCTCACGAGCGTGAAGGACAAGCAGGACCGGACCGCGCTCTACCTGTCGGAGTGCCGGACGATGGGCATCACGGTCGACCCGCCCGACGTGAATCTCTCGGCCTCGGACTACACGCCGCTTCCGCCGGTGGAGGGGAAGCCCGGCGAGATCCGCATCGGGCTCTCCGCGATCCGCAACGTCGGTGAGAACGTCGTCGCCGAGATCATCCGCGAACGCGAGAAGAAGGGACCCTTCGGCTCCTTCGCCGACTTCTGCCACCGCGTCGATCCGACCGCCCTCAACAAGCGCGTCGTCGAGTCGTTCGTGAAAGCCGGCGCGTTCGACTCGCTCGGTCTGAGCCGCGGCGACTTCCTGACGTGGGGGACCGATACACGCACCGGCGAGCAGAAGCTGGTGCTGTCGGAGGCCGCGGCCACGATGCTCGACGCCGCGGCGACCTACCGACGCAACGAGGACGCCGGACAATCGAGCCTGTTCAGCGCCGAGACGCATCACGCACTGGTCGATCCCGCGCCGAGCGGCGCCGACATCCCGCGAGCCGCCCTACTCGCCGCGGAGAAGGAGATGCTCGGGCTGTACGTCTCGGAGCATCCTCTGCTCGAGGTCGAGAAGGCGCTGCGAGCCTCGACGGACACCCAGATCGCCGACATCGCGATGGTGCCGGAGGGCTCCGTTCGTTCGATCGGCGGCATCATCAGCCGCTTCGCCAAGAAATTCACGAAGAAGGGCGAAGCGATGGGGATCATCACGCTCGAGGATCTCGCCGGGGCCGTCGAGGTCGTCGTGTTCCCCGCCGCGTTCCAGAAGTTCGGTCCGCTCCTCGAACGCGACTCGATCATCTGCGTCAAAGGGAAGATCGATCTGCGCGAGGACGAACCGAAGATCGTAGCGCTGGAGGTATGGCGGCCGAACCTCGCGGCCGGCGGCGATCCGCTCGTGCTGACGGTGGCCGCGGAAGCGTGCACGCCGAAGCTCGTCGAGGAGCTCAAGGTGATCTTGCACTCGCATCCGGGCCTCACGCCGGTTCATCTACGGCTCAGGTCGGGGACCAACACGAAGGTGTTGCGGCTCCCCGACGAGATCAGGATCGAGCGCCGTAACGGCCTCTACGCGGAGCTGAAGACCTTGCTCGGAGCCGGGTCCCTGGCTTAAGCGCCGGGCTCCGCCCGAGCCGACCCGCGAGGTGCTAGCCTCGCGCCGTGGTCGAGGGCAGGTCCGAGGACTTCAACGAGCGTGCGAAGCGGCTGACTCCGCGCGAATGGCGCGTGGTCGCTCTCTCGATCGAGGGCGTCGCGTCCGACGAGGCCTGTAAGGCGCTCGGCATCGCCGAGGGCACTCTCAAGAGCCACAAACAAGCGATCCGGCGGAAACTCGGCGTCCCGCGCGGCAAGCGCCTCGAACGCCACCTCCGCGAGAACCTCGACGCGATCCCGGCCTCCATGCGTCCGACCACCG
>JBKKCR010000050.1:0-10080 GCA_046712825.1 Actinomycetota bacterium | reverse complement strand
TCGCCGCCGCTCGGCGCGAGGAAGCCCTTCGGTGTCGTGTCCGAGCCGACGACCAGCGCCACGTCGCACAACCCGGCGAGGATCCGCGCGCGCGCCGAGTCGATCGCCTGGGCCCCCGAGGCGCACGCCGCGTAGTTCGTTGCGACCCTCGCACCCGACCAGCCGAGCGCCTGCGCGAACGTCGCGCCGGCGACGTAGCCGGGGTAGCCGTTGCGGACGGTCTCGCCGCCGGCGACGAACTGCACGTCGCTCCAAGCGATCCCGGCGTCCTTCAGCGCCGCGCGCGCCGCTACCACGCCGTACGACACGAAGTTCTTCCCCCACTTGCCCCACGGGTGCATCCCCACGCCGAGCACGGCGACGCGGTTCGCGCTCACGCGGTCACCGGCTTCCACTTCCACACGAGCTCCAAAGAGCCCAAGATGATCGGCTCGACGACGATCGCCATCTCGATGCCGACCTTCAGCCCGTCGAAGTCGACGCCGTCGGCGACGCGCCCCAGGATCACCAGACGCTCGTCCGCCAGCTCGACCGCCGCGACCGCGTAGGGCTCGAAGGGGTCGGGCGAGAGCGCCGGCGGGGGAGCGGCGTAGTGGTTGACGACGAAGGACCAGATGCGGCCGCGAGGCGAAAGCGGCGTCCGCTCGAGCTCGGCCTCGGACTCGCAGCGTGGGTTGGGGCAGGCGAAGACCTCGGGCGGGAACGCGTAGGTGCCGCAAGCCGGGCAGCGAGCGCCGATCAGGCGCGGTTCGGCGTCGGTCGTGAACCAGCCGTCCACGGCAGGAGCAGGGGCTTCGGGCACGGAGCCATTGTTTCTGACGACCCGTCAGATTTCAACCGATCACGCTGTTGGTCGTTCTGGACTGCCGGCGCTGCGCCCTTCAATCTGCTCGCGATCGAAATGGAGGCGCTCACGTGGCATACTGTGGGCCACAGTCCAGCACGGAGCCTGTCATGAGACAGAACGTCACGGTGCAGCTCGAACAAGAGGTGATCGCGCACGCCAAGATCCTCGCGGCGAGGAGAGGAACTTCGGTCAGTCAACTCGTTGCACGCCAGATCGAGGACCTTGTCGAGTCCGATGCCCGCTACGAGGCGGCGTGGGAACGCGCTCGGAAGGCGATGGGTGAAGCGGTCCCCCGAGGAGGACGCACGTGGCGGCGCGAGGATCTCTACGACCGGTAGGAACGCCGAAAGGGTTGACGTTCGTCGACACAAACGTCCTGGTCTACGCCCATGATTCGTCCGACGCCCATAGGCGACCGGTAGCCCAGCGACTCCTCGACGAACTTTGGCGTTCACGTCGTGGCGCGTTGAGCACCCAGGTTCTTCAAGAGTTCTACAACGCTGCTACGCGGAAGTTCGATCCGCCGATGCGGCGGTCGACCGCCCGTGCACTCGTCGGCGCGTACGCAGAGTGGCTCGTGATCGAGATCGACGTTGCCCTCATCGTTTCGGCCTCGGAACTCGAGGAGAATCAGAAGCTTTCTTCCTGGGATGCGATGATCGTCGAAGCGGCCCGTCGGGCAGGCGCCGATCGCATCGTCACGGAGGATCTGCAATCCGGTCGCCGGATCGGCGGCGTGCTGGTCGTGAATCCCTTCGCCGCGCCTGGCGATTAAGACCGAGGTTCACTCGGCGGGATGGCGGCCGCCGCGCATCTCATCCAGGTCGCCCGGCCAACCCATCCCCTGGAGATCGAGCATATCTCGCGGACGGAACCGCCTCTGCCCGACGAGCGATTCGAGCGCGAACTGGATCGCTGCGCGTTTGGTCGGCAGCCCGTAGAGGTTCATCACCCTGGCGACCAACTCGTCGTCGAGAGCCACGGTCGTGCGTCCCATGTCGGTCACCTTAGCGCCGACCAATGACCTCGGTGTTCAATTTGCGGGTGCGGGTTTAGCCGCCTCTGCGGTCGCCTTCGATGAGCTCGACGCCGTCCGCGCGGCACCACGACTTCACGTCGTCGACGACCCTGCCGGCCGTCAGGTTCACCGCGGTCGCGCAGGCCTCGGCGTGGCCGGGCTCGAACGCGGCGCCTTTGCTCACCACCGTCACCGGGTATTCGGTGAGCGTTCCGGTGCAGGCTCCCGCGCCCTTGCCTCTACCGCTCATCCCATCTTGGGTCAGTGTGAGCGTGAACCGGATATGGCCTTCGGTGCAGGCGATCAATACCGTCGCCTCAGCCGCGTGCCCGTCGCCGAGCAGCTCGGCCGTCGCGCCGATCGTGTTCCCCGCTATCTTGGCGTCGGCCGTAGAGATCGCAGCGAGCGTGACGGCCGAGACCAGCAACGCCAGTTTCTTGCGCATCCCGATCCCCTCCCCTTCGCGACGGATGGGCACCGCCACGAACGGGACGATTCGCATCAAACCTTTGCCCGTGACCAGGGGGATGTCCAGCGCGCTCAGGACGCCCGGCGGCGCCGCGACGACGGCCGGGATCATGGTCCGTGAGCCCGGCTGCATAACGGGGGTGACCATTCTCACTGGAGGGGGCACGGGCAAAGGTTCAATCTGGTTGGGCTTAACCACAGGCTTGTAGACCTCTTGAGGAGTCGCTAAACCGGACTTGACAAGCGGTCCGGTTAAAAGGTAGTCTCCGTCCATCTCGGCCTGGAGGCCGCCATGGATACGCCGGAACTGGTAACCGCATCGGACGCGAAGGTGAAGCTTTTTGAACTGCTGAAGGGACTCTCTGAGCAGGACGTTCTGATCCTGAACAGAGGGAAGCCGCAGGCGATGCTGATCGCTTACGACCAGTGGCTCAAGCTCGCCGAGCGGATCGAGGAGCTGGAGGACCAGTTGTCGATCTACGAGGCCCGGGAGGAGACCCCGGATACGCGGACTTCCTGGGAGAAGGTTCAGGCGGAGGCGGGCTTGTGAGCTACCGGGTGGAGCTTTCGTCCGGAGCCGCCAGGCGGTTCCTCAAGCTCCCCCAACGAGTCCAAGAACGCTTGAAGCCGCACATCGACCGGCTCGAAATCGAACCCCGCCCCCACGGATGCGAAAAGCTCCAGGGGGGCGGCTTTCGTGTCCGCGTGGGCGATTACCGGGTTGTCTACCTCGTGGACGATGTCGCTCGCATCCTGACCATCACCAACGTCGGCCACCGCAAGGGCGTCTACAAAGGCCGCTAGAAGCGCAGGAAACCGCGGAGTGGTCTGTGGTCGAGGTCGATGTCCCCATCGTTCTCACGGCATCCGAGCTGGAGGAACGGCATTCGGCGGCGTTCTCGTCGTCGATCCGTTCGCCGGGTTATCGCGTCCCAAAGACGAACTCGACGCCGTCCTCGCGACACCAGCGCTTGACGTCGTCGACGACGCGATCCTGGGTCACGTTGACGGCGCGCGTGCACGCCTGCGCGACGCCGGGCTCGAAGGCGCCGTTCTACTGAGGGATCGGCTGCCACGATGGGCAGCAGTCCAGAGTTGGGCCGCTCGTCACTGCACGAATCTGGCGACTCACGACGTCAATCGCGAGCAAGTCCCCGATGAAGCCGTCACTTCCAAACTCCGCTCGTGCGCGTGTGAAGGCGATTTCGTTACCGTCGGGCGACCAAGCCGGATAGACATCCGTGCAGTCCGCCGCCTCTGAGGAGAGACCCGTCAGCGGCGTGACGCTGCTTCCGTCGGGGCGAACGAGGTATATGCCTTTGCCGCGGCAGATCGTTCTCGCTTCCACTCCGAAAGCGTCAAACGCGAGCCATTCGCCATCCGGAGACCACGCCACGGTCTCGCCGATCTCGATACCAGGAGGCTCGATGGTCGATAGCAATTCCCCGTTCACTACCCTCACGATGTAGATCGCGTGGATGCCGTCCTCTCCCCGCTGCCCCGCCACCGCCACACGCCGGCCGTCCGGCGACCAGGAGTGGTCCGAGATCTGTCGAAAGGAAATCCCGAGATCGGCAAGTCCGCTACCGTCCGCACGGACGACCCAGATGCTTACGCGGGGGCCTTCGGTGCGAACGAACCCGATGTGCGTCTGGTTGGGCAGCCAGACGGGGTGGGATGCGCTGCAGGTCGGGAATGCGCAATCGACAAGCGTTCGCGTACCGCTGCCGTCCGAGTTGGCGACCAGGATGTCGTCGCCTCGCGCGAATGCGATCATCGAACCGTCCCGAGACCAGGCAGGACGCGATCGGTAATTGATTCCGTCCGCAAGCATCCTGAGACCCGTTCCGTTCGGCTCGACGGAGTAGAGCGCCGTGGCCGGCACTTGACCTTCTCTCACGGTGGCCGGGTCGGCGCGGACGAAGGCGAGCCGGCCGTTACCGACGGGTGGCGGTTCCAGCACGACGGGCTGCTCCGTCCCCAGCCGCAGGGCTGCGAAGACGATCGCGACCGCGGCGGCGGCGATCAGCGATGAACGCGCGATGCGGACGCCTCGCTCCCGCCGGATCCGCGCCTCGACGTCACGCCAGCCGTCCGCTCGAGGCTGCACTTCTCCGGCGAGTCGCTCGAATTCTTGCTTTACCCTCGACTCGACGCTCATCCGGGATTCTCCTCTCCCAGCGCGGAACGCATCCGGTCCAGACCTCGCTGGATGTGCTTTCGGACAGCCTCCTCGCTCAACCCCAGCGTCTCGGCGATGTCTCGCACATGCAGGTCCTCGTAGAAGCGAAGCGCGAGGCACGCTCGCTGGCGCACGGTAAGGCCCATCAGCGCCCGGCGAACATCCGTACCTGCGCCGGTCTCTGCGGGGTCGCCGCCGGCTCCCTCAACGTGAATTCTGGTGAAGGCGCGGCGTTCCCGGAACGCGCTCCGGAGGGACGAGCGTCGGAGATTGAGCAGTGTCTGGCGTGCGTATGGGCGGAAACCCTCGTCGTAGACGCGTTCGCCGGCCCGGTGGAGCCGCACGAACGTCTCCTGGACCAGGTCCTCCGCCTCGGCCGCGTCGGCGGTCAGGAAGTATGCGAAGCGAAGGAGGGGCTGATATTCGGCGTCGTACCACGCCGCGAGGCGCTCGTGGCGTGCTCGCGACGGCTCGAGGATACCGATACGTGCCTCCCGACCTGCGCCGATCACGCCCCTTATACGCCGCACGCCGGCGATTTGGGACGTCCCTACGGTCAGCGCATGAGGTTTCGGCCGGTGATCAGCGGGATGTCCAAAGCGCTAAGCAGGCCCGGCGGCGCCGCAACGACGGCCGGGATCGCGTTCAGCAGCCGCATCGCGGTGACGATCAGGCCGCCGGAGTTCTCGTCGCCGCCATCGCCCTCGAGCTCCAGCGTGACCTTCATGGAAGGCGAGCCCTCCAGGCGCACGACGTAGCCGCCCTTCCCCGGCTGGGCGGGCCAGTGGGGCGCGATGTCCTCGCGGAGGCGCGTGATGTGCTCGACGACGATGCGCGGCTCGCCGCCGACGATGCCCTGGATCTCGAAGCGGAGGCCGGCCATCGTGCCCTTCTCGACGGTGCCGGAGGGGATCTCGAAGGTCTCGGGCGCGGGGATCTTCTCGACGACGACCTCGCGGATCTCGTCGAGCTCGACGCCGAGGCCGGCCGCGATCACGTTCACGATGCAGCCCCACGCGAGCGACAGCACGCCGGGGACGAGCAGGATCGGTGTGTGGTCGAGCGGCTTCGCGAAGCCCATCGTGTGGAAGAGGACCTCGGGCTGGTCGTAGGTCGCGTAGTTGAGGATCTCCTGCACGCGCACCGAGTCGATCCGCTCGGCGAGCCCGGTCAGCACCAGCGGGATCAGGTCGTTCGCGACGCCCGGGTCGATGCCCGAGGTGAAGCACGACACCTTGTTCCGCAGGCACGCCTCCTGGATCGGGTCGCGCATCTGCTCGGGCGCGCTCGGCGGGTAGACCATCGGCACGAGCGCGGTGCCGACCAGGTTCTTGCCGGAATTCAGGATGCGCACGGCGTCCTCGACGGCCTCGTGCGGACGGAGGTCGCCCGTCGCGTTGTAGACGACGACGTCGGCGTCCATCGCGAGCAACGCGTCGGCGTCGTTGGTGGCGATCACGCCGGTCGGGCCGACGCCGGCGAGCTCGCCCGCGTCCATGCCGGCCTTCTTCTCGGAGTGGACCCACAGCCCGACGAGCTCGAGGTCGGGATGGTTGATGATCCCGCGCAGCGCGTACCGTCCGACGTTGCCCGTGCTCCACTGGATGACCTTGTACGGGGCCATGGTCGCTCCTTCGATGGTTGGGCTCCGGACTTTAACGCGAGCGCGCCCTACGCCCGAAACGCGCCCCTCGTTACGGTTGACTTACCGATTCAGCATCGATATAGTTTTCGTAAGACGATGGAAACCGTGACCCTTTCCACCAAGTTTCAGCTCGTGCTTCCGAAGGGCGCCCGCACGCGGATGCGCTTGCGACCCGGCATGCGGTTCACCGTCATCGACAAGGGCGGCGTCCTTTACCTCGTCCCGGACCGAGGCGTGCGCGCGACCCGAGGGATCGCCAAGGGAGCGACGCCCAAGAGCGTTCGGGAGAAGAAGGACCGGCTCTGATCCTCGTCGACTCCAGCGGCTGGATCGAGTACCTGGCCGACCGACCCCTCGCCGGCGCGTTCGCCGGATACATCGAAGGCCGCGAGCCGCTCCTGGTCAGCGCGATCCAGATCTACGAGGTGTATAAGGTCGTTCGTCGGGACCTTTCCGAGGACCGAGCCCTGGAAGCGGTCGCCGCCTTGCGCCGGGCGGTGATCGAGCCGGTCGACGAGTCGCTCGCGCTCGAGGCGGCCGACGTCGCGCTCGAGAACCGCCTGGCCATGGCCGACGCGATGGTCTATGCGACGGCGGTACGTCACGGGGCGACCCTTGTCACCACGGACGCGGACTTCCGCGGCCTGCCGGGAGCAGTCGTCATCTGACCTGACGGGTCGTCAGATACACTCGGGCGGCCTTGGACCTGACGTTCACCCCCGCTCAAGAGGCGTTCCGCGCCGAGGCGCGCGCATGGCTTGACGCCAACGTCCCGCGCGGGCCGCTGCCCTCGTTCGACACGGCCGAGGGGTTCGCGGCGCACCGCGAGTGGGAGCGGCGCCTCGCCGACGCCGGCTGGGCGGTCGTCAACTGGCCCGAGGAGTACGGCGGTCGCGGCGCCGGGCTCATCGAATGGCTGATCTTCGAAGAGGAATACTGGGGCTCCGGCGCGCCGGGCCGCGTGAACCAGAACGGCATATTCCTGCTCGGGCCGGTGGTGCTCGAGTTCGGGACACCCGAGCAGAAGGCGCGCTACCTGCCGAAGATCGCGCGCTCGGACGAGGTGTGGTGCCAGGGATGGTCCGAGCCGAACTCGGGATCGGATCTCGCGTCACTCACCTCGCGCGCGGCGCTCGACGGCGACGAGTGGGTGCTCAGCGGTCAGAAGACGTGGTGCTCGCGAGGGGCGTTCGCCGACTGGATGTTCGGCATCTTCCGAACGGAGCCCGGCTCTGAACGGCATCGCGGGCTTTCGTACATCCTCGTGCCGCTCGACGCGCCGGGGGTGACCGTCCGGCCGATCGCGCAGCTCGACGGCGAGGCCGGCTTCGCGGAGGTGTTCCTTGACGACGTGCGGGTCCCGGTCGCCAACACGCTCGGCGAGCGCGGAGAGGGCTGGAAGATCGCGATGTCGACCACGGGGTTCGAGCGCGGCGTGGTGCTCCGCTCGCCGGGCCGTTTCATGGCGACGGCGGCGCGTCTCCTTAAGCTCTACGAGTCCCGAGCGGCTGCGCTGCCGGCGTCGTTGCGCGATGAGGTTGCCCGCGCGGTCACCGACACCGAGGCCTACCGGCTGCACACCTACTGGACGGTCTCGCACTTCCTCGCCGGCGGCGAGGTAGGCGCCGAGACGAGCCTCAACAAGATCTTCTGGTCCGAGATGGACCTGCACATACACCGCACGGCTCTGTCCGTGCTCGGCGAGGAAGCCGAGCTGGCGGGGCCGTGGACCGACGGCTTCCTGTTCTCGCTCGCGGGGCCGATCTACGCCGGCACGAACGAGATCCAGCGCAACATCGTCGCCGAGCGCGTGCTCGGCCTCCCGCGGAGCTGAGGGATGCAGTTCACGTTCACCGACGAGCAGCGCGCCTTCCAACGCGCCGTCCGCGACTTCCTGGCGAAAGAGTGTCCGCCGGAGAGAGTCGTGTCGACCTCGCGAGACAACCGCGCTCGCATCCGATTGTGGCATGGGCTCGGGGAAATCGGCGTGATGGGACTGACCGTTCCCGAGAAGTTCGGAGGGCTCGGGAGCGACGAGCTCGACCTTGTCCTCCCGCTGGAGGAAGCGGGCCGCGCTGCAGTCCCTTTGCCGCTGGTTGAGACCGCTGCCGTCGCGGTCGCGATCCTGAAGGAGGCCGCTCCCACGGACATCCAGGCGGAATGGCTCCCGCGGATCGCCAAAGGGATTGCCGAGATCGCGGTCGCGATCCCCGGGTTGCCCGGCGCGCTGGACGCGAACAGGGCGCCACTCCTCTTGCTTGGGCGCGCGGACACGATCCGAGTGCTGGCCGGTGGGGATCTCTCCCTATTCGATCCAAGATCGATCGACGAGACGCGTCATTTCCAAAGGGTCGAGGTACCCGACACTGCGGGAACCGTGATCGCCTCCGGCGACGCTGCGCGATCGTTGCTCGAAGCCGCCTTCGACCGAGGCGCGCTTTGCACGGCGGCCGTGCTATGCGGCATCGCCGACCGTGCGATCGAGCTCGCGGCCTCGTACGCGAAGGAGCGCCAACAGTTCGGTAAGCCGATCGGCTCGTTCCAGGCGGTGAAGCATCTCCTCGCCGACGCACTGCTCGGGCTCGAGTTCGCGCGACCCGTCGTCTATCGCGCCGCCTGGTCGGTCGCGACCGGCGACGAGCAGAGCGCGAGGCACGTTTCGATGGCCAAGGCGTACGCGTCCGACGCCGCGATGAACGCGTGCCGGGCGGCGCTCCAAGTACACGGCGCGATCGGCTACACCCACGAGCATGATCTGCATCTCTGGCTGAACAAGGCGACCGCTCTCGCGCACGCTTGGGGTACGGCCGCATGGCACCGGGAGCGCATCGCTCTGTAGCCTGTCCCCACCTCGATCAAGGGGAGGGCGGTCGCGATGGCCAAGGGTGAGCACAATCTTGCGGTGCTCGGCGAGCAGTCGTTCGAGCGGAACGGCGATCGCGAGTCGCTTTTCTTCGAAGGCAAGTGGTACCGCTCCGGTGAGTTCTTCGAGCGCTCGCGCAAGGTCAGCACCGGCTTCAGGGAACTCGGGATCGCGCCCGGCGATCGCGTCGCCGTCCTCATGGCCAACTGCCCTGAGGTCGGCATCGTGTACGGCGGGCTCTGGAGTGCGGGCGCGGCGATCACGCCGCTGATCTTCCTGCTCCCTCCGGACGAGGTCCGTCGCATCCTCGAGGACTCGGAAGCCTCCGCGATCGTGACGACCCCTGAGTTCCTCGACAACGTGCGCAAGGCGGCCGAGGGCGTGTCGACGTTGAAGTGGATCATCTCGCTCGGACCCGAGCAGGACGGCGTGATCTCGCTGGCATCGCTCGAGGACGCCGCGCCCGGCGAGATCGTGATCCGAGACGACTCCGACCTCGCGGCGCTGATGTACACGGGAGGAACCACGGGGCGAGCCAAGGGCGTGATGCTCTCGCACGAGAACCTCTGGTACTGCGGGCGCTCCGCCGACGAGGCTTCGTTCGTACCGGGAGTCAAGCGTGTGCTCGTGCCGCTGCCGCTGTCTCACTCGTTCGGGCTGATCGTGAGTGTCGTCTCGCTCCACACGAAGGAGCCGGGCGACGGAATCCTGATGAAATGGTTCGATCCGGTGGAGTGGCTTCGGCTCAGCCAGGACATGAAGGTGCAACGGGGGACGGTAGTGCCGTCGATGATCCAGATCCTTCTCGGCCAGCCGCTCGAGGAATACGACCTGTCGTCCCTGCGGTTCCTCACGTCCGGCGCGGCTCCTTTGGCGCCCGAGATCGGCGCGGAGTTCATGCGGCGCGTCCCGAACGTCAAGATCTGCGAAGGCTACGGCTGCACGGAATCGGGAGCGGTGATCTCGGTGAATCCGCCCGACGCCCCCAAGCTCGGGACCGTCGGGAAGGTGATCCCCGGCTACGAGGTTGTGCTGCGCAACGACGACGGCACTCCGT
>JBKKCR010000049.1:0-3239 GCA_046712825.1 Actinomycetota bacterium | reverse complement strand
CGGGAACCTGCGTCCGGACCTGGTGTCGTTCCTGCCGTCGATGCGCTACTACGCAGGCAACTGGGGCGCGAGCCAGTGGCTGTTCCGAAAGGGCCTGGAGGACCGGCTCGACGAGCGCATCACCAAGGTCGCGCCGACGCTCGCGAAACAGCTCACGCCGATGTTCGACGAGGTGACGGCGTGGGCCCTGGTCGGGCGTGGACTCGCTTTCCGGGCGATGCACCTGCACGGTCGCGCGTTCAACGAGCTGATGGCTCGAGCCGTCGACGACGTCGAGGCTTACGACGTCCGTGACGGGGAGATCGTCGCCGGCATCGTGCTCGGCTGGAACTTCGGCGACGGCCACTTGCATCACCACCAGCTGCTCACGGCGATCCAGGAGCGCTGCGGCTTCGCACCGGGAGACCTCCGCGTGATCTTCCTCGAATCGCAGCCGCTCCAGCGGCAGGCACATCACTACTTCATCTGGGACGCGGCCACCGGCCTCATCGAGGAGGGTGACGTCGAGATCCGCTCGCTGCTCGCCCGCCAGCCGTGGGAGGGCGCGCCGGCCGCCGCGCCGCCCCGTTGATCGATGCGGTCGTTGTCGGCGGCGGCCCGAATGGGCTCGCGGCCGCAGTCGCCATCGCGCACGAGGGCTTCAGCGTTCACCTCATCGAGGCGAACGACGAGCTTGGCGGAGGAGCGCGCAGCCGCGAGCTGACCCTTCCCGGTCTGATCCACGACGTCTGCTCCGGCATCCACCCGTTCGCCGCGGCGTCGCCTTTCTTGAAATCGCTCGAACTGGAGGTCGACGGCCTGCGATGGGCCTGGAGCGAGATCGAGCTGGCTCACCCGCTCGACGGCGGTCGGGCCGCCGCGGTTCACCGCGACGTCGCGCGTACCGCGGTGGTGCTCGGTGGATCCGACGGCGACGCGTGGCGCCGGTTGTTCGAGCCGCTCGCCGGTCGATTCGAGGCGCTGACCGAGGACCTGCTCCGTCCGATCCTGCACGTCCCGCGTCATCCGTTCGCCCTCCTGCGATTCGGCCCGCGGGCGCTGTTGCCCGCCACGTTCATCGCGCGTCGCTGGAAGACCGACGAGGCCCGCGCTCTGTTCGCCGGCTGCGCGGCGCATGCGATCCATCCGCTGACGAGCCCGACCACCGCTGCCATCGGGTTGATGCTGATCGCCTCAGCGCACGCGGTGGGCTGGCCGGTCGCCGAGGGCGGCTCGGCAGCGATAACCAGAGCGCTTTCCGCACGGTTCGGCAAGCTCGGCGGGACCAGCGAGACCGGGGTCCGCGTCACGTCGCTGGATCAGCTCCCGGACTCGCGCGTGGTGCTGCTCGATCTCTCGCCGCGCGACGTCGTGCGGGTGGCCGGCGACAAGCTTCCGGCTCGCGTATCGCGCGCTTTAACCCGCTACCGCTACGGCCCCGCCGCGTTCAAGCTCGACCTCGCCGTCGAGGGCGGCATCCCCTGGACGGCCGAGGCGTGCCGTCGCGCGGCGACGGTCCACGTCGGCGGCACGCTCGAGGAGATCGTCGCTGCCGAGGCCGAGGTCCATCGCGGACGGATGCCCGAGCGGCCGTTCATGCTCGTCGGGCAGCAGTACCTCGCGGATCCGGGACGCTCGAAAGGCGACGTGCATCCGGTATGGGTTTACGCGCACGTGCCGCCCGGCTACGCAGGCGACGCGAGCGAGGCGATGCTCGCGCAGATCGAACGCTTCGCGCCGGGCTTCCGCGAACGCATCGTCGCCCGACACGTGTCGACGCCGGCCGATATCGAGGCCTACAACTCCAACTACGTCGGCGGAGACATCTCGACCGGAGCCAACACGCCGATGCAGGTGATCTTCCGCCCGCGGCTCGCGCTCGACCCATACGCCACGGGCTCGGGGAACCTGTTCATCTGCTCGGCCGCGACGCCGCCCGGCGCCGGGGTCCACGGGATGTGCGGCGCGAACGCGGCTCTGTCGGCTCTGCGCGTGTTGCGCGCCTGATGAGGCCCTCAGTTGATCGCGCACGCGCGCAGAGATCTTGTGATCGCAGAAGCGCTTGACCTTCACGACGGCGAGATCCGGAAGCGGATGTGACGGTCCGCCGCGTCGTCATGAACCCCCTGAGCTGAGGTACTCGTGCCACCGAGCGACGGCCTCTTCCTTGCTCATGAGCGCGAGATCCTCTTGGAGGACGCCGACTTTGGTCAGAAGGTTGCGAGCCAGGTCGAACGGTATCGCTTCTTTCGGTGGAGCTTCGGGCTCGGTCACTGGACGTTGCGGCTTGGTTCCCTGATCGACAGCTTCCCAGTATTGCTCCGCGGTGACCTGCAGCTGCGTCCGAAGGATGTGCGAGAACAGGTCCGCGTCGTCGATGCCCTTCCGACCGTGGGATACCTTCGTTCTCAAGACCGTACCGTCGGGAAGCGTCTTCGCGTAGCGGGTATGGTCCCCGGCCTTCTTGCCCCGAGCTGTCTTCTTGATCCCCCACTCGTCGATTTCGCAGAACCGGTGGAGATCCGAAGTACTCGGCAGTCTCACGCCGGCGCAGCGGCGGACGCAGCCTCAGCGTCGGCCACGAGCATCTCGGCAACAGCCTGCTCGCTGCCGGCGAGCTCGATGCGACGCACGTACCCCCAGAAGCCCTTGTGGTTCGGCGCGAACCGAAGCTCACTCTCCCACTCCTCGGCGTACTCGACGAGTTCTGTCGCAAGCGCGTCCGTCGCCAACGCGAAGTCATCTGCTTGGGCATGGATCGGGAGGTTCTCCACCCACATCGCGACACTGTCCTTGCCAACGCGAACCTGGACGGCGAAGGGGAAGTGGAGCGCGAGGAGGCGTTCGTGCTCCTCGGCATCGACCATCGCCACGGGTTTTGATCCGCGCCGCTGCACCACCGCGATCGAGCCGTTCTCCACACGGTCGTACAGGGAGCTGAAGTCCTTACGGGCATCGCTGAAGCGGTAATGGGTCTCCATCTGGTGGCCTCCTCGGGGGTTAGGATAGTCGATCTGTGCAAGTTGTACAAGTAGTACAAACGCGCGTGATGACGGGCCCGGCCAGCCCGATATTGAGGAGCCCTCCTGGCACCGTTCTCGCCCCGCCGCCGACCGATATATGCCATTCGGCGGATGTTGTCGCTCCGTTTCGGGGTCAATCTCGAGCTGCAAGGCGCCACGGCAAGCTCAACGATCGTCGCTTGAAGGGGGATGGCATGAAGAGGCTCCTCAGGACTCGGGCACGGATCGCTGTGCTCT
>JBKKCR010000048.1:0-8735 GCA_046712825.1 Actinomycetota bacterium | reverse complement strand
CCGAAATACTCGCGGGCCTCAGCGGTAGGCCCATATCCAAAGTGGTGCCAACGCCGCTGTTCATAGAACAGACACACACGCAGGCGAGTGAGATCCAGGGAGTCAGGCAGCGAAGAGGTGCCTTGATAGTGCTCCGCCGTTTCGTTTGCGAGCTCAGCGCACGGCCCGGAGCCTCCGAACAGTGAGTAGCCGTCGAAAGACAACGCGAACTCGAAGATCTTGTCCCACGGCGCGTCGGTCTCCGGCACATCCTCCGCGCGCAGGTCGGCGTTCGCGATGGCGCGGATCACGATGCTAATTCGTCGAGAACTCGAGGCGGTCGCAGATGTGCTTCGCCGCCTCGGCCCGGCTGCACAGCCGCCCGCACACCGGACAGGCAACTGCGTCCTCGACACCTTCCGGCGCCGACCCACGCGCCGACCGCCGGTTCGCTTCGTCGATGACCGCCTCGATCTTCGTCCAGGCGATCCCGGCGATCTCCTCTGCGGCATCCGAGCGAGGCCCGAGGGTCATCGTGATCTGATCGCTTACCGTTCCGATCTCCTCTGAGCGTCGGTCGGTTTCCTTCCGGCGTGCCCGCTCCGGAAGGTCGAGGATGGTGCGATCGCCGGTCTCGCCGGCCCAGATCCCCGGATCGAAGCGGTTGGTCAGGACCTCGACCTGTGCGGTGAGAGGCAGCCCGTCGATGTCGTGACGGAATGCCGTCCGTTCGACCCACACGCCGGCCTCGATCCGCCCGGGCGTCTCGACGAGCACGACCCGGTCGGCCGAGCCGCGGACCTCGAAGACGTGGAAGCGCTCGCGCGTGCTTCCGATCGCACGCCAGTTGACGTCCTCCCCTACCGCGCTTTCGAGAAAGCGGAGGAACTGACGTCCCTGGAGCGACAGCTCGAGGCTGTTGAACCCCGGGTGCTTGCGTCGTGGCTTAGGCATTTGGCATCACGTCCTTTCACACCAAAGGTAAGAAGGGGGTATGACGATTACAGCGGTGTGATTCGGTTACGCCGGCTCGCTAGGGCCAGGGAAGCTCGAGGGCCTTCGCGATCGTGCTGAGCTTTTTCACGAGGCGAGACGGATCGTCCGGCGTGACCTCGAAATCGTGATGCTCGTAGAACGTTCGCGCGTTCTCATCGATCGCATCGACGACAACGATCTTGCCACCGGCGGCCCTGGCTGCTTCCACGATCGTCTCGAGAGCCTTGATGAGCAGATCGCTTCCCAGTCCGCGGCCCTGTACCCGGCGGTCGACCGCGAGCTTCGCGAGCAGGATGGCGGGGATCCGCGTCGGAGCTCCTCGGCCGATCCGCGGAGGGGCATCCTCGCGCGCCAACAGGTGCGGCGCGATCGCGAAGTATCCCGCCACCGAACCGGTCTCCTCGTCGATGAGGAGGAACGTTCGAGTGCCCTGACCGCGCGCATGGATCGCATAGCGTTTGAGCCACTCGCTGAGCGCTGTGTTGCCGCAATCGAACGGTTCGAGCTCGCGACCCTCGCGGAGAGGCTCGAGCCGGTAGCTCACTCGATGCGCTGCCGGCGGCGTGCACGCTTTGCGGCCCGCGCAAGCGCGGGAGCGCGATCGGCCCGGTCGATCGCCGAGAGGAGCCGATCGAAGTATTCGGCCGGAACGACCGTCGTAGTCTGAGCGGCTATGAGGAGTTCGGCCTTCTCGCCGGCAGCCCCCACCATGAACGCCGATAGCGATTGCCCCGCGAGAGCCGCCGCCTGATCGATCAACCTCCGCTCATCCGAGGAAAGACGCGCCTCGACGCGTTCGCTCTTGATCGCCATGAGAGCCTTCCCGTACAAAGCACCGGACCGTACGATTGTACGGGGGTCTTAAGTCAAACGTCAAGGGAGGATCGAGCCGAGCCGGTCGAATAGCTACCGGCCGGCGGCCATCGCTCGCAGCCGTTGACGGATCCGTGCGAACAACTCGGCCATCTCGAGGCGACGTTCCCGGGCGCGCTGCTCGATCTCCTCCAGTTTCCGGAGGGTTTCTTCGTCGAGGGGACGCTTCTGTGACTTCGGCATGACGCTCGGGTTCGATTTAACCATCCCCCGGCCCCCTCAACAATCGGATCACTTGATCGAGGTCACGCTCGATGGCTCGCGAACCTGCCTCCAACTTCGCCAATTCCTCGTCCGAAGCACGAATTTCGTCTGCCTCGAACCCGCCCGCGCTAAGCGACTTCAGCCAGCGTTCACCCGCCGCCAGGGCCGCAACGCTCGAGATGACGTAGAGCGCCAGCGCCACGGTGGCGAGTCGCACGAATCCGAGAGTCACGCGATCCGACAGAAGAAGGCGCCAGAATGGCTCCTTCGGATCGTTCGCCCCGGCTCTGAAGAAGACCACGCCGGCGACCGCGAGGGCGACGGCGAGCACGGCAGCAGTGCTCGCAGCCCAGCGTTGAAGCGACCGCGCGCGGATCCGGCGCTTGGTGGTCATGGCCGACCGATCGTAGCTTCTCGATGCCCCTTCTCCTGCTGATCGCAGCCGCTTCGCGAACAACTGCTCGTTCGCGAGTGGGACGAACTAGTTCGGCGGGTAGCGGCGGAAGAAGTCCTCGGTGACCTCGTTGCCGATCGGTTCCCATCCCATCGGAGACGAAGAGAACGTCAACACGCGCCGCATGTCGTCGGCGAGGGTCTCGATGATCTGCCGGGCTTCGAGCCGGTCGAGCCACGTCTGTGGGATCGCCTCGACGCCCAGCATCGCCCCGAGCAGGTTCCCGGCGATCGAGCCGGTCGAGTCGCTGTCGCCCGAGTGGTTGACCGCGAGCCGCACGCCCAGGGCGAAGTCGGTCGCCTTGAGCGCGCAGAACACGCCGATCGCGAGCGCCTCCTCCGCCACCCAGCCGGCGCCGAGCCACTCGATCGTGCCGGGCGTGGCCGACTCTCCTCGCGCAGCCGAGCGGGCCCGCTCGAGCGCGTCGGTGACTTCCTCGTGGCCGGGGTGGCCGGCGAGCTCGCGCATCGCGCGGTCGAGCGCCTCGTCGATCGAGCCGCCGTCTTTGAGCACGGCGATCATCTGCGCGAACGCGCCCGCCGCGAGGTAGCCGCTCGGGTGGCCATGCGTGATCGCGGCGACCTCGCAGCCGAGCGTGAACGGATCGTTGGCGAACAGCCCCACCGGAGCGGCGCGAAGGCCGGGTCGCCGCGGGTCCTGCGAGTGATCGCCGAAGCACTCGAGGTGCCGCTACACGAAGTGATGGCTGCCGCCGAAGAGCTCACCGCACCGGAGGATCGAGTGATGTACGCGGCGGACTCGATCGCGAGCCCGGCGCCGCGAATGACACGCACATCGAGCTGGTTCAGCCCCCGGTCGGCTCCGCACGTAGCCGAGGCGATGGAACCCTCACCAAGCCGCGAAGCCCTTCTCGCCGAGGTGCACCGCTCGCTACCGGATCTTTCCGACGAGGATCTCGAGCGAGTGGTCGATCTCGTGCGCAGACTCGTCCGCTAAGAAACGGACTCCATTTACTCGGCGTCGGGCTCGGGGACCCGACCCGGTCGCCGCCGCGGTCGACCCCGACGACTGAGGCAGGACATCCCCCCGAATCGGGCGAACTATGCCGCATGCTCGGCCGGGCGCGAGGAAGCCGCCGGGGAGGCCGGGCCCCCCTGTCCCTCGCCCTGGCCGTCCTGGCCGCCGGATCCTCGTCCGGTGCCGGCCGCGAGCCCCGGTCTTCCGACCCGATCGACTATCTCTCGCCAAAGACGCAACCCGTCGTCCGGCTCCTGCGCGACCGCGCCGTGACCATCCGCGCGAGCCTCGAGTCCGGCTCCCTCGAGTCCCTCGTCCGGGGCTTGCTCGCGGTATCGGGCATCGCCGCGCCGGCCCCCTCCGCGCCGTCCTCCGCCCCTCCGCTCGATCGCCTCGCCGACGCAGCGCGCGCGGCCACAGCGATGCTCGAAAGCGCACCGTCCGTCGACGTTCAACAGACGCTCGCCGCGCTGACCGCCCACGATCGGAGCAGGCGCATCGCCGCCAGCCGGATCGATCCCCGCACCGGCGATCTGGACCTGCCGCGACGCTGGGTCGAGGGACGCCCGTCCGGCAACCGCTGGTGGACGCCTCGCGCATCCTCCGACGGCGCGGCTGCGAGCGCTGCACTCTTCCTCGCCCGAGCCATCGACGCCGCCCTCCCCGGGTTGCAAGCATCCGCCGCCGCGCAAGCGGGCGACGCGACGGCCGGCGAAGCGCTGGGGTGCGACCTCCTCGACCAGCTGCCGGTCCTGTGCGTGGGATCCGACGCCTCCAACACCTACACCGAGCCGGCCGCAGTCACCGTCGACTTCGGAGGCGACGACGTCTACCGCGGTGCCGGCGCCGCGGTCGGAACGCTGAAGGCCTCGGAGCACTCGGCCCTGCAGCCCCTTTCGATCGTGGTCGATCTCGCCGGCAACGACCGCTACGCCGCGACGCGGGTCGGCGACACGGACCTCGTTCTCGGAAGCGGATCCGCGTTCGGCGGCGCGGTCGGCTTCGTCGTCGACCTCGGCGGCGACGACGTGCACACAGCGGTCGTTCCGAAGAGCCTCTCGTCGCAGATGCTCGTTGCGCACGGCGCGGCGCTCGAGGGCGGCGTCGGCGTACTGTTCGACGCGGGCGGTGCCGACCGTTACGAGGCGAGGCTCCCCTCCGGCACGCAGGAGCGCGCGGCGGCCGTCGTCCAGGGCGCGGGCTGGGGCATCGAGTGCGGCGGTTGCGATCCCCTCGATTATGTGGACACGACGGGCTCGATCGGCGCGTTGATCGACTCGGGGATGGGCGACGACCGTTACTCCCTCGCCGCGGGAACCGGGCGTCAGCGCAGCATCAAGGCTCTCGTCGAACGTGCCGCCTTCGCGCAAGGCGCCGGCGGTAAGGCGGGGACCGGCGTGCTCGTGGATGACGGCGGCGGCGACTCGCTCACCGCGACGCTCGGCTTGATCGCCGCTCCCGCCGACCGTTATCCGGTGCGCCGCGGCGACCTGATCGCCGATCCCGTGGCGTACGGACAGCTCGTCACGCACGGCGCTGTCGAAGGCGCCGACGGCGCGCCCGGCGGCATCGGCGTTCTGCTCGAAGGCGTCGGGCCGACCCGGTACGACGCCCGCATCGCGAGCACCGGCTTCGTTCAGCAGATGCTGGTTGCTCACGGCGTCGGATTCCACGAGGGGACACTCGGGATCCTGGACGACCTCGGCGGGGACGACGTCTATGCGGCGCGCTCGACGATATCGACGCGGAAGCGCATCACCGTGAGCGACCGGTGTGGCTGCCCGCTGGCCAGGGCGACCGTAATCGCCTCCAACAACCCCGAGGACGCGTACTTCGACAGCGCGATGCCGAGCCAGCTCTGGGTGCAAGGCGGCGGGTTCTACGAAGGCGAGGGCCTGATCAACGACCACGCCGGGAACGACTCCTACACCGCGGAAAATCTCGAGCGGCTCCGCGTCGTGCTCCGCGACCGTCTGTCCCATCCGAAAGAGCCTCCCAAGCTCGAGGTGGTCGGCTACGACTCGCCGCTGATGTTCGTGCAGGGCACCGGCATCACCGGCGGATCGGGCGTGATCGCCGACGACGCCGGCTCCGACGTCTACACCGTTCGATCGAACGCCGACGTGATGGGCGTCGTTCACGCACGCCGGCCGGTCGGCGTCCCGCGCCTCACGGTCATCGCGCAGGAGACCGTGTTCCAGAACGTGCAGGGCGCCTCGGACGCCAGCTTCCTCGGCGTGCTCGGCGCTCTCCTCGACGCCGGCGGGAAGACCGACCGCATCACGGCTTCGAGCGAGAAGCGGGCGACGGCCGTTCCCGACGCCGGCGGCGCGCTCGAGATCGGCAGCACCTGGCCGCAGATGCAAGGTGCCGGCGCGCAAGGCGCGCTCGTCGCGTTGGGCGCGGCTCCCACGATCATCTCGACGCCGTCCCGTCCGATCGGCTGCGCGGGACCGACGATGCACCGCGGCTTCGGCACCTGGTCCGAATGCCGGTACTCCGGCTCGGACCCACCGCGCCAGGCGCCCGACGGCGGATCGCAACCGGGCGGCGTCGGCGTCGCCCCCAACGCCCACGGATCCGGCGCGGCGCTCGAGCTGACCTCGACGACCCCGCGCGCGGCGACCGAGGCGATGCGCCGCATCCCCGTCGAGGCACGGCTGCGGAACCCGAACGGACGGCCGCTCGCCGGCGCGGTGGTGCGGTTCGACCTGCAGGTGGACGACTACCCCGACTACGGGCAGGCCACATACGACATGCTCAACAACCGTTGGCTCAACATCTTCGAGACCGACGCCGTCACCGACGCGCACGGCGTCGCTCGCGCCTCGCTGCCGGTCACGCTCTTCGGCGTGTCGATGAGCGGGCTGCCGTTCCGCGTGGCCGCCACCTACGACGGCGCCGAGGGGATCTACCCGTCGCACATCGCGCGGCCGTTGAAGCTGACGATCGGCGAGGTGCGGGGGCTGCCGTTCCCGAAGTTCTCTCCGCTCTCCGCTCGCCGCTCGTACGCGGGGGCGATCGATGATCCGCTCGCGGCCGACCAGTGGGGCCCGGCGCGGATCCACGCGGTCGAGGCGTGGCGGCAGACGCAGGCGACGGGGTTCGGGGTGCGGGTCGCGGTGATCGACAGCGGGATCGATCCTTCGCATCCGGATCTGACCTGCGCGGGGAAGGTGCTCTCCGTGGACGGATCGGACTTCATCGGCGACGGCGCGGGCGCGCGAGACGCGAACGGCCACGGCACGCACGTCGCCGGCATCATCGGCGCGTGCACCCGCAACGGCGTCGGGACCGTCGGCGTCGCGCCCGACGCAACGATCCTGCCGTTCCGCGTGCTGGACGGGGACAACCAGGGGTACCTCGAGGCGATCCGCCTCGCGATCGTGCGCGCGACCGACGCGGGCGCGCACGTGATCAACCTGTCGCTCAGCTCGGGGACCGTGCTCGACTCGATCCCGGGACAGATGTCGTCGCTGGACGACGCGGTTCACTACGCGACCTCGCATGGCGTCGTCGTGGTCGCCGCGGCCGGGAACAACGCGGCTCCGCTCTGCGAGTATCCCGCCGTCGTCGAGGGCGTGATCTGCGTCGGCGCGGTCGACCGGGAGGATCACCGGGCTTCGTACTCCAACTACCCGGCCAAACCGACGACCGGCAAGGCGACGACCGTCGTAGCGCCGGGCGGCGGAGGCAGCGGGGCGTGCGGGAACCCGCGGGCAGATGTGCTGTCGCTCTGGCCGGCTGCACTCGACACGTGCGGCGACGGGCGAGCAGGCTACGCCTCGGTCTCCGGCACCTCGATGGCGGCGCCGCACGTGTCGGGCATCGCAGCGCTCGTCTACGACCGGATCGGCGGAGCGCGATCTTCCGAGAACGCCGCCCGCGTCATCGACGCGATCCTCGCGAGCACCGAGGACATGGGCGCGCCGGGGTACGACCCGCTGTTCGGCTACGGCCTGGTTGACGCGCTGGGCGCTCTGACCGCTGTCTCGTAACCGCGCGCAGCCCGCCTTTCCCCGACCGAAGCGCGTTCGCCGGGGAGGCGGCGCCGGTCGCGGATCCGGAACTGGACGCGCGGTCTTCGGAGGCTAAGGGGAAGGACGGGACGAAGCGCGGCGAGGCTTTGGGGCTGGCCCGGTCGTTCGGCGCGAGCTCAGACGGATCGAGGACACTCTTTCACCGGACGCCGACCCATGCGAGTTCGGATAGTCGCGCCATCGCCGCGTCACCCGTGCTCACGCCTCCACCGTATTGGGAAGGCAGAGGACAGACGCCGGGGATCGGGTCGGGGCAGCTACCGGACGACGTAGATCTCGCGGAGTCGGCGCTGCAACTTCTCTACCCGGGCGATGACCACCGCGGTCTCGCGGCTCTCTTCCTGCGCGCGTCGCTGCAACTCCTCGAGCTTCTCGAGGAGCTCGAGGGGGATGCGAGACTTGCGCGGCTTGGGCATGGCTCTCAAGTTTGATTTAACCATCGCGTCATCTCCTCGGCCACCCGGATCGCCTCGTCGCGCGTCTGTTCCGCGCGTCGAACTCTGGCCTTGAGCTCCTCTGCCGCCTCGAGGGAGGCTTGAGCGTCGTCAACCTGCAGTCCGCCACTGCCCAACCCCCGAAGCCATCGGCCACCGACGACGAGCGCAGCAGAGCTCGCGATCGCGTACAGGGCCAAGGCGACGGTAGCCAGTCGCACGAAGCCGACCGTCGCACGGTCGGAGAACACCAATCGCCACACCGACGCATCGTCCGGCACCCGCGAAGATCGAAACACGGCCACGCCCGACGCGCCGAGGACGAGCGCGCCGAACAGCGCGCCAGAGGCCGCTAACCCCTGCCGAAGGCGGCGCTTCGCCATCCCGCGCACGAACCTGACCATCGGTGCAGATCGTAGCGGCCGTTGACGTCATCAAAGGCGGATCGCAAGGGGTTCGCGAACTATTGCTCACTCGGGTCGGGCTTAGGTGGCCACGGATTCCGTCACAGGAAGTCTTCTGGCAGTCGTGGACGCGAAGCACGTCGTCGGCAATGGTTCTTCGGTCATTGCGAGTTGCAGCATCGAATACCTCCGAAGGCACTCTACGAAGCCGGTGAGACAGATACGTCTCCTGTTAGTTGACTGAGAATTCGAGGCGGTCGCAGATGTGCGTCGCGGCCTCCGCGCGTGAGCACAGCCGCCCGCAGACCGGGCAGGCAAGCGCGTCCTCGACGTCGCCCGGCACCGCGCCGGCCGCGTTCCGCGCGACCGCTTC
>JBKKCR010000047.1:0-2754 GCA_046712825.1 Actinomycetota bacterium | reverse complement strand
GAGTGCGACCGGTCGAGCAGGGCGAAGGGGACTCCACGGTTTCCGCTTTCTCGCGCGCGTCCGACGCGGTGCGCTCGGTGCTGGATATGCAGCGTGCCATGCGCGACGAGCCGTGGCCCGGCGGCGCGCAGATCCGGGTGCGTATCGGCATCCACACTGGCGAGGCGCAGCTGCGAGACGATGGGAACTACTTCGGCGCCGCCGTGGCCCGATGCGCCCGTCTTCGTTCGATCGGCCACGGCGGACAGACCCTGCTGTCTCGAACCACGCGCGACCTGGTGGGCGACGATCTTCCCGACGGCGCGACGCTGATCGACCTCGGCGAGCACCGGCTCCGCGACCTGGCTCGGCCTGAACACGTCTTCCAGCTCTGCCATGCGGAGCTCGAATCCGAGTTCCCGCCGCTGGTTTCGCTCGACCTGCACGCGAACAACCTGCCGATGCAGCTAACAAGTTTCATCGGACGCGAGGCCGAGATGCGCGAGATCGGAGCGCTGCTGCTCGACGCGCGCTTGCTGACGCTGACGGGCGCCGGCGGGTGCGGCAAGACGCGGCTGGCCCTTCAGGTCGGGGCCGAAGTGCTCGATCGGTTCCCGGACGGGATCTGGCTCGTCGATCTCGCGCCGGTCGCCGATCCCGGGCTGGTGGGAAGCGCGATCGCGGCTGCCCTTTCGATCCGAGAGGTGCCCGGGCAGGACATCGTCGACACCTTGGCCCGCCAGCTTTCGGGGCGGGCCGCGCTCGTCATCCTGGACAACTGCGAGCACCTGATCGCGGCATGCGCGTCGGTCGCCGAAGCGCTACTCGTCGCGTGTTCCTCCATGAAGATCATCGCGACCAGCCGCGAGCCGCTCGGGGTCGCCGGCGAAACCGCGTGGCGGGTTCCCTCGCTGTCGCTGCCCGCAGAGCGCACGGCCAGCGTCGAAACGCTGACGCAGTGCGAAGCCGTCCGTCTCTTCATCGACCGCGCGCTCCGAGTGCGTCCGAACTTCGCGGTGCGCAACGACAACGCGCCGGCGCTTGCGGATATCTGCCAGCGGCTCGACGGCATCGCGCTGGCGATCGAGCTTGCGGCCGCGCGGGTGCGCGTGCTCACGCTCGACCAGATCGCCGACGGCTTGCACGACCGGTTCTCGCTGCTGACGGGCGGCGCGCGCACGGCGCTGCCGCGCCAGCGCACGCTGGAAGCGTCCGTCGACTGGAGCTTCTCGCTGCTCGACGAGGACGAGCGCACGCTGCTGCGCCGGCTCTCGGTCTTCGCCGGAGGGTTCACGCTGGACGGGGCGGAGGCGGTGGGCGCGGGCGAGGGACTCGAGCCGATGAGGGTCCTCGACGTCCTCTCGCAACTCGTCGACAAGTCGCTCATCCAGGTCGAGGAGCGCGACGCGGCGGTTCGGTACCGGCTGCTCGAGACCGTGCGTCAGTACGGGCGGCAGCGGCTCGCCGACTCCGGCGAGGCCGCCGCTGTGAGAGGTCGCCACCTCGATTTCTTCGTCTCGCTCGCCGAGCGCGCCGAGTCCGAGCTGGAATCGGCCGGCTTGCGCGAATGGGTCGGGATCCTTGGGGCGGAGCACGACGACCTGCGCGCGGCCGTGGAGTGGGCGCTGCGATCGAACGCGACGGACCAGGCGCTTCGGATCTCGGGTGCGTTGTTCCCGTTCTTCGTCCTCGCACATGCAGTCGAATGGCGCGAGCGCACTCTGGTTGTCCTCGAGCGTGAGGGAAGCTCCGACCGTCCTCGGGCGCGGGCGCTCGTGACCGTGGCCGGGCTCTCGGCTTTTCTGCTCGAGCTCGACACCATCCGGCGATGCTGCGAGGAGGCGCTCGCGCTCGGACGCTCGCTCGGAGACGACAGGATCGTCGGCCGCGCGCTCGTATGGTCGGCCTGGGAAGCCGGCGTCTCTGATCCGCAAGCCGCACGCCGGCGGCTCGAGGAGGCGATTGCCGCGTCGGAATCCAGCGGTGACGCATGGTTCGCGGCCCAAGCATTGAACAATCTGGGATTGGTGGACGTCTGGGCGATGGATCTTGCCGGGGCGCGGCTGCACCTGGAGCGATCGCTGGCGATCGCGCACCGAGCGGGCGACATGCTGAACGCTCGGGAGGCCCTGATCTGGCTCTCCTGGACGGCCACCTTTGCCGGGGAGTTCAGCGAGGCGCAAACGCTGTCCGGCGAGGCACGCCGGATCATCGACGAGCTCGGCGACGCCTGGTTTGGGGTATTCCTCGACGCTGTCGATGGATTCAACTCGTTACAGCGGGGGGATCCCGACCGCGCGCAGCATCTCTTACAGCGGGCCATCCAGGGCGGCCGAGACAACGCAAACCCGGTGGGGTTCGCGGTCGCCCTCGGTTACCTCGGGATGGCTGAGAATTCTTTGGGGGACGTGGGACCCGCGGGCGAGCATCTCGAGGAGGCCCTCGTGTTCCTTCGGGAGATGGAGTTTCGGCGCCTGGTCTTGGACGCCCTGGTCGGGCTCGCCACGGTGTCGGCGGCCGCGGGCGACTCCGAGGCGGCCCAGGGGCACCTCGACGAGGCCTTCTCGATCGCGCGCGAGTTCGACCTTTCGCTCGCGCTCGGCGATGCGTACCTGGTGCGCGCCGGCCTTCGCCTTCGCGCCGGCGACGTGCAGCGCGCCGACGACGACGCCCACGAGGCGCTTCGCACCCTCTCGGCCGCCGGCGCCAAGCCCGGGATGGTGCGAGCGATCGAGATGCTGGGCGAGATCGCCGCGGCGGCCGAGAGCTACGACG
>JBKKCR010000046.1:0-20392 GCA_046712825.1 Actinomycetota bacterium | reverse complement strand
TGGAGCCGACCGACGAACCGACCCCCCACGCCCCGCCACCCCGCCGCTGCACGCTGATCTTCAACTGCTAGCGGTCGGTGGATGGCCCAAAAGGGGGCCGGCCCCGGGGCCGAAGCCCCGGGGCGCGGAGATGGGCTTCTCTAGACTCCCATCGCGGCGCCGGTCGCAGGATCGACCTGCCGCGCGTCCATGCCGGCCAGCTGGACGAGAACGTCCACGGTCCACGGCGACGCCTTGTACACGGGCTTCGGCGCGGGCTTCGGCTTCGGCTTCGGCTTGGGCTGTGGCTTCGGTGCCGGCGCCGAGGAAGTGCTGGGCTTCGGCGCCGACTTCTTCACGACCGGCTTGGGTGCGGGTGCCGGGCTGCTCGATGAGGACGGACGTCCGGCGAAGACCTCGGTGACGTAGATCGTTCCGTCGCTGACGACGACGCCGACGCCGATCTGGTTGTAGTCCTTGTCGAGGATGTTGGCCTTGTGACCGGGCGAATCCATGAACGCGTTGTGGATCGACGAGCACGAGGGACCCATCCCGACGTTCTCGCCGAGGGCCCACCAGTCGCCGGAGATCTGATCGCCGAGCTTGCTGTTGTGGTAGATCGTCCCGTCGGCGGCCATGTCCTCGCTGTGGTTACGGGCATTCGACACGAGGTCACCCTTCACGACGAGCTTGGGACGGCCGACGGCCGAACGCTCGGCGTTCAAGGAATTGACGAAGCAGGATTCGTAGCTCGAGAGCGCGCTCGCGGAGGGAGCTGCGAGGGCGATGAACGCCGCGGCGAGCGCCGCGACCATCGTTACGGTGATCGTTCGCTTTCCCATCTGTTCGGCCCCTTGTTCCGGCCGGAACAGACAGCCCGTCGTCCCCGAGTTTTCAGCATCCCCTGCTGAATCTCATGCCTCGGGGCCAACGGGCTTTGCGAACCCGTCGTCCCCATTCGGCAACCCGGCTGGCCCATGTGTTTCCCCTTGGGCTCCGTGGCTTTGCGTCCCCGTCTTACGACGGGTTTGCCTTTGTCGTGGAGACTGACTGTCTTCCGGATATCAATGAACACTTCGACTATCGAACAATGTGACTATCGGGTTCGCGCCTCGATCGCTTGACCACGCGGAGTGACTATCTCTGTAGCTCATTCGTCCTAGCTCTCCAGCCGTGGGCGCCCGGTTCGCCCTAAGAAGGTGCGAACCGAGCGGGGGTGAGCTCGTCCGAGTTGATGGTGTTGGCCCTGCTTCCGGCTCCGGCCGTAGACTGCGCGCGCGTCGAACACCGGCCGTGAAAAACAGGACCGTGGTCCCGATGGATGAAAAGGTCGTTCGCCTCGGAGAGCGCACATCGCCCGTTGTTCTCGACGTGGACGTGGTCGTCGTCGGCGGGGGATCTGCTGGACTCGCCGCAGCGCTTACCGCGGCCCGGTTGGGCGCGCGGACCGCGCTCGTCGAGCGATACGGGTTCTTCGGGGGAAACGCCGTGTCCGCCTGGGTGGGCACGGTTTGTGGGCTCTATCGGACGACGGCTGAGGGATTCGACCTCGTTTGCCGGGGCTTCGCCGAGGCCTGGGCCGAGGAGCTCAAGGCCGCGGGCGCCGGCTTCGGCCCGATCCCATATAAGGAGACCGCGGTTCTCATCTATGTGCCCTGGGCGTTCAAACGACAGGCAGATCGGTGGGTCAGCGCTGAGCCGAACCTCACTTCGTTGCTTCACGCCAACGTCACGGAGGTCGTGCGACGCGGCCGCTCCGTCGAGGCGGTCATCGTCGGGTCGAAGCGAGGTCCGCTCGCGATCACCGGCAGGGTGTTCGTGGATGCCTCCGGCGACGCCGACCTGGCCTTCCACGCCGGGTGCCGGGTCGAGAGCGGCGGCCCCGGCCAGCGCCAGTTTCCGTCTATGCAGTTCCTGATGCACAACGTCGACGTGCAAGCCGCGTACGCGGCCGGGCTCGACCGGCTCAACGAGCTGCTCGCGACAGAAGGCCAAACCCCGGAATGGGATCTATCTCGCTCGGGTGGAGCCGTGCTCCCCACGTTCCGTCAAGGTGAAGTGCTCGGCGCGATGACCCGTATAGGCGTCGAGGGACACTCGCCGGACATGACCGATATCTTCGAAGCGACGGCAGCGGAGATCGCCGGCCGCGCGGAGGCGGAGAAGGCCGGCCGGTTCCTGGTGCAGCACATGCCGGGGTTCGAGAATGCGTTCTTGACCGACACCCCGACCCAGCTCGGCGTGCGGGAGACGCGGAGGGCGATGGGCGACTACGTGCTGACCGGGGAGGATGTTCTCGGCGCCGGGCGATTCGACGACGCGGTCGCGTGCGGGGCGTGGCCGCAGGAGTTCCATGTGGAAGGGAAAGAGACGCAGTGGCGGTGGCTCGAACCCGGGGCCTACTACCAGGTTCCGTACCGCTCTCTCGTCGCAGCGGAGGTCGACAACGTGCTTCTTGCCGGGCGCTGCATGTCCGCGACGCACGAGGCGCTGGCGTCCACGCGGGTGATCGCCCCGTCCATGGCCCAAGGCGAAGCCGCGGGGGTCGGCGCGGCGATCGCGGCACAGAAAGGACTCGCCGCGCGGGCGGTCGACGTCGCCGAGGTGCAGCGTATCCTCCGCGAGCGCGGGGCGTTCCTCGGGTGAAGGGTGGGGATCCAAGCGTGAACGTCGCGAACCTCGTGCGAGAAACGGCCGGCCGGCTCGGCAGCAAGCCGGCTCTTATCTTCCACGACCAGGCGATCAGCTACGCGGAACTGGATCGAGAGATCGACGCCGCGGCCGCGGGCTTCGCCGCTCTCGGGATCCGGCCCGGCGATCGCGTCGGTGTGCTGGTCCACAACGTCCCGCAGTTCATCTACGCGTATCAGGGGCTGGCGCGCGCCGGCGCGGTGACCATCCCGCTCAACACCATGTACACCGCAGACGAGGTGTCGTTCATCCTGGCCGACGCCGACGCGCGGGCCATCGTCGTGTCCGAGCCGCTCGTCGGCACGGTCGAAGGCATCCGCGACACGCTTCCCATGCTCGAGCACGTCGTGGTTGCGGGCTCGGCGGCCCCCGTAGGGGCGATGACGTGGGAGCAGATGCTCGGTCGTGCCTCGGGGGGAGCTCCCGCGTTCGACCCTTCGCCGGACGACCTCGCGGTGCTGGCGTACACGAGCGGAACGACCGGCCGGCCGAAGGGCGCGATGCTCACGCACGCGAACTTGCTGGCGAACATGGATCAGATGTCCCAGGCGCAGCTTCTCGCCGAGGCCGAGGACGACGTCGTGCTCCTCGCGCTCCCGATGTTCCACATCTACGCGCTCAACGTGATCCTCGGGCTCACGATGCGGGCGGGAGCGACGGCGGTGCTGATGGAGCGGTTCGACGCGGTGGGCTCGCTGGGGGCCGTTGAGCGGCACGGCGTCACGGTGCTGTTCGGCGCGCCGCCGATGTTCATCGCCTGGCTGAACACGCCGGGCGTCGAGCGCTACGACCTGTCGAAGGTGCGGCTCGCGGTCTCCGGAGCGGCGCCGCTTCCGGGTGCCGTGCTCGAAGACTTCCGGCGAAAGCTCGGTATCACGATCTGGGAAGGGTACGGCCTCACCGAAACAGCGCCCGGCGTGACGTCGAATGCTATGGGGGAGCAGGCGAAGCCGGGCTCGATCGGCAAGCCGCTCCCCGGGGTCGAGGTGCGGATCATCGACGCCTCGGGCGATGACGTCGAGGACGGTGATCCCGGTGAGATCATCGTGCGCGGGCCCAACGTCTTCCGCGGGTACTGGCGCCAGGAGGTCGCTTCCTCCGAGGCGATCCGCGAAGGCTGGTTCTACACCGGCGACGGCGGCTACGCCGACGCCGACGGCTATATCTTCCTCGTCGACCGGAAGAAGGATCTCATCATCGTCAGCGGTTTCAACGTCTATCCTCGCGAGGTCGAGGACGCGATCTTCCGTCATCCGAAGGTCGCGGAGGCAGCGGTTGTCGGCATCCCGCATCCGTACACCGGTGAAGCGGTGAAAGCCTTCGTCGTCCTGAAGCCCGGCGAGTTCGCCACGGAAGAGGAGATCCTCGAGTTCTGCCGCCGCTCGCTCGCCCGGTTCAAGTGTCCGCAGGTCGTCGAGTTCGTGAAGGAACTGCCGCACCTGCCGACCGGCAAGGTGCTGCGGCGCCTCTTGCGCGACGGCGGGGAGTCCTGAGAACCACGTGATCGTCTTCCCGGCCGTCGCGGCCCTCGTCTCGGCGATCTTCGCGATCCAGCTCCTTCGGCAGTACGGCAGCCGCAAGCGGCTGCCGCCGCTGGCCTGGGGGATCGCGATGACGATGTACGCGCTGGCGTCGCTCGGCGTGGCGGGCGGGATCACGGGGGGATGGGATCCGACGCTCTATCGGATCTACTACCTGTTCGGGGCGTTGCTGAACGTGCCGTACCTCGCGCTCGGAAGCGTCGCGCTCCTCGGGAAGCGAGCGCTCTCGGCGCTGGCCCTGCTCGTCGTGCTCGCCGCCACCGTGTACGCCGCCGCGAAGGTCGCGAGCACCTCCACGGTCGCGTCGGCGCTCGCGACCGAGCAGATCCCCCGGGGCAAGGACACGTGGGCCGACCAGTCGGTGCCGAGGCTGGCGTCCATCTATTCGATCTCGGCCTATGTCGTCGTCTTGCTGATCACGTTCGCTACCTCGACCAGGCGCGCCGCCCGTCGGATCGGTGCCGAACGCGCCCGCGCGAACCGCCTCATCGCGGTTGGCGTCACGAGCGTGGCGGTCGGGAGCACCGCGCTCACGCGGGTGGGGCGCGGCTCCGCGTTCTCGATAGCGCTGGCGGTCGGCGTGGTCGTGATGTTCCTCGGGTTCCGTATGGCGACCCGGACGACCCGGACGGCGGGCCGGCCCATCGTGCTGTATTCGAGCGAGAACTGCGGCTTGTGCGAGCACGCACGCGACGCGCTCGCCGAGCTCGACTTGTTCTATGAGGAGATCGAGGTGCCGGACGATCATCCCTACCGGTTGCGCACCCCCGTGGTGGAGTTGGACGGCTTGGTCCTCGCCGAGGGGCAGATCACGGCGGCCGGGCTCCACCGGACACTAAGCGGCTCGATCGACCCGGCGCGATAACGCGTTTTCCCAGGTCAGGGCACTCTTGGGGGCGGATTCCATTTGAGAATGTGCTCACAAGCATCTACAATCCTGGTTGCAGGTGGCCCGATTTCGACCCTGTTCGGGATAGCTGGAGATGCCCGATGAGAGAGCGTGCGATCCCTGAAGCCACGGTCGCCCGCCTTCCGCTGTACCTCCGTAGCCTGGTCGAGATGACCGAGCGCGGCACCCACACCGTGTCGAGCGAGTCCCTCGCGTTCGCGGCCGGCGTGAACTCGGCCAAGGTGCGGAAAGACCTCTCCTACCTCGGGTCCTACGGCACGCGGGGCGTCGGGTACGACGTCGAGTACCTCATCTACCAGATCTCTCGCGAGCTCGGCCTGACCCAGGACTGGAACGTGATGATCGTCGGGGTCGGAAATCTCGGGCACGCGCTGGCCAACTACAAGGGCTTCTCGGCGCGCGGCTTCCGGGTCGTCGCGCTGATCGACGCCGACGAGCGGAAGATCGGCGAGCAGGTCGGCGAGCTGGCGATCGAAGACTTCGAGGATCTCGAGCGGATCGCCAAGGAACGGCAAGTTTCGATCGGGGTCGTGGCGACGCCGGCGCCGGCCGCCCAGGACGCGGCCGACCGCCTCGCGGCCGCCGGCGTGAAGAGCATCCTCAACTTCGCCCCCGCCGTCATCCAGGTTCCCGACGACGTTTCGCTTCGAAAGGTAGACCTCTCGATCGAGCTTCAGATCCTTTCCTTCTACGAGCAGCGGAAGTCGGCGCTGGAGGGCCTCCGGCGCGGCAAGCGATTGACCGGGAGCGCCGCGAAGTCCACGCGTCCATGACCACCGGATACCCGGCCATCCTTCTTCTCGACGGCCGCCTCGCGGTCGTCATCGGCGGCGGGCAGATCGCCGAACGTAAGGTCCGCACGCTCCGCGATGCCGGCGCCAAGGTTCGCCTCGTAGCCGACGCGATCACGCCGGTCCTCCGCGATCTCGCCGAAAGCGGCGAGGTGGAGCTCGTCGAGCGCCGCTACGCGCGCGGCGACCTGGCGGGTGCGGTCGTCGGAGTAGCCGCCACCGACGACGAGGAGGTCAACCGGAGTGTGTACGCCGACGCGACTGAAGCGGGGATCCCCGTCAACGTCGTCGACAATACGGCGCTCTGCACGTTCATCGCTCCGTCGATCATCCGCCGCGGTGACCTCGTCGTCGCGATCTCGACCGGCGGCGCCGCGCCGGCGCTGGCCGTGCGGATCCGCGAGCGCTTGGAGCAGGAGTTCGGTGACGAGTACGCTCGCTTCCTCGAGCTGACCGCGGAGCTGCGTGAGCAGGTAAAGGTCCCGGGAGATCAGGATGAGCGTGCGAAGGCTTGGTACCGAGTGATCGACTCAGACGTGATGGACCTGGTTCGCGCCGGGGAGATCGAGCGCGCACGCGAGCGGGCCACGGCACTGTTGCTCGGGACGGACTAATCCGGGGGGAAGAAGCGTGTCGGTCCTCGTCGTAGGCCTCACGTACCGCAAGGCGCCGGTCGAACTACTCGAGCGCTTCGCGTTCGATCAGTCCGGGTTGCTGAAAGGATTGCATCAGCTCGTTTCCACCGAGCACGTGCGCGAAGGGGTCATCCTTTCGACCTGCAACCGGACCGAGGTCTACGCACTCGTGAGCGGGTTCCACGCCGGGCTCGCCGAGCTTCGCCGCTTCCTCGCCGAATTCCATCACGTTCCGGCCGAGGAGTTCGGCGCGGTGCTGGACTCGCACTACGAGGAGGACGCGGTCTCGCATCTCTTCTCGGTGGCGAGCGGCGTGGACTCCATGGTCGTGGGCGAGCCGCAGATCTTGTCCCAGGTGCGCGAGTCCTTCCGGGTCGCCGGGGAAGAAGGCGCAGCGGGTCCGGTCCTGTCGGCGCTCTTCCGTCAGGCCATCCGCGTGGGGCGGCGTGCGCGCTCGGAAACCGGGATCGGGAGATCGGTCAAGACCTACGCCGGAGCCGGAGCGGATCTCGCGCGCGAGGCCCTCGGCACGCTCGACGGGAAGACGGTGCTGGTCGTCGGCGCCGGGAAGATGAGCGACGTCGCCGCGCGGCGCTTGGCGCTCGAAGGGGCAACGGTTCTCGTGGCGAACCGCACGACATCGCGCGCTAAGGCCCTCGCGGATCGGATCGGCGGAGAGGAGTTGCCGATGACGTCGCTGGACGCGGGGCTGGCGCGTGCCGACCTCGTTCTCTCCTCGACCGGAAGCTCCGAGCCGGTGATCACCCGTGAGCTCGTCGCCGAAGCCTTCTCGACCCGCGTCGATCGCCCGCTGGTTCTTCTCGATCTCGCCGTGCCGCGCGACGTGGAACCGTCCGTCGCGGACATCGATGGCGTCGTCGTCCGCGATCTCGACGATCTCCGTGAGGCGCTCGCGCCCGGGCCCGAGCAGCTACGCGAAGTCGGTCGCGTCCGCGACATCATCGCGGAGGAGGTGCCGCGCTTCACGCGGTGGCAACGATCGCATCATCTTGCCCCGCTCTTGGAGTCGTTGCAGGCGCACGGCGAGCAGGTGCGCGACCGCGAGCTCAAGCGCGCGATGGCGCGCCTGGCACGCTTGAGCGACGCCGAACGCGAGGCCGTTGAGGCGCTCGCGCGCTCCATCGTGGCGAAGCTCTTCCACGGACCGGTCACCGCGGTGAAGCAGGCAGCCGGGACGGCCGACGGAGAGGCGCTCGCGCGCGCGCTTCGAGACCTTTTCGACCTGCCGGATATCGAGCGGTAGGGTTCCCCGCGGATGCCGCGAAGCGTACTGCGCGTTGGGACGAGGGGGAGCGCGCTTGCGCTCGCGCAGGCAGAGAACGTCCGCAAGGCCATCTCCCAGGTGATCTCCCACCGCAACTTCGAGCTCGTGCCGATAACCACGAGCGGCGACACGCATCAAGGTCCGCTTCCGGCGCTCGGCGGCAAGGGCTTGTTCACGGCCGACATCCAGGAGGCGCTTGCCACGGCGAAGATCGATCTCGCGGTGCACAGTGCCAAGGATCTCCCGGCCACGACCCCGGAAGGGGTCGTGCTGGCTGCGATCCCACCTCGTGAGGATCCGCGCGACGCCTTGATCACCCGGCACGGCGGTGGGCTCGCGAAGCTCGCGCCGGGAACGACGGTCGGAACCGCTTCCCTTCGCCGAAGCGTTCAGCTGCTCGCGCTCGGCAAGGGCCTCGTTCCCACTTCGATCCGTGGGAACGTCGACACGCGCCTTCGCAAGCTCTCCGCGGGCGAGGTGCAGTCGCTCGTGGTCGCGCTCGCGGGTCTCAAGCGCCTCGGTAAGGATGGGCGCGTTGCCGAGGTGCTCTCGACCGCGGTGATGCTTCCCGCTCCTGGGCAGGGGGCGCTCGCGGTCGAGTGCCGGGCCGGCGACAAGGACATGCGCGAGGCGCTCTCCAAGATCGAGGACCCCCTCGCACGACGCGCGTTCGAGGCCGAGCGCACGTTCCTTCTGGCGCTCGGCGGCTCGTGCAACGTTCCGCTCGGCGCGCTGGCGACGCTCGACGGGAACGAGATCCGGCTACGAGGGCTCGTCGGGACGCTCGACGGGTCGCGCATCATCCGCGACGAGGTCCGTGGAACGGATCCTGCGGCAGTCGGCGAAGCCCTGGCGGACCGTATGCGCGCCGCGGGCGCGGCAGAGATCATCGCCTCGCTCGAGGCGGAGGCGTGAGCCGGAAGAAACCTCTTCGGATACCCGGGACGGTCTACCTGGTCGGCGCCGGGCCCGGTGATCCGGGATTGATCACGGTTCGAGGATTGGCCGCGCTTCGCTCGGCCGACGTAGTGGTTTACGACCGACTCGGGGTGTCCCCGGCGCTGCTCGATCACGCCTCACGGAACGCCGAGCGGATCTTCGCCGGAAAGAGCGCGCGCAAGCACGCGATGACCCAGGCGCAGATAAACCGGCTCCTCGTGTCGAAGGCACGCGCAGGCGCGACGGTCGTCCGTCTCAAAGGCGGCGATCCTTTCGTGTTCGGCCGCGGCGGCGAGGAAGCGGAAGCGCTCGCGACCGCCGGCGTCCCATTCGAGGTCGTTCCCGGCGTCACCTCCGCGACGGCCGGACCGGCCGCTGCCGGGATCCCGGTAACGCACCGAGACTGGGCCGCCTCGGTCGCGATCGCGACCGCGCACGAAGCGCCGGGTAAGGCGGGGTCGCGATTGGACTGGGAAGCGCTCGCGCGCGCCGACACCGCGGTTCTCTTGATGGGCGTCGAGCGCCTCGCGGAGGTTGCGAAGGCCCTGATCGCCTCGGGGAAGCCGCGATCGACGCCGACGGCCGTGATCGCATCGGCGACGCTGCCCTCTCAGCGGACCGTCACGGCGCCTCTGTCGCGCATCGCGACTGCCGCGAAGCGGGCGCGGATCGAGCCCCCCGCGATCACCGTGGTCGGAGAAGTCGTGCGGCTGCGCGAGAGGCTCGGCGGCTGGGACACGCGTCCGCTCTCCGGAGCGCGCGTCCTCGTCACCCGAACCCGCGAGCAAGCCGGCGAGCTGTCCGCCGTGCTCCGCGAGCTCGGCGCCGAGGTGATCGAAGCACCGGCGATCAAGGTCGAGCCGCCGCGATCCTGGGAGGCCGTCGACCGTTCCGTTCGGAAGCTGCGCGACGGCGCCTACTCGTGGATCGTCTTCACCAGCGCGAACGGCGTGCGGTTCTTCTTCTCGCGCCTGCGCGCGGCGCGCCTCGATGCTCGAGCGTTCGCACGCGCGCGGATCGCCGCGGTGGGAACCGGTACGGCCGCGGCGTTGCTGGCTTTCGGCATCGAGCCCGACCTCATGCCGGAGACGTTCACGACCGAGGCGATCGGAAAGGCGTTCCCGCGCGGCTCGGGCCGCGTTCTGCTCGCGCGGGCCGACAAGACCGAGCCGGGCCTCGAGGATGTTCTGCGCGCGAAGGGTTGGACACCCGAGCGGGTCACCGTCTACCGGCTCCGGTCGGTCGCCCGGTTGGAGCCGGCGGCGCGCCGCGCGGTGCTCGCCGGTGAGATCGACATCCTGACGTTCGCGAGCGGCGGGACCGTCCGCGCGTTCATGCGCCTGCTCCGCGGGAAACCGCATCGCCGCGTGCTCGTTGCGTGCATCGGGCCGGTGACGGCGCGCGCCGCGAAGCAGGCGGGTCTGCGCGTCGATGTCGTCGCCGGCGAGCACACGATCCCGGGCCTCGCCGCCGCCGCCGCACGCGCCTTCGCCAAACGCCGGCGCTGAAGGCCGGCTCACGCGGCAGGCGCGACCGGCTCGGTGTGACGCGGCGGGGTCGTCTGGCGCACAAAGTACGCGAAGAGCAGGGCCGGGAACGCGAACGACGCCATCGCAACTTGCGGTCCGAAGGCGTCGGCCAGCGCGCCGTCGATCACCGAGCCGATGACGCGCGGCCCAAGGAACGCAACGCTCCACAGCGCCATCACGCGTCCACGCAAGCGTTCGGGGGCATCCTCCTGGATCGCGGTGGTGAAAGAGATGGCAGCGGTGATGTATCCGGCTCCCACCAGGGCGGCCGCCGGGATCGCCCACCCGATGTTGGGCGCCGCGGCGAGCGCGCCGAGCCCGGCCGCTTGGCCGATCAACCCGGCCCAGCCGAGGCCGTGCTTGGTCGCGTAGCTCATCCAGCGGCGGCCGGCCGTGATCCCGAGCACGGCGCCTCCTCCCCACGCCGACACGATCCACCCCGCTCCACCGGTGGGAAGGCCGTAATCCTCCGCGAGTGCCGGTGAGAGGGTCAGGATCGGATCCAGCGAGATCGCCATCGCCATCACGGCGAAGAGCATCGTTCTGATACGCCGGTGCCTCCAGGCGAAGACGAGGCCGTCGCGGATCCGGTTGGTGCCGTCGTCTCGCTCGCGCATGAACGGCGGCGTTCCGATGCGAACGAGTGCGACGATCAACACCGCGTACGAAGCTGCGTTCACGGCGAAAGCCAGTCCCACGCCGGCGCCGGCGATCGTGATCGCAGCGATGATCGGGCCCACTGCGCGGGCAAGATTGAACGTCAGCGCGTTCAACCCGATCGCCTCTGCCATCTCCACGGGCGGGACGAGCGACGGGACGAGCGACTGCATCGCCGGCAGGCCGATGGCGATCGACAGCCCGAGTCCCGAGGCGATCGCGACGACTGCGTAGCGGTTCGCTGCATCGAGGACGACGAGCACGGCGAGCAGCGTTGCGAGCGCTCCCGAAAGCATCTGCGCTCCGGTCAGTACCCGCAGCCGGTCCTTCCGATCCGCCAAAGCGCCGGCCGGGATCGCGAACAACAAGGTCGGGACGAACAGCGCCGCGTTCGTTAGGCCGACCCAGAACGATGAACCGGTGAGCTCGAGCATGTAAACGCCGAGCGCGACGTTGGCGAGCCAGGTTCCCACGTTGGAGGAGAGGTTGCCGAGGAAATACGTGCGGAATTCGCGGCGTGCCAGGGGTCCGGTGAGCTGCCGCATGGTGGCCGGGAGCCTACCGCGATACCCTGATGGCGATGCCCCGATTCCCGATCGCTCGTTCGCGACGCCTGCGTGCCACGCCGGCGCTTCGCCGGCTCGTCCGCGAGACCACGCTCAGCGTGGACGATCTCGTCGCGCCGCTTTTCGTGAAGGAGGGCATCGCCGACCCACAGCCCATCGACTCGATGCCGGGTCAGTCGCAACACACCCTCGAGTCGCTCCGCAAGGAAGTCTCGGAGATCGCCGCGCTCGGGATCCCGGCCGTGGTGCTGTTCGGGATTCCTTCGGAGAAGGACGTCCGAGGCTCGGGCGCCGATCGCGAGGACGGGATCGTTCAGCGCTCGCTTCGCGAGCTGCGCTCGGACGTCGGCGACGATGTCGTGCTGATCGCGGATCTTTGTCTCGACGAGTACACCGATCACGGCCACTGCGGCGTTCTTACCGGCGACGGCCGCGTCGACAACGACGCGACGCTCGAACGGTACCGCTCGATCGCGGCGAGCCAGGCCGCTGCAGGGGCGCACATCGTCGCGCCGAGCGGGATGATGGACGGGCAGGTGGCCGCGATCCGGGACGCGCTCGACATCGGCGGGTTCGCGGAGACCCCGATCTTGGCCTACGCGGCGAAGTTCGCCAGCGCTTTCTACGGCCCGTTCCGGGAAGCGGCCGAGTGCGCGCCGCAGTTCGGCGACCGGGCCGCGTACCAGATGGATCCGCCCAACGCCGACGAAGCCGTGCGCGAAGCCCTCGCCGACGTGGAGGAAGGCGCAGACATCGTCATGGTGAAGCCGGCGCTGCCGTACCTGGACGTCGTTCGGGCCGTGCGTGACGCGACGCGCGTGCCCGTTGCCGCCTATCACGTCTCCGGCGAATACTCGATGCTCAAGGCCGCCGCGGAACGCGGATGGCTGGATGAGCGCCGCGCGATCGTCGAATCGCTCACCTCGATCCGCCGCGCCGGGGCGGACATCATCCTCACCTACCTGGCGAAGCAAGCGGCGCCCATCCTCAAGAACGGAGACTACTGACGATGCGCTACCGGACGTTCCCCGGAACCGACATCACCGCTTCCGAGATCGGCTTCGGCGCATGGACCGTTACCGCCGGCTGGTGGGGCGACTACACCGACGAGCAGGCGACCGCGCTGATCCGCAAAGCGCTCGAGCACGGCATCACGTTCTTCGACACCGCTCCGACGTACGGCGCAGACGGTCGCGGCGAAACGATCATCGCCGAGGCGCTCCGCGACCACCGCGACGAAGTCGTCTATTCCACCAAGGTGGGCTACGACACCGAGATGGAATGGAAGCCGGAAGGCCATCAGGAACGGCCGCACAACCTGGACCCGGCGGTGGTTCGTCGCTCGGTCGAGGCGTCGCTTCGCCGCCTCGAGACGGATCGCATCGACCTGCTCCAGCTTCACAACCCGCGCATGGACCACCTCCGCCGGGATGAGGTGTGGGATCTGCTGGAGGACCTCAAGCGCGAAGGCAAGGTGCGCGCCTACGGGATCGCGCTCGGCCCCGCGATCGGCTGGCGCGACGAGGGCGTCTGGGGGATCGAGAACCGGCACCTCGACGCACTGTTCATCATCCACAACATGCTAGAGCAAGACCCCGGCCGCGAGTTCATCGACGAAGCACGCAAACGTGACGTCGGTGTGATGGTCCGGGTCCCGCACTCCAGCGGGTTGCTCGAGGGGAAGTACACCAAGGACACCACGTTCGACGAGAACGACCACCGGTCGCATCGCAAGCGCGAATGGCTCGTTAACGGGCTGCGGAAGCTCGAAAAGCTCGGTTTCCTGACGGAAGACCGAGGGATGACCATCGGTCAGGCCGCGCTGAAATGGCTGCTGGCGGATCCCGTGGTCGTGACGGTGCTTCCGAACATCTATGACGATGCCCAGCTGGTTGAGTTCGCGGACGCGTCCGGAACCCCGGATCTCACCGACGACGACCTCAGCCGGATCGCCGACCTCTACGACAACGATTTCTATCTCGCACCGGCAGGCGCCGACGCCTGAGTCCGTGACTCGGGGCGAAGCCCGCTGGACACCTCGCGCGCGCAAGCTCGCCGTCGTCGTGTTCCTAACGCTCGCGCTGGCGGCCCTCGTTGCCGGGATCATGGGGGCGGTCTGCAACGAGCCGTCGCTCGACTGTCTCCGAGATGAGGGCCGCAACGCTGTGCGGATCGCGGTGATCTCGGTCCCGTTGATCGCCTACGCCGTGTACCGTTTCACGCGCGGCGGACGAGGCGGCCGCGACGGGCACGCGTAGCCGACCGCACTCCCGCTACCCTTAGCCACGTGACCCGGTCCGAAGACCTGTTCGACCGCGCGCGCCGCGTCATCCCCGGCGGCGTGAACTCGCCGGTCCGCGCGTTTCGTGCCGTCGGAGGCGTGCCGCCGTTCATCGTTCGAGGCGAAGGCGCCTCCGTCACCGACGTCGATGGGAACACCTACGTCGATTACGTGCAGTCCTGGGGAGCGATGATCCTCGGGCACGCGCACCCGCGGGTGGTTGCCGCCGTGAAGGACGCCGTCGAACGTGGCTCGTCGTTCGGGGCGCCGACACCGGGAGAGGTCGAGCTCGCCGAGCGGCTTAGCTCCGCCGTTCCCAGCATCGAGAAGGTGCGCCTCGTCTCGAGCGGGACCGAAGCCACCATGAGCGCCGTTCGTCTGGCGCGCGGCTTCACCGGCCGGCCGAAGGTGATCAAGTTCTCGGGGTGTTACCACGGACACGCCGACGGTCTGCTTGCTCGCGCCGGGTCCGGCGTCGCCACGTTCGGTCTCCCAGACTCGCCCGGAGTAACTCAGGCCCAAGCCTCCGACACCGTCGTCGTGCCCTTCAACGACACGGCCGCGGTCGAGTCGGCTTTCGACCAAGCGAAGGACGCGATCGCAGCGGTGATCGTCGAGCCGGTGGCCGCGAACATGGGCGTCGTCCCCGCCGCCCCCGGCTACCTGGAAGCGTTGCGTAAGCTGACCGAGGCGAACGGTGCGTTGCTGATCTTCGATGAGGTGATCACCGGTTTCCGGGTCGGACCCGGCGGCGCGCAGGAGCGGTTCGGGATCGTTCCCGACCTGACGACGCTCGGGAAGATCATCGGCGGGGGATTGCCGGTCGGGGCGTTCGGAGGCCGCGCGGACGTGATGTCGTCGCTCGCTCCGGAGGGGCCGGTGTATCAGGCCGGCACGCTGTCGGGGAACCCGCTCGCCGTCGCGGCCGGGCTCGCCGCGCTCCAGGTGCTCGCCGACGATCCCCCATACCTGCGGCTCGAGGCGCTCGCCGAACGCCTGGCCGGCGGGCTGGCGGCCGCCGCGGGCGAAGCCGGTGTGCCGGTGACCATCAATCGCGAAGGGTCGCTGTTCTCGCTGTTCTTCACGGCCGATCCGGTCTCGGACTTCGAGTCCGCGTCGCGCCAGGACACGGCCGGCTTCGCGGCGTTCTTCAACGCCATGCTCCGGCGCGGCATCTGGCTCCCGCCGAGCGCCTTCGAGGGGTGGTTCCTGGGCGCGGCGCACACCGAGCAGGACGTCGAGCGAACGCTCGAGGCTGCCGGCGAAGCGTTCCGAGGATCGACCGGCTGAGGGGACCTGCTAGGCGCCGGTGCCGACCTTGGTGGGAGTCGTTACCGTCTCTGCGTCCCGCGCCCGCTGCTTGATCTCGTCGCGGGCCAGCAGCCACAGGTGGAGCGCGAAGAGGAAGATCGACACAACCAGGAAGTAAAGCGACGGCAGGAAGATCGCTCCCTTGTCGCGGAACGCGAAGATCGTGATCTCCGGATGCTTGTCGGCGAGGCCCGGGATGCGTACGCCGATCAGCAGCTCGCCGCCGCCGGCATCCTTGAAACGAACCTCCGCGACCGGGATCGCACGTTCCTCCGCAGTGAGCTTCGCCTCAGCCGCCGTAGTCTTCGAGGGAAGTCGGAAGTCGTAGTCTTCGGGCTTTTCCGACGGGAAGTCTTGCTGCTGCCCGTACCCGGCCAGCGCCGGTAGCAAGAGACCTTTGACGGTGTCGACCTCACCGGTCGCGTCGATCGCTCCGGTGTTCTCCTTATCGCTGTTTCCGAAGTATTTCTTCCCCGGAGCATCCCAGCCCTGGGGGAATTCGCCGGTCAGGTCGCGGAAGTCGGCCCCGAACTCGCTGTCGGCCAGGAAGGGAACCCAGGTCGGCTCACGTCCTCGCGGACCGGTTCCGGGAACGGTCCCCGGGGACCCGACGAGCCAAACGAGCGACAGGATGATCATGAATCCCATCAGGCTGACCATCGAGATGTGGAAGGCCCGGCGCCAGCCGAAGAGCGTCGTGAGTAGGAAGTAGATCGTTCCCATGAAGATCACGGCAGAGGTGAGAACGACGGCGACCGCGGCCGCGCCGCTCCACTGACCCTCGAGGGCGAGGGGGATCAGGGTGCCGAGGCTACGCACCGGAACCCTCCGCGCCGGCCTGGATGCTCTTGATGAAGTTCACCAGCGCGCGGATCGCATCGTCGCCGAGGTGTCCCCACGCAGGCATCGACGGGCGGTCCGGGTTCTGGCGCCCCTTCTTGATGATGTCGAAGATCTGTTGTTCGGAGTTGCGCTGGAACTCGACGGTGAGGTTCGGTCCGATCCCGCCGGACGCGTTCGCTCCGTGGCACACAGAACAGTTCGCGTCGAACATCGCTTGGCCGTCGAGCTTGCCGGTGAGCGGCGCAACCGCGACCTGGATCGACATCAGGTAATTCATGATGTCGTCGATCGCCTGCGAGTTCAGCGGTCCGCCGAACTCAAGTGCCCACGTCGGCATCGGGGTCCCCGGCCGCCCACGCTGGATCGCGTCGCGCAACAAGAGCTTGATCTCGTCGACGTTCCGCCCCGCCGCGGTATAGCGGGCGACGGCGAGCCGCAGCGGCGGCTCCGCGTAGATCACCTTCACCGGCTTGCCGGTCTCACGGTCGATGATTGTGAATTCCCGTCCGCCGCCCGCCGCGCCGATGCCGTGGCAGTCGGCACAGCCGAGCGCTCGGAGACTGTCCGGGCTCGCGGGGCCGAAGATCTCCTCACCGCGAACGATCGACTCCCGAAGGAACTGGGTTTCTTTGTTCGCGAGACGTGTGGGCTCGCGCAGCCAATACACGGGGAAGAAGACCGCCATGAACACGGTGCTGACCATCCCGTAGGCGATCCATCGGTCGAGCACCTTGCGCTCGAGGTCGGCGTCCGAGGGGCCCGGCCGGAACCCGGCCGGCACCTCGCCCTTGCGGGTCCGCGGGCCGCCGAGCGCGGTGATGACGATGAACGCGAAGAACGCGAGGATCGCGACGCTCACGATGATCGCGGTTGCTACGCGATCGTCGGCCTGCGCGAGCGGTACCAAATTCCCCCAATCGATCATGGTCTATACCTTGTGGACTTCCCTGCGAACCTCGGCGCAGAAATCGCCTTCGCGCTCCTGGCCGGTCGTGTTCTGTCCGCGCGGCGGGCCGGTGATCACGAAGGTCGTGTCGACGGTCAGGACGTCGCCTTCGACCGTGAGGGGGAAGCGGTCGAGGCCCCGAGGCGCCGGTCCGAGCCGGTACTCACCGGCGCGGTTGTACTTGGATCCGTGGCAGGGACACTCGAACCACTGCGACGTTATACAGAACGGCACCTTGCATCCGAGGTGCACGCACCGCTGGTACAACGCCATGATTCCACCGGCGACGAGCCCCGCGGTTTCGTACGGCGAGCCGGGCACGTCGTACGGGACCAGGTAAAAGCGACCGGGCGCGAAGTAGAACGGCTGATGCGTCGAGGCCAACTGCGCCTTGATCTCTGCGAGCCCGACCGGAACCGCCACCTTTCCGCCGAACCCTGCGCGGGACGACGGCCACAGGAACGCGAGCGACAGAGCGCCGAAGTCGAGCAGAGCGATGCCGAACCCGAGGCCCAGCATGCGTCCGAAGAATCCTCGACGAGAGAGCTGCTTCGGCTTTCCGACCAGCGGGCGGTGACTCTTCGGCCCCTCGCGCTTGGCGCGAAGGATGGCGTAGAGGTTCACCATGATGAGAGCGCCGCCGGCGAGGCCGATGGCTATGCCGAAACCGATCGCGACCCAGTTCCAGGCACTCAGTGCGAGCATGACGTCCTCACAGGTCGAAGAAGAGTCCGGTCTTCCAGGGCCAGATGAAGTTGAAGCCCGGGCCGCGGAAGAAAGAACCGATGATGACGAGCACGGACCAGAACATGATGAACATCGTGAACGCGATGATGGCGAACTTGCGACGATCCGGCTGGATGCTCGGGTTCTTGTCCGCGTAGGGGAGCGCCATCAGCGCGAAGATCCCGAGGCCCGGCAGCGTCACACCGGCGACCATCGGATGGAAGTAGCGCAGCAACTCCTGAAGGCCGAGGAAGTACCAAGGGGCCTTCGACGGGTTGGGAGTGAAGGAGAAGTTCGCCAGCTCGCGGAACGGCGCGTTGACGAAGGTCGAGAACACCAGCAGAAGCGCCATCACGACGAGCAGCGCCAGGAACTCTTCGGCGAGCAGGTGCGGCCAGACGTTGACCTTGTCCTCTTGCCGTTTCTCGACCCGCTGGATCCCGCTCGGCGGCACCATCGCGAGCAGGCGATGGGTCTCGCCCACGCCTTTCCCGCGGCCGCCGCCGTTCCCAACCTTGACGCCGGTGGCCGCAGCGACGCGAGCGGCGCGCTCCTCAGGAGTGAGCCTGGGCACCGCGGCTGCGGCCGGAGCAGCCGCCGGAGCGGCTGCCGCTGCTGCTGCCGGCTGTGCCGCGGCGGCAGGTGCTGCCCCTGCATCGGCTGCGGGGGTCGCGGCCTCTCCAGGCGCCGCCACTTCCGCTGCCGGCACGGGTGTCGGGGCTGCGGCGGCAGACGCTGCCTTCTGCTTGCGGACGAACGCCGACTTGGCCAGGGCCCGCGCGACTCGCTCGGGCTTCCCGGCCGCGGTCTCGCGGTCGAATACTTCCTGATCGATGCCCTCGTCGGCCATCGTCGTCTCCTAGAGCGGTCCCGAGATGCCGCCGTCCTTGCGGATCCGCCAGAAGTGAACCGCCATCAGGATGACGATCACGAACGGCAGAGCGAGAACGTGTAACACATACCATCGGATCAACGTCGGAGGTCCGACCTCTCCGCCGGCGACTAAGACGAATTTCACCTGTCTTCCGAACACGGGCGTGTAGCCCATCATGTTGGTGCCGACCGTGACGGCCCAGACGGCCAGCTGATCCCACGGCAACAGATAGCCGGTGAACGAGAGCAACAAGGTGATCACGAGGAGGTTCACTCCGATCACCCAGTTGAACTCCCGTGGGGGCTTGTACGCGCCGTGGTAGAAGACCCGGCACATGTGCAGGAACACGGTGATAACCATCAAGTGCGCGGCCCATCGATGCAGGTTGCGCGTCAACTGCCCGAACGTGATCGCCTGCGACAGATCCGCCATGTCCTTGTACGCGAGCTGCGCCGTGATCTCGGCCGCAGGGCGGTAGAAGAACATCAGGTAGATGCCGGTGATCGTCAACAGGACGAACAGGAAGAACGAAAGGCCGCCGAGGCAGAAGGTGTACGTCAGCTTCAACCCGTGCCGCTTCACCTTGGTCGGGTGGAGGTGGTACAGCACATTGTTCATCGTCGCGAGCGCACGATCGCGCGTCGTCGACTTGTAGCCCTTACGGAGATACGAGCCCGGCCGGAAGATCGACTTCCAGACCTGCGAGTCCTGGATCTTCTCTTTGAGGATGTCGAGCTGTTCGCTCAGGAGTGGCTTCTGGCTGTCCGGCACGCCCCCCGTCCTCCCTACTCGTTCGCCGCGACCGCGCGGCCCTTCTGCTCACCCATCGTGACGTAGAACAGCGCGTCCGAGGGACACCGGTCGACGCAGATACCGCAGCGCGTGCACTCGTTGTCGTCGATCACGAAGATCGCCTCGGAGCCCTTCGCCGCCTTCTCGAGGTTCTCGCCTTCCGCATCGGCAACGATGTCCGGCGACAGCATGTAGATGCAGTCCCACGGGCACACGTCCTCGCACGCCCTGCAGAGGATGCACAGGTCGGGGTCGAGTCCGATGTGCCGCTTCGGTTTCACCCGGGTGGCCAGCCATCCCGGGTCGACGACCTTCAGCTCGTAGTCGTCGTAGAAGGGAGGCTTGTTGGAGGTGGAGCTCACTTGTAGCCCCCCGTCATCTCACGTTTTGGCTCGCCCGGGGCGAGCTGCTTCGGGAACTTCTTCTGCCACATCAGGAAGCCTACGACCAATGCCCCCAGCCCGATCGCGTTCTCGCCGACCACGATGATGTCGCGGGCCGACTGTTTCAGGCAGGTCGCGTCGATCTTCGTGCAGCCGTTTCCTCCCCATCCGAGTACGCCGTCGGCGTAGTAGAGCCACCAGGATGGGATGATCGCCAGCACGTGCCAAGCGAGAACGGCGAGCCCGAGGGTGGCGATCCCCGCACGGACCCATTCGCTCTTGGCTTTGTAGGCGACCCCGAGGAGAGCAAAGGCGAGTCCCAGGTAGACGGCCTCCTGGAGGATGAGCCAAAGCGGAGAAGTGTCGTTGAAGGCCAAACCGAGACTTGAGTCCATCAACGACCCGTGTCCTCCCTGCCGCCGGCGGCCGGATTATACGACCCGCCGGAACGCCTCCACCAAACCTACCCGTACCTATCGTCCAGCGCGTTCAGGTCGCTTGCTCGTTTGTGAACTCGTTCACAAGCGTCTCCGAAATGGATTATCCCCCGGCCCCGGCCGAGGTGCAACCGTTCGTGGCCGAAAAGGTCATCGGAGACCGAGCTCTTTCGCCAGGATCTCACGGAGGGCCCCTTCACTGAGGGGGCCGAACTGGCGGAAAGCGACGATGCCGTCGGGTCGAACGAAGATCGTCACGGGCATGATGAGCCGGGC
>JBKKCR010000045.1:0-49691 GCA_046712825.1 Actinomycetota bacterium | reverse complement strand
CCGAACACCGCCATCACGGCGTCTCCTATGAACTTGTCCACGATCCCCTCGTGCGCCATCACCAGTTCGCTCATCACCGTCAAGTGCTCGTTGAGTAGCAAGCCGAGCGTGGCTACCTCGGTGATCTCCGAGAGCGCGGTGAACCCGCGGATGTCGGTGAAGACGACGGAGACCTCGACGTTGGTCGGCTTGAGTGAAGCCTCCGTCACGACGGACTTCGCGACCTGAGGAGAGAGGTATTGGGAGAGCGCGACCGTGTTCTTCTCCTTCTGAACGAGCACGGTGTGCAGCTTCCGCAGCTCCGAGATGGCTACCTCGACCCCGGTGCTCGCGGCCAGGGCCAGCTTGGCGAGCACCCGGCTCACCTCGTGATCGACGGCGGTGGGCGGGATCCCCAGCCGGACCGCCATCTCGTCGTAGGAGCATCCGGTGTTCATCAGATTGAGCAGCTCTTGCTCGTGGGGTGACAAACCGGCCGTTCCGGCTTCACGGTGGACCAGCGCGTCGACGACCTTCGGATCCATGACGGAGCCGCCGCGCGAGACCTCGCGCACCGCGTGGATCAGATGCTCCGGCTCGGCGATCCGTTCTTTCAGCAGGTATGCGAGCCCGGCGGACCCGTCCTTGAACAGCGCCATGGCGTACTCAGGGTCGTCGTGGCTCGAGAGCACGACGACACCCGTCTCAGGGTGCTCGGCCCGAACCTGCAACGCGAGTTCGATGCCCTCGAGGCGGAAACCCGGGGGCATCCGGATGTCGGTGATGACGGCGTCGGGTGAGAGCTGGGCGACGAGCTTCGCCGCCTCGACGGCGTCCGCAGCGGCGCCGACGACCTCGATCTCGCCGGTCGAGGCGAGGAGCATCTTCGTCCCCTCCCTGACCAGCAGGTTGTCTTCTGCCAAAACAACGCGAAGCATCGTTGAGGAGCCCTTTCTCTTGGTTCCGGCCGAGCGTAGCATCGGGGCCCAGCGCAAGGAGGTGCATCTGCGCCACCTTCGGTGAAGGAGGGCACCCCACTCGGAGCGGGCGCCCGCACCCCCTGAGGCGACCCTAGGAAGCGGTGATCATCTTCCGGAGCACGGCCGGCAGGATGCCGCCCTCACGGAAGTAGTGGAGCTCGGTGGGGGTGTCGATCCGGGCTCGTGCTTCGAAGCGGCGCTCGGATCCGTCCTCGGCCCGGGCGACGACCGTCAGGGTCGCGCCTGGCGTCACCGTCGAGACGCCGGCGATGTCGAAGTTCTCGCGCCCGGTGAGGCCGAGTGAATCGGCGGTCTCGCCGGTGGGGAACTCGAGGGGAAGAACCCCCATCTGAACGAGGTTCGAGCGGTGGATGCGCTCGTACGACTCGGCGATCACCGCACGCACGCCGAGCAGCGCGGTGCCCTTGGCCGCCCAGTCGCGGCTCGAGCCTGCGCCGTACTCCTTGCCGGCGAGCACGAGCAGCGGAACGGCGTCCGCCTGGTACCGCTCGGCCGCCTCGAAGATCGTCGTCTGATCACCCGTGGGCAAGAATTCCGTGACGCCGCCCTCGGTGCCCGGCACGAGCTTGTTCCGCAGCCGGATGTTCGCGAAGGTGCCGCGGACCATGACCTCGTGATTGCCGCGGCGCGCGCCGTACGAGTGGAGCTTGTCCGCCGAGACCCCTCGCGACGCCAGCCATTCGCCGGCCGGCGATCCCTGCTTGATGGATCCCGCGGGGGAGATGTGGTCGGTCGTGACCGAGTCGCCGACCCAGACGAGCACACGCGCGCCGTTGACGTCCTCGACCGGTTCCGGCTCGAGACCGATGCCCTCGAGGAACGGCGGCCGGGCGATGTAGGTCGAGTTCGCATCCCACTGGTAGATCTCGTCCTCCGGCACCGGCAGACCGCGCCACCGCTCGTCCCCCTCGGTGATCGAGGCGAACCGCGAGCGATAAGACTCGGGGTCGGTGGACCGCTCGATCGTGCTGCGCACCTCTTCGGCCGAGGGCCAGATGTCGCGGAGGAAAACGGGCCGTCCCTCTGTGTCGGTGCCGAGCGGATCGGTCGTGAGGTCGATGTCGACGGTGCCGGCGAGCGCGAACGCAACCACGAGCGGGGGAGACGCGAGGTACGCGAGCCGGACCTGGGGGTGGATCCGTCCCTCGAAGTTTCGATTCCCCGACAGGACTGCGGCGACCGCGAGGTCGGACGTGTCGACGGCGCGCGCGACGTCCTCGGGGAGCGGACCGGAGTTCCCGATGCACGTCGTGCAGCCGAACCCCACCAAGAAGAAGTTGAGCTTCTCCAGCTCTTCGAGCAGTCCGGAGCGCCGCAGGTAGTCCTCGACGACGGGCGAGCCCGGCGCGAGGCTGGTCTTAACCGTCGGAGAGACGCGGAGCCCCTTGGCGGCGGCGTTCCGCGCGAGCAGGCCGGCGCCGACCATCACGGAGGGATTCGACGTGTTCGTGCACGACGTGATCGCGGCGATCACCACCGATCCGTCGCCGATCTCCGCCTCTCCCTGAACCGTCGGAACCTTCACGCGCCGGATGGCCGGCGCTTCCACGAGGTCGGAGTCATTCCCGCCGGGATGCACGCCCCGCAGAACATCGAGCTCGTCGTGGAAGCTGTCCGGCATGCGTGGGAGCGCGACGCGATCCTGGGGCCGCTTCGGCCCCGCGAGCGACGGCTCGACCGAACCCAAGTCGAAGGAGAGTGTCTCCGAGTAAGCCGGCGCGGCGCCGGGTTCACGCCAGAGCCCTTGCTCCTTCGTGTAGCGCTCGACGAGGTCGATCAGATCCGCGTCTCGTCCGGTTGCGCGCAGGTACGCGATGGTCTGTTCGTCGACGGGGAAGATGCCCTCGGTGGCGCCGTACTCGGGAGACATGTTCGAGATCGTTGCGCGGTCGGGAACAGCGAGCGAGGCCAGCCCGTCCCCGTAGAACTCCACGAACTTCCCGACGACGCCGCGTGCGCGCAAGAGCTCGGTCAGCGAGAGCACCAGATCGGTCGCGGTCGAACCAGAGGGCAGCTCGCCGGTGAGCTTCACGCCGACGACGATCGGCGTCAGCATCGTCACCGGCTCGCCGAGCATCGCCGCTTCCGCTTCGATGCCGCCGACGCCCCATCCGAGCACGCCGACGCCGCCGATCATCGTCGTGTGCGAGTCCGTCCCGACGAGCGTGTCCGGGTAGGCGATCGTGTCGCCGCCTTCGTCACGCGTCATGACCACCCGCGCGAGGAACTCGAGGTTCACCTGGTGGACGATCCCGGCGCCCGGCGGCACGATCATCATCCCGCGGAACGCGCGCTGCGCCCATCGGAGGAAGGCGTACCGCTCGCGGTTCCGCTCGTATTCGAGGTCGACGTTGCGCTCGAACGCTTCGCTCGTGCCGAAGAAGTCCACGAGAACGGAGTGATCGATCACGAGGTCGGCCGGAATGATCGGGTTGACCCGGGTCGCGTCGCCGCCCAGGCCGGCGACCGCGTCCCGCATCGCAGCGAGGTCGGCGACGCACGGCACGCCGGTGAAGTCTTGCAAGACCACGCGCGACGGGAAGAAGGGGAACTCGACCGGCTGAGGGCCGGGCCAATCCGAGAGCGTTTCTAGATGACTCGGGTCGGCGCCGGCGCCCTGATGGCGGAGCGCGTTCTCGAGGAAGAGCCGGACGACGTACGGGAGTCGCGCCAGACGACTCGCGTCTACGACCCGATCGAGCCGTGCGATGCCGACGGATCCGCCGGCTACGTCGAGCTTCGCGCGTGCGCCGTCTGCGCTGGCCATCGCCGACATCTTAGAGCCTGAGGCTCGGAGAGGTATTCGGGGCCGGGCGCCGAATCCGGTCTGTATGCGCCGATCCTTGCTCGTTCTCGCCTGCGTTCTCGCCGTTTCGTGGAGCGCGGCCGCCGTCATCCCCGAGCAGGTCCCCGATCTGCCGGTGCTCACCCCAGAGACGGCGCCCGGCAAGATCGTCGTCACGCCGGCCGCTCCGATCGCGCCTTCCGTGAAGACCGTGGACGGGGACGTCTCGGACTGGACCGGTGCCCCCACACGGCTCGGCGGAACGGCGATCTACTCGGCGGGGGAGTACGTCTACTCTGATTTCATCGGTGACGATTGGGGCGCGGACGACGGTCGCGACGCCGAGCGTCTCGCGACCCTCGATCCGTTGCGAGAGCTCGAGCCGAGGACCTATCGGTTGGACCCGATCGGCCAAGTCCTCGGCGACGAGTTCGGGATCGAGGGGCCGCCGCTGTTGTCTGCGGAGCCGGAGTACGGCGACGCGCAGTACCCAGAGGGTCTTGATCACCACGCCGACATTGCCGAGGTACGTGCCGGGGCAGACGCCGACGAACTTTTCTTCCTCGTACGGCTGGCGCAGATGACGGCGAACCCGGGCACCGCCGTGGTGATCCTGGCCGACACGGAACCTGGGGGGTCATACGTGGGGCCCGGCGTGATCAAGACCGAAGCCGAGTGGGCGTTCGTTGCAACCGGCAGCCAGATGCTGCGGGCGACCTACAAAGGCGCCTCGGCCGGTTCCCCGGAAGACTTCGCCGTGGCAACGAACGCCGCCGGCTTCGACAACGCGATCGAGGTTTCGGTCCGTCGATCCTTGTTCGGGGCGACGTCCTCGTCGCTCAAGCTCGGGGTCGCGACCGGCGTCGTGAATGAGGCCGCGGATGGATTGGCCGATGTCTCGACAGGCGAAGCGACCGCCGATCTCATCAACGTCGCATTCCGTTCGGACGAGCCCGTACGGATCCGGATGGACCGCGAGCAAGCGCTGACCTTGTTCGGCGGCACCATCGACCGGTACCTCGCCGACATCCACCTCGACAAACTCGCCGGAGGGGCGACCCAGTCGTTCGTGCCCGGCCCCGGCTACTACGAGCGCGTGTTCCTCTCGGACTCGCCGGTCGTGCGGGAAACGTACAGCGGAAGCGAAAGTCAGGGGATCTACCAGCACTACGGCCTGTACATCCCGACGACATACGTCCCCGCGACGCCGAGCCCGGGCCTGCTGTGGCTTCATCCCCGATCCAGCGGCACCACGCACCTCGCCGGCGCTTGGGTGCCGGGCATCATCAGGCAGCTCGGCGAGCGCAGCGGACGCGTCGTGTTCTCGCCGAGCGCTCGCGGGTCCTCGACCTGGTACGTCGGCCGCGGCCACGAGTCCTTCTTGGAGACGTGGGAAGACGCGATGGCATCGTTCTCTATCGACCCCGATCACGTCGTGGTCGCCGGGCATTCGATGGGAGGATTCGGCTCCTATCTCGTCGGGCTGCTGTACCCGGACCGTTTCGCGGCGGCCTTCCCGATCGCCGGTGCCACCACGCAGGGCGCGTGGCTCGGGGTCGGCGCTCCTATCGAGCCGCAGGACGGCGGAGACCCCGAAGCGGAGCTGATGTTCAACATCATCGAGAACGCGCGCAACGTGCCCTACGTGATCTTCCAAGGCACCGACGACGAGCTCGTCTGGGTCACCGGCGTCACCCGGATGGCGTTGCGCTTCGACGAGCTCGGCTACCGGAATCGTCTGTATCTGCTTCTCGGTCAGGAGCACTATTCACCGCTGATCGTGGATGAGTGGTCCGACCCCGAGCGATATCTCAACAGCTTCGAGCGCGACCCGGATCCGGCGCGGGTCACGTACAAGGTCTGGCCGGCGCTCGAGCATCAGGTCGAAACTGTGGGTACGCCCGAGGGGGCGACGCTCGACTACGCCTTCGACGGTGCCTACTGGGTGGACGGCTTGACGATCCGGAGCGGTGATCCGGCATCGCCGGCCACGACCGGAACGTTCGACGCCACCACGCGCGGCCGCGGCGTCCCGACGTATCTGACGATCCCCGAGGCGAGCGTGGCCGCGGTCGGTCACACGGCGCCCTTCACGATGGCGGGGCTCTCCTGGCTCGGGACGGGAACTTCTGCGCCGATGAACGCGTTCGAAGCGACGCTCACGAACATCGCGACGGCGCAACTCGACGTCGCGAGGATGGCGCTGTCGACCGCGGGCGGGATCACGGCGACCGTCACGACGGATGGACCCGTCGTGCTCCGTCTCGCGGGCGTGTGGGCCTCTGCGCCCATCGTAACCGGCGCTTCGGGCTCCTACGCCGCCGGGGTGCTCGAGATCACGATCGCGTCCGCCGGCAAGCACGCGATCACGATCACGCCGTAGCCGCTACCAGGTCCCGTAGTAAAGGGCGAAGTCCGCCCAACGAACCGAATGTGCCCTACGCCGTCACGGATGGATGAAACCCGATCCCGGCTTCGTCACCATCAACACGATGATCGCGATCAGCAGGACGGTGAGGAACTGGCCTCCCATCGCGACCTTCTTCATGAGCGCGCCGAACTCCGGTCCGAACTGATTGGCCTCGGCGAGGTGGAGGGCTTTCTTCGCGTTCGCGCCTTGAACGAAGATCGCGAAACCGATCGCGACGATGTAGAGGATGATGCCGATGAGGAGCCAACGGCCGTGGCTCTCGAACGGGTTCCACTGGTTCTTCCCGTTGAGGATCAGCAGCGCCCCGGAAAGCGGTTGGACCGTCAGGGCAAGCGGGGTCACCCACTTGTTCTCGATGAACTCGATCGTGCCGATGGCCCACGCGACGGGTGCTCCCTCTTTCTTGGCTCGCGCACCGATGAACGAATATGCGACCGTCGGACCGAAGATGAAGACAGCGCCCAGAACGTGGATCGCGAGCAAGAAATTCTGCCACGGCATTGGCTCCCCCTCCTTAACCCGACCTCGGCGCCCGGATTGTACGACCCGGCCGCCCTGCTGTTAAGGACGGGTGTTTGGGCTCCCGCCACCCTTGGGAGGAACACCTTCAGAGGGTAGAATCCGATCGGGCCAAATCCTGGCCGGGAATCCAGGGGCGCCTCAGGAGGGTATCCCCGATGTGGGCCGCATCAGACGAAGCGCTCCTCGCCGGGCTGGCATCCGGCGACACCGATGCCATCGCCGCCTTCGTTCGCCGTTTCCAGCGCCGGGTCTTCGGGCTCGCCATGGCGATCACTGGGGATCAAGGGGTGGCCGAGGACGTCGCCCAGGAAGCCTTCGCCCGTGCCTGGCGCCACGCGCAGGCCTACGACGCCAGACGCGGACCGGTGGCCGCCTGGCTCCTCGCGATAACCCGGAACCTGGCCATCGACGCCATGCGGCTTCGCCGTGCGGAACCGATGGACCCCGACTCCCTGCTCGCCATGGGGATCCCGGCACCCGAGGCCGGACCCGACGAGCGAGCCATCGCCGGAGAGGACATCGGTCGCCTCCGGCGCGCGATCATGGAGCTCCCGTTCGACCAGCGCCGCGCGCTCGTCCTTGCCGCGTTCTACGGGCGCACAGCCCGCGAGATCAGCGATTCGGAGCACGTGCCGCTCGGTACGGCCAAGACCCGGATCCGTGCAGCGATGATCAAGCTGCGCTCGGCATTCGAGGTCAAGAGTGAGCGAAGCGACCTGCGATGAAGTTCGCGAGCTCGCTCCGGAACTCGCGCTCGGGATCGCGGCCGGAGAGCAGCGCGCTCGCGCGCTCGTCCACATAGCGTCCTGCACCGACTGTCGCACGCTCGTCGAGGAACTCTCCCGCGCCGCCGACTCTCTCCTGCTGCTGGCGCCACCCAAAGAACCGCCGATCGGATTCGAGGCCCATGCCGTCGACCGGGTGCACGGCCTGCGGCCCGGCCGGCGCCTCAAGATCGCCGCTTTGGTGGCTGCGATCGTTCTCGTTTCGATCGGCGGAACATTCGCGATCATGACCGCGGCGACCCGGCGCGACCGCGATCTAGCCGAGCGGTACCTCGACATCATCGAGCGCCAGGGTGAGCTGGTGGCGGCTTCCCTCCGCACGTCCGACGGGGGTCCGGCCGGTCAGGTGTTCGCGTACTCGGGCCCGGCCAACTGGGTGTTCATCGTCGTGGACGCTGCGAGCGGCTCGGGCATGCACGACGTCGTCTTCATCCCCAAGTCGTCCGCCGCGGTCACGGTCGGCCGGATAAGGCTCGTGGACGGTCGCGGCTCGTGGGGGAGCACGACCGGACTCAACGTGCGGGACCTGACCGTGCAGCTGATCTCGGCAGACGGAAAACCCGCGTTTCAGGCCGCGATCAACCCGGCAACGCGTTAGGTTTCCGTTCGGAGCGCCGCCGAGCGGCTTGGGTGCCGTAGCTTCGCGAGGGCCTTCGCCTCGAGCTGACGGATCCGCTCGCGAGTGAGCCCGAATCTACGACCGACCTCCTCGAGAGTAAGCGGCTCCTCGCCGGTCAGCCCGAACCGCAGCGCGAGGATCTTCTGCTCGCGCTCGGTCAGCGTCGCGAGCACCTTTTCCAGTTCCTCGCGTCCGATCCCAGACAGGACCTCGTCGAACTGTCCTGCTGCCGCTTCGTCGGGGACGAACTCGCCGAGCGTCGCTTCGCCGGCCTCGCCGACGGGGGTCTCGAGGGACAGCAGGTTCGCGGCAAGTCCGCGCAGCTCGCGAACCCGCGCGACCGGGAGCCGCGCGGCACGCGCGACCTCCTCATCGGTGGCCTCGCGCCCGTACTGGGCTTCCAGCTCCGCGCGGGCACGGCGCACCCGGACCAAGAGCTCGTGGACGTGGACCGGCAGCCGGATCGCGCGGCCGCGGTCGGCGATACCGCGTTGGATCGCCTGACGGATCCACCACGTCGCGTACGTCGAGAACTTGAAGCCCTTGCGCCAGTCGAACTTGTCCACGGCGCGCATCAAGCCGATGTTGCCCTCCTGGACCAGGTCCAGCAGCGGGATGCCCGTGGCGCGGTAGCGGCGGGCGATCGACACCACGAGCCGGAGGTTGGCCTGGACCATGTCGTGCTTGGCCATCTCCCCGTCCCGGACGGTGCGCTGCAGCTCGCGCTTCTTCGTGGCCGCGATCGAGCCGTTCTTGGCGAGACGCTTCGCGGCCTTTACTCCGCCCTCGATCCGCTTCGCGAGGTCGACCTCCTGCGCAGCGTTGAGCAGGGGATAGCGGCCGATCTCGCGCAAGTAGGTGCCGAGCGCGTCGAGGTCCCCTGGGCCCGCCGCCTCTTCGGGGCGGGGTGGCCGGGGCGGTGCCTCATCCTCGACCTCGATGTCCTCGGCGACTTCGGCGAGAAGCTCGGCGTCTTCGACTTCGGCGTCGTCGTCCTCGGCCTCTTCGGCCTTGGCCTCTTCGGCCTTGGGGTTCGGGTTCTCTTCCTCAGTTCTTTGGGCCATCACACCTCTATCCGCGCAATCCGGTCATTCCGGTCCCGTCTTCGGGAGCCGTCGCGACGATTCTCTCAATTCTGCGCCTCGCACGCACGCCGGGCGGGATCTTCGGCGATTTTCGTGCCGTTCCCGGCGACCCGTTCGTAGTACCGTTTGACGCGTGCCGCCCAACGCACCCCTCGACGCCGTCGTCGTCGGCGCCGGCCACAATGGCCTGGTAGCGGCCGCATACCTGGCGCGGGCCGGCCGCTCGGTCACGGTTCTCGAACGCCGGGATATCGTCGGTGGGGCCTGCGTCACCGAGGAGATCGCCCCCGGTATACGAACCTCTTCTGGCGCATATTCGTTGTCCCTGCTCCGGCCGGAGATCTGGCAGGAACTGGAACTTTCTCGGCGCGGCCTCAAGGTGATCCCGAAAGACCCGCAGCTGTTCATACCCCTCCCCGACGGCGGACACATCTTCATCTGGCGAGACCCGGCTCGGACCAACCAGGAGCTCGAGAAGTTCTCTCCGGGTGAGGCCGAAGGCTACCGCCTCTTCAACGCCTTCTGGGACGAGGCCGTCGCTCTGCTCCGGCCGCTGCTCCTTCGCGAAGCCCCCTCCCTCGCAGAAGTCCGGACCCAGGCTCAACGCAGCGGGCAGGGCGGGATATTCCGCCTGGCCGTGGAAGCGTCCGCCGCCGAGGTCGTCGAGCGGTTCTTTTCGACCGACGCGATGCGCGGGGCGCTCGTTTCGCAGGGGGTGATCGGCACGGCGTCCTCCCCGCGAGACCCCGGCACGGCCTACGTGATGGCCCACCATCTGCTCGGAGGCGTCGAAGGCATCGACGGCACATGGGGGTACGTCGCCGGGGGGATGGGGTCCGTCACCCGCCTCATCGCCGAGGCCGCCACCGAAGCAGGCGCGACGATCCGAACCGCGGCTCCCGTCGAGGAGATCCTTCCCGGCGAGGGCGTGCGCCTCGTGGGCGGCGAGGTTGTGCGCGCGCGAACCGTGCTCTCGAACGCGGACCCGAAGCGAACTTTCCTGACGCTGCTGTCCGAGTCCGCCCTCGAACCCGAAGCACGGAAGGCCATCGAGGCGATCGACATGCGAGGGTCGGTCGTGAAGGTGAACCTCGCGCTGAGCGAGCTTCCCCGTTACGTCGGGTTCGCGGACAAGGGCATCGGTCCGCAGCATCGCGGAACCGTCGAGATATGTCCGTCGATCGACTATCTCGAGCGCGCTTGGGCGCAGGCCGACGCCGGCGGGGTCGCGGAGGAGCCGTTCATGGAAGTGTTCTGCGGAACGGCCGTGGACGACTCGCTGGCGCCCGCCGGGGCGCACGTCGTGTCGTGCTTCGCGCAGTACGCACCGCAATCCGACCGCGCGAGCTGGGAGCAGCAGCGCGCAGCGGCCGGCGACGCGGTGATCGCGACGCTGTCCCGATACGCGCCCAACGTGGCGGGGTCGATCGTTGTGCGCGAAGTGCTCGGCCCTCCGGATCTCGAGGACCGATTCGGTTTGAGCGGCGGCAATATCTTCCACGGTGAGATCCTCCCCGGCGCCTTGTTCGGAGAGCGACCCGTCCCCGGATGGGGTGGCGGCGCGAGAACCCCGGTCCGAGGCGTGTACCTGTGCGGGTCCGGCGCTCATCCCGGCGGTGGCGTGATGGGAGCGCCCGGTCGCAACGCCGCGATGGCCGTTCTCGAGGACCTGTCGCGGGAGGACGGCTGAGCCTCCACGGCGAAGTCCGAGGTATGCGCCGGATCGCGTTTGCCCTCGCCTCGCTGCTCGCGATCCTCGCGACGCCTCCGGTCGGGCGCGCGGCCGTCCCGGCGTGTCCCGGCAACGATGGGGCGCCTGACCGCGTCGTGACCGGAATGTTCGAAAAAGCACTTCAAGGCACGTACGTGCTCGTGCCGTTCGACGTCCCGGCCGGCTCGACGAGCGTCCGTGTGAAGATCTGTTACGACCAGCCCGAGCTGGCGCTATCGCTGCCGGGAGTGCCGTACTCGGTGAAGCACACGCTCGATCTCGGCATCTACCAAACCCGTGGAGCTGACGGCTTCTACGACGAGGACGAGTTCCGTGGGTGGGGCGGCTCGAGCCGACCGAACGTTCTCATCACGCCGGAGGACTCGACAACCGTCGGTTTCAAGCCGGGTCCGATCCCCGCTGGTCAGTGGGCGGCCGAGTTCGGCCTGGCGGCGATCGGCGGCTTGACCGAAGGGGATCTGAACGGCGCGGTCGAGTGGCGACTGGAGATCTTCACCGGCTCCGACCCTGCCGACGCCGACCAACCCTGGGCACCCGCGCCGTACGACGAGACCGCGGCGAACCCGAACGCTGGATGGTACTCGGGCGACTTCCACGTGCACGCGCGTCACTCGAACCCCAACGACGCGCCGATGAGTGAAGTCTTCGACTACGCGTTCAACGACGCGGGTCTCGACTTCATCACGCTGTCGGACTACGTGACCGACCGGCATTGGGATGAGATCGGCCACTTCCAGCCGCAGCATCCCGGCAAGCTGATCATCCGCTCGTCCGAGGTCATCACGTACCGCGGACACATCAACAACCACGCGAGCCTCCGCTACGTCGATTACCGCACCGGCCCGATCTACGAACGTGAGGTGGACGGCTCTCTTACCAAGGTGCGCGACGCGCAGCCGGCGAGCCGCATCTTCGACGACATCCACGCTCCGCTCGGGCCCGGCGGCGAGCCTCGCGGCTGGACGCAGGTGAACCATCCGACGATCTTCCCGGGACAGGTGCCGACGTTCGCGAGCTTCTGCCGCGGCTGTTCGTGGTCCTACTCGGACGCGGAAACCGACTGGATGAAGGTAGACGCGTTCGAGGTGGCGACCGGTCCGGCCGGCTTGCCGCAACCACCGAACAACGAGCTCGGACCGAACCCGTTCACCGTTCTGGCGATCGCGTGGTTCGACCACCTCCACAAGAGCGGCTTCGACATCACCGCCGTCGGTTCCAGCGACTCTCACAAGGCGGGCGCACCCTCGTCGCTCACCGATCCCGGATCGATCCTGCGCGCCCCGATCGGCGAGGCGACGACGGTCGTCTTCGCGCCGGAGCTCTCCGAGCAGGGCATCCGCGAGGGCGTGCTGGCCGGCCATGCGTACGTGAAGTTCTTCTCGCCGGCCGGTCCCGATCTCCGTTTCACCGCTACGCCGAAGGGCGGGGGAGCGACGGTCATGATGGGAGACAGCCTCGCTGCGAAGGGCGTGCGGTTCAAGGCTCGCGTGTTCAACGCGCCGGCGAGCATCCAGCCCCGCGTCCTGCTCGTGCTACGGGACGGGTTGCCGTATCTCGCGTTCCCAGTCCTGCGAGCCGATCAGACGTTCACGTTCTCCGCTTCGCTTCCCGGGGACTATCGCCTGCAGCTGATGCGCGGCTCTGCCTTCGAGGCGATGACCAACCCGATCACGCTCGCCGGCTAGCGCCGGAACAGTCGCCGCCGCCACACCGTCCAGCCGAGTACCCACGTGATCGCCACGCCGGAGATGCCCAGAGCAACGGCGCGCGGGTTCACCCGATCCGCCATGAGGCCCGCGGCGAACACCGAGCCTGCGATCGTCAGCGTGACGAGCCCGTAATCGAACGAGAAGACGCGCCCGCGGATGGCATCGGGCGTCCATCGCTGGAGGCCGTACGTCGACAGCGTCCACGTCGATCCGCCGCCGATGTGCGCGATGCAAGCGCCGGCGGCCGCGAGCCACACGGTCGGCGCGATCGCGAACAGCGCGTACCCGGTCCCGAAGATGAGGCCCGCGATCGTTAGGCCGAGGAACAGCCGATCGTCCCGGTCGCGCGCCCAACGCCGGAAGAGGAACGGCCCGGTGAGCGCCCCCGCGCCGCGTGCGCTCATCAAGAGGCCGATGGTTGCGTCCCCGCCCTTGAAGACCTTGACGGCGAACACGGCGATCAGCCCGATGACGCCGGCGGAGAGTCCGAAGCCGGCCTTGACCATCAGGAGCGCCAGAACGTGGCGCTCCCGCCTGGCGAAGCGGACGGTCTCTCGAACGTCTGCGGCGATGGAGACCTGGTGGTCGCGGCGCGGCGCCGTCTCGTGGAAGCTCGTGCGAACGCGGAGCAAGAGCATCGCGGATATCGAGAACGACGCGGCGTCTGCGATGAACGCGGCGTCGTTGCCGAGCGTGGAGGAGACGATGCCGCCGAGCGCGGCTCCGACGACGAGCATAGTTCCCCACGCCGACCCCATGAGGACGTTCGCGCGGGCGAGATCCTCTGTCCCGACGACGTTGGGCATCGCGGCCGAGGACGCCGGCTCGAAGAACGCCGAGAATCCGGAGATGAACACCAAGATGACGAACGCGATCCAGATGGTCTCTTCCGATCGCGCCGCGAGCAGACCCAGCGCCAGGAACGCACGGGCGACGTCGGCCGCGATCATCATCGACTTGCGGTCGAACCGATCGACGATCACGCCGGCGAAGGGCGAGACGATCGCGAACGGCAGGGTCTGAGCCGCGAGCACCAGCCCGGCGAGCGTCGCGCTGCCGGTGGTCTCCAACACGAGCGAGAGGAGAGCGACGCTCGTGAACCAGTCGCCGCCGAACGAGATGAGCTGCGCCGCGTAGAGCTTGGTGAAATCGGGGTTGCGCCGGAACAGCCCGAGCGTTCCGCCTCCGGCCCGCGCTGAACCCGCCGGCGGCGGCTGGGGATGAAGTTCCGGATCCACGAGGGCTCATCGTATCGGCGGCGGTACTCACGCCATGCACGGTTGCGGACCTCAACCTCGGACACTAGCCTGGCGGCCGATGAAGGCTGAGGACACGCTCGAGGAGCGGGAGCCGACCGCAGGCGAGGCCGGCGAGCGCGTCGACGCGATCAAAGACCTCTTCGACCGCTACCACACGATGTCGATCGCGGCCGCCTCCGAGGGCGAGCCGTGGATCGCCAAGGTGTTCTTCGTCGAGGACGAGCCCACCGCAGGCAGACTCGACCTGTGCTGCGCGCTGATCAAGACGTCCCGCAAGCTCGCCATGATCAGACAGACCCGGCGCATCGCCTTCGTCGTCGCCGGCGATCATCCCGACCGCTGGGCGCAGGGGACGGGTCACGCCGAGCTGGTCGAGGACGACGCCGACGCGGATGCGATCATGAAACGCCTGGAAGGAAAGTCGCCGGCGGCGGGGCCGTTCTTGCGGATGGTTCCGTGGACGGCCGTTCGCGTCCACGTCGATCGGCTCAAGCTCACCGACATCACGACCCGGCCGCCGGTAACGGAATTCACCTTTGCCTGAGGATCTGCCGGAACGCGGTCCCGCACTGCTCGCGCGCGCCACGCGCGCGAAGGTCCTCCCGGTCATGCTGGCCCCCGTCGCGGTCGGCGCGACGCTCGCCTGGTCACACGCCGGGGTCTTCGCTTGGGGGTGGTTCCTCCTGACGCTTCTCGGCGCGGCGGCCATGCACCTCGGCGCGAACGTAGTCAACGACTACTTCGACGAAGCCTCCGGTGCAGACGAGGCCGCGAGGCAAGACCCGGCCGGCCTCGCGACGGGAACCGGGCTCATCGCGTCGGGCGTGATGACGCGCGAGGCGACGCTTCGTCTGGCCGCAGGCCTATTCGCGATCGCGTTGGCATGCGGCGTCGTGCTCGCGGCTGCGCGTGGGTGGCTCGTGCTGGTGCTCGGCGCCGTCGGGTTCCTGCTCGCCTTCTTCTACGTCGCGCCGCCGGTCCGCTACGGGTACCGGGGGCGCGGACTCGGTGAGGCCGGGATCTTCATGGCGTTCGGGTACCTGCCGCTGGTCGGCTCCTATTACGTGCAGGTGAAAGACATAACCCCGGACGCAGCGTGGGCGTCACTGGTCCCCGGCCTGCTCACCACGCTGGTTCTCTACCATCATCATTTCCTTCATTGGCAAGCCGACGCGCGCGCCGGGAAGCTGACGCCGGTCGCCGTGCTCGGGCCGGACAAGGCGCTCAACGTCTCGTGGATCGCGATCGTGGCCTCGTACGGGATCCTCATCGGTCAGTGCGTCGCGGGCTTGTGGCCACCGGGCGCGGCGGTGGCGTTTGTAGGCGCAGTGCCGCTCGTTGCGGCGGTTCGCCGGGCCCGGCGGGACCCGATCCTGCCGAACTACCTGCAGCTTCTCGGCGCCACCCTGGGCTCCTCGGTCCTGACCCAGCTCGTTCTGATCGCCTCGCTCGCGATCCGCGTCGCCCTTCGTTAGCGCGGGATTGGGCCCGAGTTCATCCGTCTCTGGGAGGGGTTTCCGACCTATCGGTCGAATCTCTGTCCTCGACACGAGGGGGAACCTGATGAGCGATTGGACCGAGTACGGGCGCGAACTGGCGGCGAAGCGCCTCGAACGACGCAAGTTCCTGAAGGGCATGCTCGGGATCTCCGGGCTCGCCCTCGCCCAAGGCACCGGGCTCGCGCGTGCGCTCCTTCCGAAGTCGAGCGCCGCCGCGTTGCCGAGTTCCTTCGATAACTTCACGACGATCGTCGTCGGGATGATGGAGAACCGGTCGTACGATCACTACTTCGGTTGGCGCGGGCCGGACCTCGGCGGCGTTCAGGAAGGATTCTCCAACCCGACGAGCCTCGAAGAGCCTGCCGACGACTGCTCGCCGGTCGCGCCGCTCGCGGTCGACGATCCCACGCCGGTGGACACCTTCCATCTCGAGACCCACTGCCAGATCCCCGACCCGGACCACGGCTGGAACGGCGGCCGCGTCGAGCTGAACCACGGGCAGCTCAACGGTTTCCACGAACGGTCGGGCAAGGTCGCGATGGGATACCTCAAGGCGGAGGACATCCCGTTCAGCGCGTGGCTGGCCCAGAACTACACGACGTTCTCGAACTACTTCTGCTCGGTGTTGGGGCCGACCTTCCCGAACCGGCTGTATCTGCACTCCGCTCAGGGAGGCGGGCACCGCGACAACTACATCCCCGCGCCCGACTTCTCGAACCCCGCAGATCTGCTTCCGCTGGGGCACCGGTGGCCGACGATCTGGGATCGGCTCGACGAAGCCGGCGTGGACTGGGCGTTCTACGGGAGCGACGTGCCGACGATCGCGTTGTTCTTCCATGAGATCTACGAGAACCCGGGCAAGGTGCGCCACATCGTCGACTTCTACATCGACGCCGCGCTTGGCCTCCTTCCGAGGGTCGCGTTCATCGACCCCGCGTTCTTCACCTACGGGAACGACGACCACCCGGCCCGCGACATCAAGGCGGGCCAGCGCTTCATCCAGGACGCGTTCCTCGCCGTCGCTGAAGGGCCGCAGTGGTGGGACGGCGAGAAGGGTGCCGCCTTCGTCATGACATACGACGAGTGGGGCGGCTTCTACGACCACGTCGCCCCGCCGACGCAACCGGACCTGAACGCGGACCCGAACCACTGTGACGACTGGGGGCAGCTCGGGTTCCGGGTGCCGACGATGCTCGCGTCGCCGTACGCGCTTCAGAACGCGGTCGGCACGAACGTCTACGACCACACATCGATCCTCAAGATGATCGAGTGGAACTTCAGCCTGCCGCCGCTCACTCCGCGCGACGCCGCGGCGAACAACCTCGCCGAGATGTTGGACTTCAACCCGGCGAACGCGCGCATCGCGCTGCCGAGCGAACCCCCGTTCATCCCGGTCCACCCCGCGAGCCTGTGGTGCGCGCAAAGCCCAACCATCGAAGCTACCGAGGGCGAGAATCCGCTGGAGGTGCTCCCCGACCTCCCGCTCCCGCCGCCGGTCCTGCCGGGCAGCGCGAGCGCGAGCCTCGCCAAATCGCCCGACCAGTTCGAAGAACCCCACGCGGAGATGCTCGCTCTCGCCGACGCCGGCTACTTCGGAAAGTTCGACATGCGCGAGCGTGCGAAAGCCGGCGTCTGGCGCGAGTAACGCTGCCGCGTGCGTCCGGTCAGCCGAAAAGCTCGGACGGCCTGGCCGCGCCGGACTCCCAGGTCGTGATCTCGAGCGGGGACCATTCGCCGAGCACGCCCTGGCCATGCACGGACACCGAGCCGTCGGCCGACAGGTCTTTCTCGGTCATGATCCCGAGCGCGGCCACGAAGCCGTTGAACTTCACCGGCGGCGTGTAGCGCCAGACCTCTTCGCCGTCGAGCCACCAGCGACAGTCGTCGGTCGCTCGGTCGTAGGCGATCCGAACGCGACGGCGCACGGCCGGGGAATGCTCGAGCTCTTCGAACATGGCGAAGTACTTCATCGGGCGTGCGTCCTCGGCTTGGACCCCCGGGAACGGGAGCCGCGCGTAGACGGGAGCGATGCGATCGTGGCCGACGAACCAGTCGAGCGCGCCGCCTTCGCTGAAGTCCAGCAGGTTGAAAGAAACGAAGCCGTCGTAGAGGTCCCCCGGAGCGGTCCCCGAGCACTTCGAGCTGATCTCGAGCTCGAACGAGATGCCGCCGTCGGGCGGCACGTCGAACACCCGCGCGGAGAAGAACATGTGCTTGGCGTTGTCGAGGATCTGGACCTTGTCGTGCGCTCTCGTGAGCTGGCGCACCGCGACGCGGAGGCGGCCGTTCTGTACAACGGCGACGGCATCCGGCTCGCGATACTCCCAGAAGGTGCCGTCCGGAAGCTGGAACCCTCCGATGACCCACGAGGGCTTCTCGCCGACGATCGAGGTGAAGTCGCCGTAGGTTTCGCGAACCGGCTCGGTCATCCGTCCGTCCGTTCTACCTTGGGCGGCTCGACCTTCGCATCGATGCCCTCGCTCTCGATCCGATCGGCGGCGTCGTCGGCGAACGCGACCAGCGGAGCCACAGAGACGCCCATGTGCGCTTCGCCGTAGGGGCGAAGCCGACGCGCGCCGCGGCGGAGCAACGTCGTTGCGCCGTGCGCGTTTCCGCGCTGTCGGTGCGTCAACCCGACGGCGAGTTGCGTGAGGCCTTGCCAGAAATCGCGCTCGGGTTCGGGCGAAGGATGCCAGCCCTCCTCCCACGCCTCATGGGCCTGGAAGTAGCGGCCGGCGTTGAAGTGCTCGACGCCGCGCGCCAGTGCTTCCTCGGGAGATGCGGCCGGTGGCTCCTCGGGCATGCGGTTGGACGCATCGCGCGGCAGAGGACGGCCCAGTTCGTCGCGGGGTCGCGTGTTACGGGGGCGGCCGGCCGGATCGCGGTCGCGCTCGGGAGGCATTGCGTCTACGACTTGGAGCGCTCGGCCGCGGTGATGCTCAGTGCCGTAAGCGCGCCGAAGGTAACGAGCTCGATCATCCACCACGAGCCGAGATGATGGCCCGTCGCAAGACACGCCCAGGCGAGGAACATCCCGAGCACGCCCGCGCCGCCGGAAACAGTGAACGCCCACCGGTGCTGCTTCGCGAAGCCGACGGACATGATCGCGAGTGAGCCGAGGAACGCGACCGCGGCGACCGTCGCCCACATCGGCTCGGGTGCGTTCGCGTTGGTCGGAACCGGCTCGAAGAGGATCAACCCGACGATCGCCGCCGCCCACGAGACGGCGAGCCGGCGTGTCCACGTGCGCTGCCCGTCGATGCGACGGGTCTCGTTCAGTCGCTCTTCGGTAACGACCACGGCGTCCTCCCTCGAGTGGCTGCTTCGAGTCGCAGGTCCGATCTGAGCCTACTACGCACCCAACGAGGCTGCTTCCGGGAAGCCGGGCCTATACTCCGCGCGTGACCAAGACGAACACGACCGATGAGTTCTTCATCGATTCGCCGCCGAAGCGCGTCTACGACGCCCTGACGGAGACGCAGCGCATCGCCGAATGGTGGCCCGGCGTGCGCGTCGCGCCGGGCGACGGGAGGGTAGCGCTCCGCGCACCCGGCTTCCGGCGCCTCGCCCGTCCGGTCTCGTTCGAGGCCCGCCTCGATGGGCTGCGGCCCGGCGAAGGGGTCACCTGGTGGCTCGATCGCGGCGAGCTCCAAGGCCGGGGGGAGTGGTGGCTCGAGGCGTTCAAGGCCGGCACGATCGTGCACTACTACCTCGACGTCCAGCGTGGTGACCGCGGTCGCGCGCGGCGGATGTCCTCCGCCGTCCGGCGGCACCGCTGGGCGGTCCGGCGAGGGATCAACGCACTGAAAGATCGCCTCGAGGGCCACGTCTGAGGTAGCGCTCCAGTCCCGTCCCGGTCGTGCCGATTCGATAGGTATGCCCGAGGCGACCCCCGGTCTCGTTCGTTGTCCACGCTGCGGCGCCGGCAATCCTTCCGACGCGGAATGGTGCGGCCAATGTCTCGAGCGGTTCGGCGCGGCGGACGCGGACCCGTCCGACGCCGCCGTCGCTATCCCCGAGGTCGGTCGTGAAGGCGGATCACTGACGTGGACCTGCCCGGCATGCGAGGCGACGAACCCGATCGACTCCGGTGCCTGCGGTCGCTGCGGCTCGGCGTTCACCTCGTTCTTCGCTCAGCCTCAGAAGGCCGCCGTCCGTTCGGTGCCGTCCGGACCCGCGGTGGCGCTTTCCGCTGTGCTCCCCGGGCTCGGTCACTGGGCGCTCGGCCGGGCAGGCGCGGGGGTGGCGCGCGCGATCCTCTATGTCTGGACCCTGGGCTTGTCGATCCTTCTCCTCGCGCGTCCGCCGGTCGCCGGCCGCGCCGTGGTCCGGATGGTCGGCATCGTGTTCGTTGTCTCGGCGGCCGGGGTCTGGCTGGTTTCGATGCTCGAAACTATGCGGCTCGCCGACGGCGACGAACGGCCGGTGCTGCCGCCTCACGCGCTCACATGGCTGTCCGCCGGGTTGAGCGTTCTTCTCGTCCTGGGGCTGCTCGGCTCGGCGCTCGCCGGCCGCGGCACCCCGTAGCGATCACCAGCCGGCGATCACGTCCGGCACATCCGCGAGCCGTTCGACGACCGCGTCGGGCTCGACGTCTCCCGGATCCTCTTGACGGAACTCGCGCGTGAGGATCGTTCGCATCCCCACAGCCTGCGCGCCGACTACGTCGTCGTTGAGGCGGTCGCCGACGAACACGGCCGACCTCGCCTCGCCGCCGATCTGTCGCAGGGCCTGAACGAAGATCCGCGGGTCGGGCTTTCGGACGCCGACCTCGCTCGAGAACACCGCGCCGTCGAGGAGCTCGGCGAGCCCCAGGCTTTCCAGATCGCCGCGCATCCGATGCGGGAACAAGGAAACGTTGGACACGAGGCCGAGCCGCAGCCCCATGTCCTTCAGGGCGCGAAGCGTCGAGAGCGTCGAGTCGGGGGCGACGAGCGAATGCGAGAACGAGTCGTGGTCGATCTCGGCCACCTCGTGCAGGAGCTCCGAAGGTAGTTCGTACCCGATCGCCGCGAATGCCTCGGCGAAGAGCGAGATCTGGTCGAGCTCCTCGAGCCGTCGCTCCGCGTAGGAACGTCCGACCATCTCGTCGACCGCGCCCGCGATGCGCTCGACGAGCTCGTCCACTTCTGGAGGAGCGCGATCCTCCACCCAGCCTGCCAGGCGGTCCCGGACGACGCCGTACGCGTCGCGCAGCGCCTCCTCGGTGCGCGCGAAGTCGACGAGCGTGTGGCCGAAGTCGAACAGGACGGCGCGCACGGTCGTCATCTGCGAACCTCCTCCGGCGCGCGCACGCCCCGGAAGGACCGGTACAGCAGCACGTCGTAGACGATCTTCAGCCCGGCGCCGATGAAGAAGGGGATGCCGGCACCGGCCGCGGATATGGCCGGGCCCGAAACCGCCGGGCTGACCGCCTGCGCGACCGAGCGCGAGGTGTTCGTGAACATCGCCGCGGCCGTGCGCTCTTCCTCGTCGACGACGGCCATCACGTAGGACTGCCGGGCCGGCACGTCCATCTGGCTCAGCGCGTGCCGCGCGAGCAGGAACCCGATCGCGGCTCCTTCGTTCGGCGCCAGGGGGATCGCCGCGAGGAGCAGGTTAGACGGCAGATGCGTGAACACCATGGTGTTCACCAGGCCGATCCGGTCGGCGAGCCTCGCGGCAACGAGGAACGAGATCGACTGCAACACGCCGACACCGAAGAACACGAGTCCGAGTATTTCGGCGCTCGTCCCATACTCGGTGCGGAACCAGTAGGCGATGAGCGCCGGCAGGACGAAGCCCCCGCCGAGCCCGTCGAGCGCGAAAAGCGCCGAGAGCCTCGCGACGGTCCCTTTCGATCGCCGCAGTGGCGCGGGCTGGTCGGTCGGCGCCTCGACGTCGCGCGACAGTCGGGTCGCGATCAGCGCGGACACGAGTGCGAGCGCCGCGGGAAGCAAGAACCAGCGCTGGGTAGACGGAGCCTCGGACAAGACCCGCCGGATCGCGTCGGGACCTCCGGCGGTGAGCGCGCCGAGGGAGCCGAGGATCGCGGCGACCGCCGTGTAGCGCCCGAACCAACGGTTGCGCTGCTCGCTCGAAACCACGTGCGGGAGCATCGCCTGCTCGAGCGCCGCGAACGGTCCGGCCTCGAGCGTGGCGACCGCGACCGTGCCGGTCAGCGCGGCAAGGATCAGGGCCGGGAACCAGGTCGTGAACGCGAAAACCGTCATCGCGGCGGCCATGGCGACCGAGAGCGCGATGTGCGCGCGACGCCGCCCGATCCGATGACCGCGGGCGCCGAGTCCGGCCGTCAGTGCTGCGGAGCCGGCGAGCGTAGCGGTGAGGATCGCGCCGGCCTTCGCCGGCGACAACACGTCGGCCAGATGGATGCCCAGAAGGACGCTCGTGAAGCCGTACGCGAAGGCGCGTGCTCCGCGCAGGAGGAGGATTCGACGGACGTCGTCCACGGCTGGAAGGATACGTGGGCACGCCGACGGACTGAGATGGGGGAGTGCGATGGCGGACAAGACCGAGGGCTCGATCGACATCAACGCCGAACCCAAGGCGATCATGGCCGTGATCGAGGACTACGAGGCCTATCCGGAATGGGCCGGCCAGATCAAGAAGGTTGAGGTCCGCGAGCGCGACGACTCCAAGCGCGGGAAGAAGGTCTACTACGAGGTCTCACAAGGCCCGATGAAGGCGGACTACGTCCTCGACTACACGTACAAGCCGGACGACGGCGGCGTCTCGTGGGTCTTCGTCGAGGGGCATGGACTGCGAGACCTCCAAGGCGACTACACCCTCGAGCCGGACGGTTCGAAGACCCACGTGATCTACAAGGCGAAGGTCGACATCACGATCCCGATGCTCGGCTTCATCAAGCGTCAGATGGAGAAGCTCGTGATCGACACGGCCCTCAAGGGACTCAAGAAGCGCGTCGAATCGAGGTCGTAGAAGTCGTCAGCACTCGAACGGGTTGACCGGCTTCATGACCGTGCCCTCGATCGGTGCGATCGCCTGAAGGAAGTCGTCGCCGTCGGAGCGTGTTCCCACCACGAAGCCGAAGTGGTACGGCACGGCGAGCTTCGGAGAGATCTCCTTGATCGCGCCGGCGGCCTCCGGGACGTCCATCGTGTAGGTGCCGCCGACCGGCACGAAGGCGATGTCCGTCTTGATGTCCGCCATCTCCGGGACGTGATCGGTGTCGCCGGCCAGATAGGTCATCTTCCCGCCCAGCTCGACGACGTAGCCCACCCAGTTGTTGTCGCGCGGATGCATCTCGAGGCGCTCCTTCACGACGTTGTACGCGGGAACGGCATGGATCTGGAGCCCGGCCGCCTCGATCGTCTGCCCCGGCTTCACGGGTCGGACGTCGCCGCTCGCGACGCAGTCGCGCGCGACGTCCTCGGGAGCGACCACGATGGTTCCCTCTTTCGTGACCTTAGCGAAGTCCTCGGGGTTGAAGTGATCGAAGTGCGCGTGCGTGATCAGGACGAGATCTGCCGCCTCTTCCCCCTCGGGGATACCCCACGGGTCGATGTGAATCGTGAGCCCTTGCCCTTTCCACTTCAAGGCGGCTTGCTTGTACCACGTGAACGCATCGAGCATCCGTCCCACCTCCCGGGGTAAGCCTTTCCATCCGAACGCGGTGCGGTCAAACTCGCGAGCAGGTCGGTTGTTGGGCCTGAGGGCCGCCGGTATGCTCAGGTCCCTCCTATGCGCATCCTTATCTTCACCGGCAAAGGCGGCGTCGGGAAAACCACCGTCGCCGCCTCTACCGCCGTGCGCGCCGCGCGCGCGGGCGTTCGCACGCTCGTGATGTCGACCGATCCGGCGCACTCGCTCGCCGACGCGTTCGACGTTCCGCTCGGCAGCAACCCGACCGAGGTCGCGCCGAACCTGTGGGGACAGCAGATCGACGCTCAGGAACGGCTCGAGGAGGGCTGGCGCGAGATCCAGGAGTACGTGCTCGGGATCATGGAGTGGGGCGGCGTCGACGCGATCAGCGCCGAGGAGCTGTCGGTCATCCCCGGCCTCGACGAGCTGTTCAGCCTCACCGACGTGAAGCGCGCCTCCGACGACGGTTCCTACGATCTGCTCGTCGTCGACTGCGCGCCCACAGCGGAAACGCTGCGCCTCCTGAGCCTCCCCGACGTGCTCAACTGGTACTTCGAGCGCATCTTCCCCATCGAGCGCAAAGTGGCCAAGGTCGTGCGGCCGGTCTTCAACCGGGTCATCGGTCCGCTCATCGCCAACGATCAGGTGTTCAAGGCGATCGAGCGGATGCACCACACCCTCGAGGACGTTCGCGGCCTGCTGACCGATCAGAAGACGAGCACCGTGCGGCTCGTGATGAACGCAGAGAAGATGGTGATCGCCGAGGCGCGCCGCACCTACACGTACCTCAACCTGTTCGGTTACCGGGTCGACGCCGTGGTGTGCAACCGGCTCCTGCCCGAGGAGGTTCACGATCCCTACTTCGAGAAATGGAAGGCCGTCCAGAGCGAGCACCTCGAGACGATCCGTGAATCGTTCTCGCCGGTTCCGGTCCTCACGGTCCCGTTGTACGACCGCGAGATGATCGGCGTGAAGCTCCTCGACAAGCTCGGGAAGGACCTCTACGGCAAGCAAGATCCCACCTCGATCCTTTACAAGGACGAGCCCGTGCGCGTGCGCAAGAACGGGGACACCTACGTGCTGTCGATGCGGCTCGCGTTCACCGACAAGGGCGAGCTGGATCTGATGCGGAAAGGCGACGACATCCACGTCAAGGTGGGTCCGTACCGGCGAAGTCTCATGCTTCCGACCGTGCTGTCACGGCTCGAGATCGCGGACGCGGCGTTCGAGGACGGGCGGTTGAACATCACGTTCGAGCGCCGTGAACCGCGCGCCGGAGCGGCCGCGACGTCGCCAGCCGCGCCGCGCCGTGCCGCCAGAGGGGGAGCCTGATGCCGGCGAAGAAGAAGCCGGCGGCGAAGAAGTCGTCGGCGAAGAAGTCGTCGGCTCGGACCGCCACCAAGCCGCCGCGCAAGCCGCGTCGGGAGGCACCTCCGAAACGGACGCGCCGTGAGGCTCCCCAGGAACCGCTGCACAGCCACGGGGCGACGGGCGACGTTCCACCCGCGTCGCCGTTCATGCCGGGCATGTCGGCGCAGTGCCTGGTCTGCCCGATCTGCATGTCGCTGTACGCGCTGCAGCAGAGCCGGCCCGAAGCGATGGAGCATCTTATGGCGGCGGGTCACGAGCTGTTCCTCGCCTTCCGCGCTCTCGTCGAGTCGCAAGCCGACCGCTGGGAACAGGTGAATACGCTCCAGCGGATCAGCGTTAGGTGAGTTCTCCCCCAACGATCGGCGTCGACGTCGGCGGGACGAAGATCGCCGCCGCGGTCGTCGATACCGACGGGAAGATCATCGCTCGCCGCCAGGTGCCGACGGATTCGGACGAGCCCGGCGCGATCGTCTCGGCGATCGTCAAGGTCGCACGCGAGATGAAAGCGGCCGCCCCCGCAGCGGCCGCGGCCGGCGTCGGCGCTGCGGGTCTGGTCGACGTCGCGCGGGGAGTGATCCTCGGCGCACCGAACCTCGCTTACCGCAACGTGCCTGTGCGCGACACACTTTCAGAAAGGCTGGGCCTCCCGGTCGTCGTCGACAACGACGCGAACGTCGCCGCCCTCGCCGAGGCGCTCCACGGCGCGGGACGCGACGCCGGCGATCAGATCATGGTCACCGTCGGCACCGGGATCGGCGGCGGGATCATCATCGGCGGCCGGATCTATCGCGGGCACTACGGGGTCGGTGCCGAGCTCGGGCACATCGTGATCGATCCGGACGGCCCGGTATGCGGCTGCGGGAACCGCGGCTGCTGGGAGGCCGTCGCGTCCGGCACCGCGATCGGCCGGCTCGCGCGCCAGCGGGTCGAGGGCGGGGCCGGTGCAGACCTGCTCGCGTCGGTCGGGGGGAACCTCGACGCGATCACCGGCGAGCTCGTGGGGGAGTCCGCGAACGCCGGCAGCGCGTTCGCTCAGGACGTCGTCGCCACGATCGGCCGGCTCCTGGGCATCGGGCTGGCGAGCATCGTCAACATCTTCGACCCCGAGGTGATCGTGATCGGAGGCGGCGCGGCCGCCGGGACGGGTGAACTGCTCCTCGGGCCTGCGCGGGAGTCGATGATGGCCCACGTGCTCGGCCCCTCCTGGCGCACCCCGGTCCGCGTCGTGCCCGCCGAATTGGGCAACGACGCCGGTGTGGTCGGCGCCGCCGCGCTGGCGCGCGACCTGATCTGAGCGGGGTGGAGTAGTCCCATTATACCCCCAGGGGGTATAATGGGGAACGCCATGGCAACCACCCAGCAAGAGCCCGTCGAGCTCGACCTCGAGGGTATGACCTGCGCTTCCTGCGCGACCCGGATCGAAAAGGTCCTGACGCGACAGCCCGGCGTGGTGCAGGCGAACGTCAACTTCGCTACTGAGCGCGTCCGGGTCGTCATCGACGACGAGCAGCGAGCCGACGCGGGCTCACTCATCGCAGCGGTCGAGCGCGCCGGCTACAGCGCTCGCCTGCGCGGTGCCGGCGCCGACGAACGCGCGTCGACGGAGGCTCAGGGCTATCTGCGCCGTTTCGCGGTCGCCGCGAGCCTGGGCGCGCCGGCCATGGCGATCGCGATGCTCTCGGACGCCCGCTGGGCCATGGCGACGGCCTGGGTGCTCGTCACGCCCGTGCAGTTCTGGGCGGGGTGGGGGTTCCTTGCGAACGCCGGTAAGCTCGCACGCCGGCGCGAGGCCAACATGGACACGCTTATCGCCGTCGGAACCCTGACCGCGTACCTCTACAGCGCTTGGGCGGTCGTTGCAGGCCGCGAGGATGTGTACTTCGAGACCGCCGGGACGATCATCGCCCTGATCCTTCTCGGTAAGTACCTCGAGGCGACCTCGCGCGGGCGGGCGTCCGCCGCGATCCGCGATCTGATCCGCCTCGGCGCCAAGGAAGCCCGCGTGATCCGCGACGGAACCGAGGTCATGATCCCCGCGGAGCAGGTGCGCCCCGGCGACCTGTTAGTCGTGAAGCCCGGCGAGAAGATCCCGACCGACGGCGTCGTCCGTTCCGGGCTTTCCGCGGTCGACGAATCGATGGTTACCGGTGAGTCGGTGCCGCGCGAGAAGGACGTCGGCGACGACGTGATCGGGGGGACGATCAACCAGCACGGCGTGCTTACCGTTGAGGCGACGCGCGTCGGCGCCGACACCGTGCTTGCCCAGATCGTGCGCCTGGTCGAGGAGGCGCAAGGTTCGAAGGCTCCGATCCAGCGGCTCGCGGACAGGGTGGCGGCGGTTTTCGTTCCGATCGTGCTGGTGATCGCGGCCGGGACGTTCATCGCCTGGCTGGCGACGGGACATGACGTCGGCGACGCGCTCGTTCCCGGCGTGGCGGTCCTCATAATCGCTTGCCCGTGCGCGATGGGACTCGCGACGCCGGCGGCGATCATGGTTGGAACCGGTCGTGGAGCGCAGCTCGGCATCCTGATCCGCAACGGAGAGGTTCTCGAACGATCGCGCAACGTCGACGTCGTCGTGCTCGACAAGACGGGGACGATCACGCAGGGGAAGATGCGCGTGACCGACGTCGTGTCCGACGAGTGGAACGACAAATCTGTGACCCCCGACGAAGTTCTCCGGATGGCCGCCGCCGTCGAGGCCGCGAGCGAGCATCTGATCGCACGCGCCGTCGTGGCAGCGGCCGAGGAGCGCGGCCTCGATCTCCCCGCGGTGACCACATTCGCGGCGGCGAGTGGTCTGGGCGCGACCGGCACCGCCGGTCGCCGTCGTGTCGTCGTCGGCAAGCCGGCTTTGCTCACCGAGCATGGCCTCGTCTCGTGCGCCGAGCTCGATGACCGGCGAGCCGCGCTTGAATCGCAGGGCAAGACGGTATTCGGCGTTGGCTGGGGGACGCGGGTACATGGGCTGATCGCCGTCGCCGACACCATCAAGCCAACCTCCGCGGCCGCCGTCCGTACGCTTCGCGAGCTCGGGCTCGAGGTTGTGATGCTCACCGGCGACAACCGCGCCTCCGCCCAAGCCATCGCACGCCAGGTCGGCATCGAGCACGTTCGCGCAGAGGTGCTGCCCGCCGGCAAGGTCGACGAGGTGAAGCGCCTCCAGGCAGCGGGCAAGCGGGTCGCGATGGTCGGGGACGGCATCAACGACGCCCCGGCGCTGGCCCAGGCCGATCTCGGCATCGCGATCGGGTCGGGCACCGACGTCGCGATCGAAGCCTCGGACATCACACTGGTCGGCGACGACCTGCTCGGCGTGCCGACGGCGATCAACCTCGCCAGGCGCACCTACCGAACCATCGTGCAGAATCTGTTCTGGGCGTTCTTCTACAACACGGCGCTCATACCGCTGGCCGCCGTCGGGCTCGTGAACCCGATGCTGGCGGCAGGGGCGATGGCCGCCTCGAGCGTGTCCGTCGTCGGCAACGCGCTCAGGCTCAAGAAGGCGCCGGCGTACACCGCGTAAGGGGGGAGCTATGGAGAAGAAGGTATTGGACGTCACCGGGATGGATTGCACGGGTTGCGAGGAATCGATAAGCAAGGCTTTGAAGCGTCTCCAGGGCGTCGCCTCGTGCACGGCGAGCCATACCGACGCTCGGGTCGAGGTGATATTCGACTCCGGCCAGGTCGGCTTGGAGCAGATCTCCCAGGCCATCATGGACGCAGGGTATGAGGTGGCTCCCGCCGGCTGAGGGAACCGGGCAAAACCATCCACCCCCGGACCGGACGCCCCGCGTCCGTACAATGGCGGTCATGACGAATCCGAGCCTGGAACGACGCCGCGTCGTGATCATGGGCGCTGCGGGACGTGACTTCCACAACTTCAACACCGTTTACCGTGACGACGCGACCTCCGTGGTGGTCGCATTCACGGCGACGCAGATCCCCGGCATCGCCGGGCGGCGCTATCCGCCGTCGCTCGCGGGCCCGCACTATCCCGACGGTATCCCGATCGTCGAGGAGCACCAGCTCGCCGACCTGGTCCGGCGAGAGAACATCGACGACGTTGTCTTCGCCTACTCGGACGTGCCGCATGAGCACGTCATGCACCAGGGCTCGATCGCGCTGGCGGCCGGCGCCGGATTCCGCTTGCTCGGCTCGCGAGAGACGATGCTGCCTTCGGAGGTTCCGGTCGTCGCCGTGTGCGCGGCGCGCACCGGCGCCGGAAAGTCGCAGACCACGCGTCGCGTGCTCGCGATCCTTCGTGAAGCGGGGAAGCGCACGGTGGCGGTGCGCCATCCGATGCCGTACGGCGACCTGGAGGCGCAGCGATGCCAGCGCTTCGCGAACGACGCCGACCTCGACGCCGCAGGCGTCACCATCGAGGAGCGCGAGGAGTACGAGCCGACGATCCGGGCCGGTCACGTTGTGTACGCCGGCGTCGATTACGCGGACATCCTCGCCAAGGCGCAAGCCGAGGCGGACGTGATCGTGTGGGACGGCGGCAACAACGACCTGCCTTTCTTCGCGCCGACCGTGCATATCGTCGTCGTCGATCCGCTGCGGGCCGGGCACGAACGCCGCTACCACCCCGGCGAAGCGAACGTGCGGATGGCCGGCGCCATCGTCATCAACAAGGTCGACTCCGCCACCCCCGAGCAGGTGGCCGAGGTGGAAGCCTCCGTGGTCGAGCTCAATCCCGGCGCGACGCTCGTCAAGGCGGCGTCCCCGATCACCATCGAAGACACCGACGTCGATCTGAGAGGAAAGCGGGTCCTCGTGGTCGAGGACGGGCCCACGCTCACACACGGCGACATGGCCTACGGCGCCGGCGTCTTGGCCGCCAAGAAGGCCGGGGCCGAGCTCATCGACCCCCGTCCGTTCGCGGTCGGCTCGATCCGCGAGACGTTCGAGAAGTACTCGATCGTAGGGCCTCTCATCCCCGCGATGGGCTACTCGGACAAGCAACGAGCGGAGCTCGCCGAGACGATCAACGCTGCGGGCGCCGACGCGGTGCTGATCGCGACGCCGATCGACCTGCGCAAGGTGGTGGACATCAAGGTGCCGGCCTACCGCGTGTCCTACGAGCTCGAGGAGATCGGCTCCCCGACCCTGGTCGACGTGCTCCGCCCCGTCACCGGCTGAGCGCAGGCCTTTCCCGTGCGCGTCGTCGTCGCCCTCGGCGGGAATGCCATCCTCCAGCGCGGCGAGCGCGGTTCGGCGAACGAGCAGCGGGCCGCCGTGCGCGAGGCGTGCGAAGGCCTCGGGGAGCTGGCCGCTGCCGGCCACGATCTCGTCGTGACGCACGGCAACGGCCCGCAGGTCGGCGCGCTCATGATCCAGCAGCACGCCGCCGAGCATTCAGTCCCGGCCATGCCGCTCGATCTGCTCGTGGCCCAGACGCAGGGCCAGCTCGGCTATCTCATGCAGCAGGAGCTCACCGGTGCGCTTCGCCGGCGGCACATCAACAACCCGGTCGCGTCGCTCGTCACCCAAGTCGTCGTCGACGCGGCGGATCCGGCGTTCGCGCGCCCGACCAAGCCGGTCGGACCACATCTTTCGGCCGAGCAAGCTCGGGAGCTTCGCCGCGCCTCGATCCCCGTCACCGAGCTTCCAGGCGGCGCGTGGCGGCGTGTGGTTCCCTCGCCGCGGCCACGTGAGATCGTCGAGCGCGAGGCGCTGCGTGCGCTAGTCGCCGCTGGCCTCGTTGCGATCGCGGCGGGTGGGGGAGGGGTTCCCGTGATCGTCGAGGGCAGCGGCTACCGCGGCGTCGAAGGCGTGATCGACAAGGACCTGACCGCCGCGCTGCTCGCGACGGCCGTCGATGCGGAAGCGCTCGTCATCCTGACCGACGTCGAGCGCGTCGTGATCGACCGCGGCACGCGGCGGGAACGCGCGGCGTCGCGACTCACCGTCGCGGAGGCCTGTGCGGCGCTGGACGACGGCCAGTTCCCTCCGGGGTCGATGGGACCGAAGATCGAGGCGGCCGTGGCCGCAGTGAGGGAGGGGCGCCGCGCCGTCATCTGCGGGCTCGCGCAGGCGGCGAAGGCGCTCGACGGCGCCGGCACAGAGATCGTCGCCTGACGGCGTGCGCATCGCGACGTTCAACATCCAGAGCTGCCGCGCCGGCGTCGAGCGCGTGGCCGAGGTCCTCCGAGCGACCGGCGCCGACGCACTCACGCTCACAGAGGTCCGTCGCCCGCACCTCAAGCAACTCGCTCGGGCGGTGGGCATGCACGCGACGTTCGGGCAGACCTGGCGTCTGCGTCCGTTCGGCAACGCGGTCCTGACGAAGGAGCCCCACCGCCGCGTCCTGCACGTGCGATTCAGCCGAACGCCCGACCGTCAGCCGCGCGGGATGGTTGCGGTACGCCTCGAGTCGGGAGTCACGATCGCGGCGACGCACCTGGGTCTCTCATCGGACGAACGGTTCCGGCACGCGGGCGAGATCGTCGAAGCGGTGTCCCGGATTTCCGATCCCGTCGTGATCGGCGGCGATCTGAACGATCACCCGCCGAGCCGCGTTGTCGGGGTTTTGTTGCGTCGTTTCCGCGACTCGTTCCCGGCCGTCGGCCCGGAGCAGTCGCTGACGTATCCGGCCGGCGCACCGACGGCCAGGATCGACTACGTGCTGGTGTCGGGACTCGAGGTGCGCGCCGCGGCCGTCCTCCCGTTGATCGCCTCCGACCACCTCGCAGTGGTCGCGGAGCTCGGCTAGGAAGCTTCGAGCGCGTCGGCGAGCTGACGCAGGAACAACCCCACGTCGGTGACCATCCCGACGGACTGGATCGAGCCGCGGTCCACGAGCTTCGTCACCGCCGCAGGGTTGATGTCGACACACACGATCGGCACCGAGGCCGGGAGAAGGTTTCCCGTCGCGATCGAGTGCAGCATCGTCGACACCATCACCGCCATCCCCAAGCCCGGCACCCGCGCGCGCATTGCACGCTGCGTCTCCAAGACGTCGGTGATGACCTCGGGCATCGGCCCGTCGTCGCGCACCGATCCACCGAGCACGTAATCCACCCCGTGCGTCACGAGGTGGTACATCACGCCTTCCTTGAGCAGGCCTTGCTCGACGGCCGCCTTGAACGACCCGGCGCGTCGCACGGCGTTGATCGCGCGGATGTGGTGCTCGTGGCCGTGCTCCTTCGGAACGCCTTCGGTCAGCGAGACGCCGAGCGATGTGCCGAAGATCGCCGCTTCCGAGTCGTGCGTCGCGATCGCGTTCCCGGCGAAGGCGACATCCACCCAGCCAGAGCGGATCAGCGCGCAGAACGCTTCGACCGAGCCGGTGTGCACGACGGCCGGGCCGAGCACCCAAAGGATCTTCTTGCCGTCTGCTCTCACGCCGCGCATCGTTTCCGCGATCCGCTGAACCATGAGCCCCTGCGGCTTTTCCGAGGAAACCTCGCTCGACATGAACGAGAAGGTCTGCCCCGCGCCGCCGCGGGGACGCTCGAGCGGATGGACCTTCACGCCGGCATGGCCCGAGACGACCAGCTGGCCGGCGACGACCTCGCTCATCGGGATGGTCCGCGCGCGGCGGCCGTCGACGAGGATGCCGCAGTCCATCTCGGGGCTCTCTACCCAGACCCATTCGCCGGAGATCCGGACCTGGGTGGGCAGGTTCGTCGTGGAGTAGAAGGTGTCTGGGAACACGCCGTCCATGTCCGCCGCGACGAGCTCGACGTCGCCCGTATCCGGGGGCGTGGCGCCGAGGTCGGCGAGCCGTCCGAGCAGCCGGTCGAGCATGTCCCGCTCGGCGCTGATCTCGATCCGCGCGTAGGACGGGTCGTCGTGGCTCTTGCCGACCTCGAATGCCGCCATCCGATAGTCGGCGCCGGCCTCGACGATCTCATCCAAGACCCGCGGCAGGATCAGCGAGTCGATGATGTGGCCGCGTATCTCGACGACTTCGGTCTCCACGGCGCGCATCGTACCTGCCTCCGGCGGCGGCCTTAAACCTGCCCCGTGGTCTTCCACGACTACTACAAGACCAGTGAAGTCGGGCACATCATCCGCGTAAGGGGCTCTCTCCGCTGTCGAATCATGTACCAAAGGGCAGAACCCCTGCCGAGCCGGAGTCGTCTACCTTTCGTCCATCCGATCGAGGAGGCTCGAGATGAAACGGTTCACGTTCGCCATGGCATTGGTTGCCTTGCTCCTTGCCGCGTGCGGCGGGAAGGACGAGCCCGGCACCCAGGCGAGTCAGACGCCGACAACCGCTCCGGCCGTCGGACCCGCGCTCGTCTACGCCACCACGCCGAACTGCCCCAGCGCGTCGTGTGCCGCCTTCGACTGGCCGAAGGAACGCGCGAATGACCTTTGGCTGTACGAGATCAACACGCAGACCCACAGCAGGCTCACCAACGACGGCGCTACGACGGTCGAGATCCTCCCGCAATTCCCGAGCGGTTCCAGCGTCTCGTTCGTGGAAAGCGATGCCGAACAAAAACCGGGCGTCGCGCTCTTCGAGCTCGACTTCACCCCGGGGAGCAAACCGAAGGAACTGTTCCGGATCGAGGGCGGCAACATCTTCCGCTACGACTGGCACCCCGACGGCGGCTCCGTGGCTTTCCTCCAGTTCAACGACGACGAGTCGTCCGCGCTGAAGATCTGGACGCGAAGCGACGGAAAGCTCCGAACCGTGAAGACGTTCCCGAAACTTCTCGGACGCGGTGTGGGTCAGACCGACGAGGTCTCCGTCGCGTGGTCGCCCGACGGCAAGTCGCTCCTCGTCGTCGACACGTTCCGCGACCCGCCGCTGAAGGTGACCATGTGGGTGCTCGACATCGATGGGAAGGATCGAGCCCCGGCGCGCTCGGGAACCTTCGGGCGCTGGACGGACCCCAACTCGATCATCTACAGGGAGTATGCAGGGGCCGGAGGCTGGTTCCGCCTCACCCTCGACAGCAACACGAAAACCGCGCTCAAGGTCCCAGCCGAGCGGTTCGGCCCGGTGCTTTCGCGTAACGGTTTCTTCCTTGCGGTGAACGACGGCGCCTCGACGCCGAGCGTCTACGTCTACGACCTCGTCGCGGGCTCCGGAACGAAGGTCGGGCCCGGTGTGGTGCCAATTTGGATCGGTCCCGAGGAGTTGGCCGTAACGGACGTGCGGCCATGCTCCGCAGAAGAAGAGTGTGGCGAAGCCCCTCCGTGGAAGCCGACCGGCACCGCGTCGCGATTGGAAGGTGACTCCGACAATGCCGAAGTCATCTTCCCCGGCTGGACGCTCAACGCCGACGTGCGGCAGGTCTAGGAACTGCTCGCGATAAGGCCGGGTAGCTCCCGCATCTCGCTGATCACGACGTCGGCGTCGGGCAGGTCGGAGTCGTCGTCGTAGACGCCGGTGAAGCGGATCGTCCGCATCCCCGCGGCCCGGGCGCCGGCAACATCGGTCCGGAGGAGGTCGCCGATATGAGCGGCCTCCACCGGACCGACGCCTATCCCGTCCAAAGCCGTGCGGAACATCCGCTCGTGCGGCTTCGGGACTCCGACCTCGTCCGAGAAGGCCAGCACGTCGAGCAGCGGGGTGATCCCGTGCTCGCCGAGCAGGTGGCGCACGACGCGGCCGGGCGTGAATCCGGTGTCGCACACCAACGCCGTCCGGAGACCTCGGCGCCGGATCTCCTCGATCGCTTCGGGCGCACCGGACACGACGTCGACGCCGAACTCGATCGAGGCTTCCTCGAACGCGTCGGTCAATTCCGATAAGCGCGCGGCGTCGGCGATCCCGAGCGCTCGCAGGCAGTGCTCGGCCATGCCAGGCGCTCCGTAACCGCGAAGCTCGTGCCAGGCGGTGTGGTGATGCGCCCACGCGGCTTTGAGGAGCTCGTCGGCGGCTTCCCGTTCGAGGCCGCCGATGCGCGCGAGGTGTTCGACCCGCACGTTGTAGGAAGTTCGGCCGTCAACCTCGGGCTTGTCGAAGATCAACGTGCCCCAGCAGTCGAACGTGACCGCGTTGAGCCCTTCGAACGTCACGACTCGTCGCCACCGAGGAGCGGCTCGGTGAACGTGACGCCTCGTCGGACGAGCTCCTCGCGCACCTCGTTCTCGAGCATCTCGGCCGCTTCTTCGAGGAAGAGCTCCTCGACGTGGACGCGCACGCGGCCGTCCTCGCGCGCGTACGGTGGAGCAGGCTTGTCCAGCGGATACTCCGGAGCCGCACCGATCGTGGAATCGGCCAGTTGACGGAGAAGCTCACGAGCGACCTCCGGCTCCAGCCATCCGAACGGCACGAAGTCATCGCGCGCGTCCGTGGTGTCGGTCTCCGCGGCGAGCCCGGCGCGGAGCTCCTCGATGCGTTGCGGGACCTCGGTGGCGATGATCTTCCTCGCGTCGTCCAGTTTCGCGCGATCGACCAGCAAAGAGCCGCGACCGTCGTTGAGCATCGGGTAGGCGGTCGATCCCTCTTCGTCGAGCGACGATTTCGTCATCGCGAAGATGCCTTCCTCGGCGAGCGCCTCGAGGATGATCGGAACCTCGAGCGGGTCGAAGTGGCCGACGAACACGGTCTCGATGCTGTCGTCGATCTCCGGGACTCGCTGCTCGTCCATGGGTGCTATCCCGCCAGCCGTTTGGCGATGAATTCGGTCGAGCGCTCGAAGATCACGTCGGCATCGTAGTCCAGCGTCGCGACATGGTACGAGCGTTCCAGCCACACGACTTCGACGTCGGTCGACCCCACGTGCTCGGCCACGTACGTCGTGTTCCCCGGCGGCACGACGTGATCCTGACGGGATCCCAGAAGGAGCAGGGGAGCGATGACCTGGGGAAGTTCCGCCTTGACGGCCTCCTGGAAGCCGAGCAGACGCGCCGCGGCCCGTAAAGGAACCCGGTCGTAGCAGAGCTCGCGTTGCGACGGATCGGCGATGTCACTGCCGATGCCCTTGACCGAGAACGGCAGCCGTCCGAGCAGGGGAGCGAGGCGCGTGCGGGGATCGTCCGAGTACACGCTCGGGTTCACGCACACCACGCCGGCCACTCGATCCGCGTTCCGCGCCGCGAGGTCGAGCACGATCGTGGCGCCCATCGACATCCCGCACAGGAACACCGAGGAGCAGTGCTCGAACAAGCCGTCGAGCGACATCTGCGCTTCGCCGACCCAATCGGCCGCCGTCGATTCCGCGAAGTCGGCGAGCGACGTGCCGTGCCCGGGCAGTCGCGGCGCGAGCACCGTCCATCCGCTTTTCGCGAGATGCTCGGCCCACGGACGAACGCTCTGCGGCGTCCCGGTGAATCCATGCATCACGAGCACGCCGGTCTCGGGCGCGTCGCCCTCGAAACCGAACGGTTCCGCGCCTGGCATCAAACGTGGTGATGGGGCTCGCTTCACGAAGTCACCTATTTTTCACGAGTTCGCAACATGTGCGAAAAGTGTGACTGCTACGCTAGCAACAGCGATATGAAGTCGCAGGTCAAGATGGTTGTGACCCATGGTCCTGCGGTATAACCTAACCCGGGTGCCTTCCCCCGCTAGGGCACGCGCGTGGATGGGGAGTGGGTGACGCGGTGTTCTACTGGTTCTTGAAACACGTTGTCCTTGGTCCGATCATCAAGCTGCTTTGGCGGCCGCGGGCCGAAGGTCTGGAAAACGTTCCCAAAGAGGGCCCCGTCGTCCTCTGTCCCAACCACCTCTCGTTCTTCGACAGCCTCTTCATGCCGCTCTTGCTGCCGCGGCGCGTGGTCTTCCTCGGCAAAAGCGACTACTTCGACAAGTGGTACATCAGCTGGTTCTTCAAGTCGGTGAACGTGATCCCGGTACGTCGTGAAGGCGGCGAGGCCGGCGAGAACGCGTTGAAAGCCGGTCTCGAACAGCTCGAGAAGGGGATGGCCGTCGCGCTGTACCCCGAGGGCACCCGCTCGCCGGACGGCAAGCTCTATCGGGGAAAGACAGGCGCTGCCCGGCTCGCGCTCCGCGCCGGATGCCCGATCGTGCCCGTCGGTCTCATCGGAACCTGGGAGGTCAAGCCCGCCAGCAAGCGGTTCCCGCGGATCCGAGGCATCCGGGTCGGCGTCCGCTACGGCCGTCCGCTGGACTTCTCGCGCTACGCGGGCAAGGAGGACGACCGTTTCGTCCTGCGCTCCATCACCGACGAGATCATGTACGAGCTGATGCTCCTCACCGGGCAGGAGTACGTCGACGAGTACGCCGCCAAGGTGAAGGATCAGATCAAGAAGGCGGCGGCCGCCGAGGCGCCCGCCGAGCCGAAGCCGTTACAGAAAGCCGGCTGACGCTTCAGCGCGCCCAGTCGCGCGCTCGTTCCACCGCCCGCTTCCAGCCGTCGTAGAGGCGATCGCGCTCGGCGGCGCCCATCCGGGGCGAGAACTGTGCGTCGAGCTGCCAGGTCTTCGCGATCTCATCCGTCGAGGACCACACGCCCTCCGCGAGCCCCGCGAGGAACGCAGCGCCGAGCCCCGTCGTCTCCGCGTAAGCCGGTCGTCGCACGACCACCCCGAGCTGGTCCGCCTGGAAGCGACAGAGGAGATCCATCACCGCGGCGCCGCCGTCGACGCGCAGCTCTTTCAAGTTCACGCCGGCCTCACGGGCCATCGTCTCAACGACGTCGCGGGTCTGGTACGCCATCGCCTCGACCGCCGCCCGCGCGAGGTGCGCGCGGCTCGTTCCGCGCGTGATACCCACGATCGTGCCGCGCGCGTACGGATCCCAGTACGGCGAGCCGAGTCCGGTGAGCGCCGGCACGAAATACACACCGCCGGTGTCGGGCACGCTCCCCGCCAGAGGTCCGGTCTCCGACGCAGCCTTGATGATCCCGAGCCCGTCGCGCAGCCACTGGATAGCCGCGCCCGTTACGAAGATTGATCCCTCGAGCGCGTACACGACCTTGCCACCGTGCCCGCACGCGAGGGTCACGAGGAGACCGTCGGGTGGCGGTGGAGCTTGCTCGCCGGTGTTCATCAACACGAAGGATCCCGTGCCGTAGGTGTTTTTGGTCATGCCGGGCTCGAAACAAGCCTGCCCGAACAGAGCCGCCTGTTGGTCGCCGGCGATCCCGCTGACCGGGATTCGCGCGCCGAAGAACGAATCGGGGTCGGTTTCCCCGAACCGTCCACTCGATGGTCTGACCTCGGGAAGGAGCGATCCCGGTACCGCGAAGAGCCCGAGAAGCTCGTTCGACCAGCGCCGCTCGTAGATGTCGTAAAAGAGCGTGCGACTGGCGTTCGAGTAGTCCGTCGCGTGGACGGCGCCGCCCGTGAGCTTGGCGAGAACCCAGGTGTCGATCGTTCCGAACGCAAGCCCCCCGGCTTCGGCGCGTTTCCGAAGTCCGCCGACGTTGGCAAGAAGCCACCCGATCTTCGTCGCGCTGAAGTACGCGTCGAGAACCAAGCCCGTTCGGGCGCGGATCTTGGGCTCCTCGGCTCGTAGCTCGTCGCATCGTTCCGCCGTGCGGCGGTCTTGCCAGACGATCGCGTGGTGAACGGGCGTCAGGGTCGCTCGGTCCCAGACGACGGTGGTCTCGCGCTGGTTCGTGATCCCGATCGCGGCGAGGTCGCGCGCCTCGATCTCTGCGGCGCCGAGTGCCTCGGCGACCGCGCCGAGGGTCGCGTCCCAGATCTGGAGCGCGTCGTGCTCGACCCAGCCGGGCTTCGGGAAGTGCTGCGGGAACTCGCGATATCCCTTCGCGACGACCCGCGCGTCCTCGGCGACGACAAGCGCCGTGACGCCTGTCGTACCCGCATCGATCGCCAGCACCCTCGACATCGGCGCCAAAGCCTGCCCGAGCACCCTGCGCGACGCAACCGGCGTCGCGGCCTGCGGGTCGGTGGGTTAGGCTCATGCGTCTGTGAGCTCGCCGACGATCACCGGTGCTGAGGCTGCTGTTGCGCAGCTCGAGGCGCTCGGCGTCGAAGTCGTCTTCGGCATCCCCGGCGTCCACAATCTCGCGCTCTTCGACGCACTCCGGCGCTCGTCGATCCGGACCATCGTCGTCCGGCACGAGCAGACCGCCGGCTATGCCGCAGACGGGTACGCGCGCGCCACCGGAAAGCTCGGCGTGTGCATAACGACGACCGGGCCCGGCGCGGCGAACGCAGCGGCGGCGATGGGGGAGGCGCGCGCATCCCGATCGCCGGTCCTCCACATCTCCACGCAAGTGCCGTCCCGACAGCTCGCGGGGAAGAGCGGACGCTTCTCGCTCCACGAGAGCCCGCAGCAGGTGGAGCTGATGGCGGCGGTCTGCGTGTGGTCGGGGAGGGTTTCGCGCCCGGAAGCGATCGCGAGCATGATCGTCCACGCCTCGAACATGGCTTTCGCAGGACGGCGGGGACCGGCGTTCGTGGAGATCCCCTTCGACTTCCTCGACGGCCGCGTCGGCAAGGTCGGACGGGCTCTTCCCGCGGCGCCCCGGCCGCCGGCGCCGTCCGCGGACGAGATAACGCGCGCGGCCAAAGCGCTTACGCGCGCGGAGCAGCCGGTGATCTGGGCGGGCGGGGGAGTCATAGCGTCGGGCGCAGAGGCGGAATTGCTTGCCGTCGCCGAAGCGCTCGATGCGCCGGTCGTAACCACGTTCGCGGGCAAGGGCGCGATCCCGGCCGGACATCGGCTGGCGCTGGCGCTGCCGCCACACGAGCCCGCGGTCACCCGTCTCATCGAGGCCTCCGACGCATTGCTCGCGGTCGGCACCGACTTCGACGCGATGAACACGCAAGGCTGGCGTCTCGCGCTGCCGCGCCCGCGCGTCGTGATCAACGTTGAGAACGAGGACCTGCGAAGGAACTACGCAGCCGATGTGGGCATCGAGTCGGACGCTCGCGCCGCGCTGGCCGCGCTGCTCGAGGAGTTGAAGCCGCGGAAGGCCGGGCCGGGTGCGAAACGCGTCTCTCGCGTCCGCGCGGGCGTTCTTCGATCGCTCCGCCGCGGAACCGCCTCCCGCCAGCCGTTCGCGTTCGTCGAGCGCCTCCGCGATGCGGTTGCCGAGGACGACGTGATCGTGGCCGACATGGCGATCGCCGGCTACTGGACCGCCGGATACCTTCCGGCCACCCGGCCCCGCACGTTCGCGTATCCGCTGGGCTGGGGCACGCTCGGCTTCGCTTTCCCGGCGGCGGTCGGCGTCGCCGCGGCCGGCCGGCGCGCCGTCGTGGTGTGCGGCGACGGCGGCTTCGCGTTCGCGCCCGGTGAGCTCGCAACCGTCCTCCAGGAGAACCTCGACGTCACGATCGTGCTGGTGAACGACGGCGGGTACGGGATGCTCCGCTTCGATGAGGAAGAGCGTTTCGACGACACGTTCGCGGTGGATCTCGCGACGCCGGACTTCGCCGCTCTGGCCCGTTCCTTCGGGGTGAAGTCGCGCAAGACGACGGCGGAGGCGCTCGACCGGGACCTGCTCTGGGCCATGCGTCGACACGGCCCGGCGCTGCTGCACCTCGAGGCGTCGTGGGCGCCTCCGATCACGACTTCGCCGCGCTGGCCGCTCAAGGGCAAGCCTGAGGCGCGTCCGTGAGGCGCGTCGCGTTCGCCGCTCTCATGCTGGCCGGCCTCCTCGTTCAGGCGCATCCTGCCGAGGCGTGTACGTGCGGCGTCCGCTCGTTGCCCGAGCAGATCGACGCGGCATCGGTTGTGTTCACAGGAACCGTGAGCGGCATCGTGTCCGCCTCGGGATCGCAAGCCGCTGTGACGTTCGACGTGACGGCGCGCTACAAGGGCGACATCGGTCGTCGCGTCGGGATCGCGACGGCCCTCGACAGCGGGGCATGCGGTGTGCCCTTCGCGACCGAGGCGACCTACGTCGTCTTCGCAACTGGGGGAGCGAACGCGCTGGCGACCAACGTATGCGCGGGCACAACCGACGATGTTGGAATAGTCGCCGGACTTTCGCCGCTCGAGACGTTCGCAGGTCCGGACGGCGAGTTGCCGGGGGACGAGCCGGGATCGAGGTCGTTGCCGATCGGAACGGCGGCCGGCCTCGTCACGCTCGTGCTCGCCGGGTCGATCTGGGCATGGATGATGCGCGTTCGGCCCCCCCGGCCGCTCGCGTAACGCTAGCGGGGGATCAAGCCTGCGATCCGGAGCACCACGCCGGTGGTGTCGGCCACCCACATCGCGCCGTCCGGGCCGAACGTCAGGTCGAGCGGAAGGATGCCGGTCATGAAGTCCTCGACCGCGGTCACCGAACCGTCGGCGCCGAACCGAACACGGACAATCTTGTGCCCGAGCGGAAGTGTGCCGAACAGGTTCCCGAACTCGGTGACTAACAGGTCGTTGTCGTAGGCGGCCGGGAAGTTGGTGTTCGGGTTGAACGCGAGTCCGTTCGCGCTGACGTGTGTTCCGAACAACGCCGACGGCTTCGCCTGCGCCGCCGGGCTTGCCAGGCCGGTGAACGCATGCGGGGGCAGCGGATCGCATGAACCTTGCGAGGCGTCCTGCGTGAAGCCGGCGAGTCCGCTTTTCGCCCGGTCGTAGAGACACCACGGGAAGCCGAAATGGTCGACGACGCCGTCGGCAGTATCGAAGATGCTCAGCGTGTCCTCGCCCGTCGGGCGCGTGGCGGCCGGATACTCGAGACCGTCCGGCCCGTTCATCGGAACCGCGGCCTTCATCGTCCCCGGTGTCGCCGCCGGATGGCCGGGCGGGAAGAACGCGATGTCGTAGATGTTGCGCCACCCGGTCGCGACGACCATCTCCGGCGAGGGGGTCAGATCGGTGGCCGTCGGGTCGACGCGGAGCACGCTCCCCGAGTACGGCTGTACCTCCGGCGGGCCGCCCTCTTCGCCGAACCCCGAGTCGGTCGAGTTCCCGTTCGTGATGTACAGGAGCCCGTCGCCCCCGATCGCGAGCCCGTTGGTGTTGTGCCGTCCGTTCGGCAAGCCTGAAATCACGGTTTCCACCTGATCCGCCTCGCCGGCGCCGTTTGCGTCGGTCGCGCGCAGGACGATCCCGTTCGCGCGCGGCAAGCCGGGTACCGAGTCGGCGATGAACACGGCGTCCTCGGTGGCCAGGACGCCGAGCGGCTGATTCAGCCCTTCGACGAAGACCGACGGCGGCCCCGCGATGAGCCCGGCGACCACCGGATACTGGAAGACCCTGCCGAGCAGGGACGTGATGTAGAGCGTGCCGCCGTCCGGCGAGAACGCGAGCGACGTCGCGGTCAATGAGACCGCGCCGGGAGTTACGACGAACCCGACGGGAACACTCGGCGGAAGGGTTTCGGCCGGCCCGGCCGGATCGGCCCCGGCGGAGCCGACGACGAGCATCAGGGCCAAACCGCAGAGCCCGATCCGAACCCGTCGCATGCGCGCCCCTCCTCGCCCTCTCAACGCCCGGTTCGACACGAGACGGGCGTTTCCTCTCGAGCCGGATACGGGGAGAGGAGCGCCGTGGTTCAGTTGGAGCGAACGAGCAGCGTGGCGGACACGCCCTTGACGCCCGTGAGGCCGATCGCCTGTGCGCTCGCGTAGGAAAGATCGAGGATACGGCCGTCCACGTATGGGCCTCGGTCATTCAGGAACGACACCACGCACCGGTCGCCCATGCGGATCAGGAGGAAGAGGCCGAACGGCAAGGTGCGGTGGGCCACCGTGTACCGCTCGGGGTAGAAGATCGCGCCAGAGGCGGTCGGCTTCCCGCGGAACGCGTTCCCGTACCAGGAGCTGTCGCCGGCGATGACATCGCCGGAAGAGCGGAGGCCCTTCGGTACGGAGCAGTCTTCACGCGGCCCGAGGAACGGCGCGGCTTCCTGGAACATCTGCTCGCCCTTGCGATAACGGATCGTCCGCGTTGCGCCCGAGACGCGATCGACGGTGCCACGATAGTGGGCCCGAACCTCCCGCAGCGCGGCAAGTGCGGCCGCGTTCGAACGGACCGCGGCTTCCGCACGAGCGAGTCGCGTCTCGATCCGCGCGCGCAGCGCCCCCAGCTTCACTTCGGTTCGCACCAGGTCGCGCTGAGCCTCCTCGGCGCCACGAAGAACCTCCTCGAGCGCGTCCCGGCGCGCGGCGAGCTCGCGAACGTCCAAGCGCTGCGCGGCGAGCGCCGTGGTCGCGAACGGGAGCCTCGCGGCGAGCTCGTGCAGATCTTTCGCGCCGAGTATCAACTCGATCGCGTGGCCCGTCCCGGCCATGTAGGCGGAACGGACACGATCGGAGAAGGTCAGCTGTGCTTCCTGTTCGGCGGCACGCGCCTCCATCTCGTGGAGCCGGAGGTCCATCCACCGTCGCGCGGCCTCGTCCGCGGCGAGCGCGACGTCTTCGAAGTCGGCTAGGAGCGCCTGCAGCTCGGCGCGGACGGCTTCGGCCTCGGCGCGTGCGTCCTGCGCTCGGTCCCCGGGGCCGCCGGCGATCGCGGGGCATGCCAGGGCGAGCGTCAGCGCGAGCGCGCCCGCCACCGCACGCCGTCCGGTCCGGATCCCCACCTGGTCCTCCTCGTCAGCCCGCCCGATCCCCTTGAGCAGGGCGGCGGCCGGGATGCCATCTGCCAGCGTAAATCGTTAGAGTTCGTCGGGCCGGATCTCACCAAGGAGGCCCAGATGCGCGTCGGAATGCTCACCGGTGGGGGCGACTGTCCCGGGCTCAACGCGGTGATCCGAGCGGTGGTGCGCAAAGGCGAGCGGATCTACGGAGACACGTTCATCGGCTTCCGCGACGGATGGAAGGGCGTCATCGAGGGCGACACGGTTCCGCTCGACGTGGAGCGCTGCCGTGGGATCCTGCCACGTGGCGGAACCATCATCGGCACGTCGCGCACCAACCCCTACAAGATCGAAGGCGGCTCCGAGAAGTGTGTGGAGACGATCCGCCGGCTCGACGTCGAGGCTCTGATAGCGATCGGCGGTGAGGACACGCTCGGGGTCGCGAACAAGCTGCACCAGGAGGGCGTGCCGATCGTCGGCGTGCCGAAGACGATCGACAACGATCTGAACGGAACCGAGGTCACGTTCGGCTTCGACACGGCGGTGCAGGTCGCAGTCGACGCGATCGACCGCCTTCACACGACCGCCGAGTCACACGATCGCGTGCTCGTCTGCGAGGTGATGGGCCGACACGCCGGCTGGATCGCGGCGTACGCGGGGATCGCCGGCGGCGCCGCCGAGATCCTCGTCCCCGAACGCGAGATCGACATCGACAAGGTCGTCGAATCGCTGATCGCGCGCCATCAGAAAGGCCGGTATGCATCGATCGTGGTCGTCGCGGAAGGCGCGCAGCCGAAGGAAGGCTCGTTCGTTCTCCAGTCCGGCGAGGTCGACGCCTTCGGCCACGTAAAGCTCGGGGGCATCGGCGACGTGCTGGCGAAGGAGATCGAGCGGCGCACCGGCTTCGACACGCGCGTGACTGTGCTCGGTCATGTGCAACGCGGCGGCACACCGACGGCCTTCGACCGCCTGCTCGCGACGCGCTTCGGGATCCACGCGATCGACGCGGTCCACGACGGCGCCTTCGGCACGATGGTCGCGCTCCAGGCGGCGAAGATCGTCCGCCTCCCGCTCGCCGACGCGGTGGCCGAACTGAAGACCGTCGACCCCGAGCTCCTCGAGATCGCGGACGTGTTCTCCTACTAGCGTTCTAGCCGCGCGTTGCCAGGAGCTTGTTCATCCGGCGGAGCTGACGGACCTCGGCGACCTTGAAGATCGCCCACGCCCCGGCCGCGTAGGCGGCGGGCCGCTGCCAGCTTCCGTCGTTGAGCGCCTGCGCGACGTCCTTCGCCCACCGATCCGGCACGATCTGCACGACCGCTTCCACCGTGCGCGACTGGGTCTTGCGCTTCTTGTTCTTGCGGCTGCGCGCACGTCGCACGGCCCACCAAAAGACGGTGCCCGTCCCACCGACCATGAGCGTGCCGGCGACCTTCTTCGCCACGTGCACGGGCGGGAGGCGGTCCTCGAGCTCGCGGACCTCGCCGTCGAGCCTGTCTCGCACCTGCTCGATCTCTCTTACCGTTTGAGCTGCGTTTTCGCCCATTCGATGTCCTCCTTCACGGTCTCGACGGTCAACTCCGGCTTCAAGGGCGGCCGTTTGGCGCGGAGCAGCCCGACCGCGGCGGCCAGGCCGGCGAGCAGCAGGAAGCTGCCTCCAACGATGAGCCGCGCCACCCACGGGCTCACCACGTTCTCGAGCGCGTACGCCGCGGCGCTTCCCAGGAAGATCACGGCGAGCATCACGAAGACGCCGGCCGCCAGCAGCGCGGCCGCCGCCTTCAATCGTGCGACGATCGCCTCGACGATCTCCTGCCGGGCGAGCTCGACCTCCTTCTTCACGAGCGTCGCCGTGTCGCTCGCGATCGATCGAACGAGCTGTGGTGTCGAGCGGCGCCCATTCGCTTCCACGCCATCCTTGCCTTTGCTCATCGTCTCATCACCTCCGCTTGTCTCTACCCATATCGCGTTGAGTTCTGCGCCGTACATGAAGATCCGTGCCGCGAGGGACAGGATCACGAGCACGCCAATGGTGGAGGCGAACGTCCCGTAGACCGCCGAGGAGTTCGCTACGGTCCGAGCCGCGTACCAGCCGCCGACCAACTTGAGCGCCGTCCATCCCACGGCCGCGAGCGCCGCGCCGCGCCACGGGGCCAGGATCGATCGATGCGCCGGGCCCAGCAGTCGGTAGGTCGCGATGAAGAGCGCGAAGTCGAGGCCGAGCGCGATGAACACACCGGCGATCCGCAGTGCCGCCGCGCCGAGACCCGACGCCTCGACGGCCGAAACCGCGATCGTTACCGCGACACCCACGAGGCCGATCAGGCCGAGCGTCAGCACCGTGGCGATCGCCCGGACCTTCACCCGGACCGTGCTCTTCTGAGGCTCGATGCGCCAGACCTTGGACAGCGCGAACGACGTCGCTTCGGTCACGCCGATACCGGTCCAGAGCAGACCGGCGAGTCCGATGATCCCGGCGATGGACCGGTTCGCCGTCACGGAGTCGAGGTTCTCGGCGACGAGCGTCCCGATGCCGGGCAGGGAGTCCGACACCGACTGGACGGCCCGCGCGTAGAGCTCGGGGTTGCCGGCGAGGACGAATCCGAGCACGGAGGCCCCGAGCAGGAGGAGTGGGAACAACGACAGGAAAGCACGGTAGGTGAGGGCCGCAGCCATGAATCCGCCTGAATCTGCGCCGAACCTCCGATGCGTCGCGAGTGCGATATCCCAGATCTTCCGCATCGTGGCTTACTTCCCCGCGACGGACGAGCTTGAACCGTTCGCCCTGCTAGATGCCCTCGCTACGAGGCGTGGGCGTCGCGACCGGTTCCTCGGCAGGCAAAGTAGCCTCGCCGCCGTCGACCTTGTCTTGCTGGGCGAGAACGACGCCGGTGATCACCATCGCCGCCGCGAAGATCATGCTCACACCGAGCCGCTCGTCGAGGATGAGCCACGACGTGATCAGCGCTACGACCGGCACCGCGTACAGGAAAACGGAAACCTTCGTCGCGTCCATCTTCCCGAGCGCCCAGACGAAGATGAAGTACCCGGCGACACTCGATCCGATCCCGAGGAGCAGCATCCAGAGCCATCCGCTCCCCGACAGCGCTCCGATCTCTTCGAACGTCTCTCCACGCAGCAATGGAAGAAGGAAGAGCGAACCGATGAGCATGGAGGCCGCCGTCACCTGGATCGCCGAGGCCCGGTCGGCGAGCGGTTTCCCGACGATGACGTAGATCGCCCACATCAGCGGCGCGATCACGGACACGAGCACGCCTATCACGCTCGTCTGGACGCCGTCGGCCGGATCGGCGAGCGCGAGGACCGCGACGCCGGAGAACGCGAGGGCGATCCCGATCCAGCGGCGGGCGGTCGCTCGCTCGCCGAGCAGGGCCGCGGAGCCGAGGGCAACCATCACCGGCGCCGTTGCGACGATCAGCGAGGCGACCGACGCGCTCGTCCGTTGTTCGCCCCAGTTCAGCGCGAGGTGGTAACCGGGCACGCCGGTCACGCCGAGTACGACGAGCCGCCAGACGTCCCCGCGCCGCAAGCGCGGTCGCGCGGGTGGCCACGCCGCCATCACGACGAGCAAGCAGGCGTCGGCGATGGCGAACCGAAGGATCGTGAGCGCGGCGGGGGAGAGCTCGGCCAGCGCTTCCTTGATGCCGACGAACGCGATCCCCCAGAGAAGCGACAGAACGCCGAGCATCGCGTAGACGTGGGTGCGGCGCGTCATAGCGGCGGAGTGTATCGGAGCGCCTGGTAGGCTTCCGCCGATATGGCGGAGAACTGGGTCGAGCTGCGTTCCGACACGTTCACCAAGCCTTCGCCCGAGATGCGGCGCGCGATGGCCGAGGCGGACGTCGGCGACGACGTGTTCGGCGAAGATCCGACGGTGAACGCGCTCCAGGAGCGCGCTGCGGCTCTGTTCGGCAAGGAAGCGGCGCTCTTCGTCCCGACCGGAACGATGGGAAACGAAACGGCGATCAAGGTCCTGACGAGCCCCGGCGACGATGTCGTGATCGAAGCGCAAGCACACATCGTGAACCTCGAGCTGGGCGCCCCGGCGACGATCAGCCATGTGGTGCTCAAGACCATCCCCGGCGTGCGGGGCGTCATGGACTCCGAGGACGTCGCGGCTGCGATCCGCCCGCCGAGCCCGCTGTTCAGCCACACGACCCTGGTCTCGATCGAGAACACGCACAACTACGGGGGCGGCACCGTGTGGCCTATCGAAGACTTCCGCGCCGTCGCGAAGGTGGCTCACGAACGCGACTGCCGCGTGTTCCTCGACGGCGCGCGCATCTTCAACGCGAGCGTGGCGTCCGGCATCCCCGTGGCCGAGTACGCGTCCGAGGTGGACGCGCTCTCGTTCTGCTTCTCGAAGGGCCTCGGCGCACCGATCGGCTCGATGCTCGTTGGTTCCGGGGAATTCGTGGCCGCAGCGCGCAAGGTTCGCCGCATGCTCGGCGGTGGGATGCGCCAGGTCGGCGTCATCGCCGCCGCCGCGAGGTACGCTTTGGACAACAACGTCGACCGGCTGGCCGACGACCACGCCAACGCGCGCCGACTCGCCGACGGGTTCGCCGAAGCGCTGCCCGGCTGCATCGATCCGGCGACCGTCGAGACCAACATCGTTATCGCCGAGATGGGCAACCTCGACGCGGTCGCGATCACCGGCAAGCTCTGGGATCAGGGCGTGCGGATGTATCCGCCTGGGCCGCACCGGATCCGCGCCGTCACGCACCTCGACATCGATCGGGACGGCGTCGAGCGCGCGATCGACGCGTTCCGTTCCGCCGTCTCCGCCTAGCCCTCGAACGCCGAGCGGATCCGCGTCGCGTACTCCGTCATCTCATCGTCGCCGGCGTACTTCGTGCGTGGCCAGAAGAACCCACGCAACCCGTCCTTGCGCCGGCGCGGCACGATGTGGACGTGCAGGTGGGGGACAGACTGGGAAACCCGATTGTTGATCGCGACGAAGGTTCCGTCCGCATCGAGGGCGCTCTCCACCGCGCGGGTCAACGTCTGTGCCCGATGGAAGAGCGGTTGGACCAGTCCATCGGGAAGATCGGCGAGGGTTTCGATGTGCTCGCGCGGTGCCAGCAAGACGTGACCCTTGAACACCGGCCTGTGGTCGAGGAAGGCGACGGCGATCTCGTCTTCGAGCACGAGATGAGCGGCGACGCTCCCCGAGATGATCGCGCAGAACGTGCATGAGGCGGCCACGGCCGCCCAAGACTACCCGCCGGCGATGCCCGACAGATGCGCGAGCTTGCCGACGATCGCCGCCTTGAAGGTCAACCACCTTCTGTTCATCTCTCGCCTCGGATAGGAGCGCTCATCCGCGCGGCGGAGGAAGGGGGATCCTCGTTTGGCATCTCTTCTTCGGACGAAGATCGGGGGATCCGGATCGTGAACGTGGTGCCGGCCTCGGGCTCGCTCGTCGCCTCGATCGTGCCTCCGTGCGCCTCTGCCACGGTCTTCGCGATGGCCAGGCCCAGCCCGGAACCGGGTCGCTCGCGAGACCGGTCTGACCGCCAGAAGCGGTCGAAGGCGTGTGTGAGCTCCTCGGGCGTCATACCGACGCCGTCATCGGCGACGGTGATGACGACGTTTTCGCCTTCGTCCACCAGCGAGATGGAGATCGAGCCGCGTTCGGGCGTGTACTTCACCGCGTTGTCCGCCAGGTTCTCGAGGAGGCGGCGAAGCAGACCCTCGGATCCGCGGACCTTGGCATCCGGCGAGCCGATCGTGACCGAAACGATCCGCTCACCTGCCGAGGCGAGCGTTTCGTCGGCCACCGTCCGCAGCAGGGGAGCGACCGCGATCTCTTCGTCGGAGAGCTGGATCCCGGCGTCGACCCGAGCCAGGGCAAGCAGGTCGTCGACGAGGCGCGTCATCCGTTCGGCTTCCTCGGTCGAGTCGCGCAGCGCCGCCGCACGTTCTTGTTCGGGCATATCGGGGTTGCGCGCGAGGACCTCAAGGTTGCCGCGCATGATCGTGAGCGGGGTGCGCAGCTCGTGGGACGCATCATCGACGAAGCGCCGTTGGGTCGCGAGCGAGCGAGAGAGCGCGTTCTGGGCGCCCTCGAGACGCACCAGCATGGTGTTGAACGCCTCCGCCAGCCGTCCCAGCTCATCGGAGCCCCCCGCGGGGACGCGCCGGGAAAGATCGCCGGTCATCCCGATCTGTTGTGCCGTCGCGCCGATCTCCTCGACGGGCCGGAGAGCCGTCCGCGCCGAGCGCCAGGAGAGTCCGGCCGCCAGGGCGATGCCGGCGAGTCCGGCGAGGAGCAAGATCTGACGCAGGCGGGTAAGCGTGTCCTCGACGTCGTCGATCGGAGCCGCTACGAGCACGGTTCCGACCGGATCTCCGAGTTGGTCGACCAGTGGCTTGGCGTAGACGCGTAATGCAGCGCCGTCGACGTTGACATCTCTCGTGAACGGCTCGCGCTTTCCCTGCCCCACCTGCAAGACGTGTTCGTCCACCGGCAGGACGACGGGCCCGAGCGCGTCGGAGCGCGCGGCGACCGTTCCGTCGGTGTCGACGATCTGGATGTAGGTGTTGCGTTTGCTGAACCCGAAGGTATTGATCGCCACCTGGCCGGGCGCGACGTGCATCGCGCGTCCAACCTCCGCGGCGCGCTGCACCAATCCGGAATCGATGCGCGAGCGGAGGTTCCGCTCGAGCAGGACATAGACGCCGGCCCCGAAGATGGCGATGACGACGGTCAGCACGACCGTCGAGATCAGTGTCAGCCGCGCTCGCAGGCTCACGACGGCTCCTTCAGCGTGTAGCCGACGCCGCGGATGGTCTGGATCAGCTGCGGCTCGCCGAGCTTGCGGCGAAGATATCCGACGTAGACCTCGAGGACGTTCGAGGCGACCTCTTCTCCTCGCCAGACCTCGTCGAGGATCCGGTACCGGTCGTGAACCGCC
>JBKKCR010000044.1:0-21672 GCA_046712825.1 Actinomycetota bacterium | reverse complement strand
GATGAAGATGCCCCTCCAGAAGAGGGGCGCGAAGGTTCGTTCAACCCTTGGCCCTCCGTTCCGGTCCCGCATGGGTACCGTTCGTGCGGCCGTTCTTCTTCGATTGTACCAACGGCGTTGCTGAAGTGGACGGCTTACGCGAAGGATCCGGCGGGGCGTACCGTGTGAGTCACGAGCAGGCGCTCTTCCAGGTCGTGTACCTTGCCGAGCCCAGGAACCGTGATGTACGGAGCGATCTCGGACCAAGGCACGAGAACGAATGCCCGTTCGGCCAGCCGAGGATGTGGGATCTCCAGATCGGGATCATTGACGACGAGGTCGCCCATGGCGAGCAGGTCGAGATCGATCGCTCTCGGGCCCCAGCGTTCCTCCGTCGCACGTTCACGACCGAGCGCGTGCTCGATGGTCATGCACGCATCGAAGAGTGCACGATGCCCGAGCAACGTGTTTATCTCGACGACGGCGTTGAGGTAGTCGTCTTGGGCAGTTGGGCCGCCGACCGGCTCGGTCTCGTAGATGCTCGAGAGCTGGATGACATCGATGCCCGGCGTCGCGGCGAGCGCCTTGACCGCGGTGCGCAGATGATCTGCACGATCGCCGAGGTTCGAGCCGAGTCCGATGAACGCGCGCATCGGCTTATCGTCGCAGATCCGGCGGACCGAGGTCGTCCCGAGACCGGCTCACCTCAACCGCAACCTCGTCGACCTCTTCGGGGAGCGGAGCTTGCGGCTTCGCGACGCGGACCCAGACGTCGAGCACGCGAGTGTTCCCGAGGATGGAGCGGGCGATGCGATCGGCCAGCGTCTCGAGCAGGGCGTAGGACTCACCCGTGACGATCTTGGAGATGATGCGAACTGCCTCTTCGTAGTCGAGCGTCGACGCGAGGTCGTCGAGCATCGCGGCGGGTCGCGAGTCCAGGCGCGCGGCGAGGCTGACGTTGATCGGCTGCTCGGCCTGACGCTCCTCGTCGGTGACGCCGTGACGGCCCCGCAACTTCAATCCTCTGATCTCGACGAGGTCGGTGCCCTGCTCGTCCATCGTTCTCCTCACCCGCCCCTAGATCGGGGCCTCCCTCGCGGACAGGACCGCTTCCACCATTCTCACCACACGAGCCATCTCGCGCACATCGTGGACCCGAACGAGGCTCGCCCCGCCCATCACCGCCAGCGCGACCGTCGCGGCCGTACCCTCGATCCGCTCGCCGACCGGGAGATCTCCGAGCGTCGCGCCGATGAACGACTTGCGGGACGTTCCGGAGAGAACGGGGAAACCGAGACAGCGAAGCTCACGGAGACGCTGGAGCAGAACCAGGTTGTGCTCGCGAGTCTTGCCGAACCCGAAGCCCGGATCCACGACGATGCGCTCCCGGCCGACGCCGGCCTCGACCGCCGCCGAGGCGCGATCCTCGAGGAACTCGGCGATCTCTCCCACGACGTCGCCGTACCGCGGATCCTTCTGCATCGTGTGAGGCTCGCCGAGCATGTGCATCAGCACGATCGGAGCATCGCGCTCCGCGACGAGCGGCAGCAACCCCGCGTCGAAGCGCCCGGCCGCCACATCGTTGACGATCTGCGCGCCGGCATCGAGCGCCGCGCGCGCGACGGCGGCCTTAGACGTGTCGACGCTCACAGGGATCCCGGCCTTGGCGGCGAGCGCCTCGACGACGGGAACGACGCGGCCGGCCTCGTCATCCGCGGAGACGGGATCGGCGCCGGGCCGGGTGGACTCGCCGCCGACGTCGAGGATATCGGCGCCCTCGTCGGCGAGCCGGAGCCCGTGATCGATCGCGTCGCCGGTTTCGTAGAAGCGCCCGCCGTCGGAGAACGAATCCGGCGTCACGTTCACGATCCCCATGAGGTGCACACGCTGACTGAGCGGCAGGACGCGTCCGTCGGGGAGCGCGAGGTCGTGCGCCGGCTCGCTCCATCGAGCGAGCGCATGCGACACCGCGCCGCTGAAGGCAACGAGCGCAGGCGCTTGTCGCACGTGGTCCAGGATCGAGGCCAGCACGCGTGGGTTGGCGGCCCAGACAAGCCGGCCGCCGTTCACGACCGCGTTGCCGCCGGCGTCGACGATGAGCGCGCTCGCGCGGGCGGCTTCCTGTTCGGCCAGGCCGTCGACGATCAGGACGCGGCTCGGGTGATGCCCGGCGAGCACACCGAGCTCGTGTCCTTCGAGGCCGGGCAACGCCCCTGCGAGGTCCCGGACCGTCGAGGCGGCCAGGACGCGGGCGCGCAGCTTCACGACGCCGAGCCTAACACCGGCGTATGAGGGCAGGACTGAGCAGCCGCCGCGGCGAACGTGGGTTCATGCGTTCGAGGATGCTTTGGGCCGCCGCGGCGGCGTCGCTCGTCTTGTCCATCGTTCCGATGCGAGGAGGCGCGCTGATCTCGCTCGCCGGACCGAAGTGCGGAACGGCGGCGGGGGCCGAAGCACCGCCGGTCACGACCTTGCGGGTGGCAACGTTCAACGTCCTCCACGGGCTCGAGGAAACGCCGTCGTATCCGACGCACTCCACGTTCGACGCCCGGCTCGAGCTGCAAGCGCAAGAGATCTTTGCCGAAGGCCTCGACGTTGTCGGCATGCAAGAGGTGTCGGAGACCGAGGCTCCGGTCGGGCACGCGCCCGGGAACGTCGCCGAGCGTCTCGCCGAGCGGCTCGCAGAGATCACCGAGCAGGCATGGCATTGGTGCTGGCACCTTTCGAACCCGCATCTCCCGGTGGAGCCCGACATCGCCGAGGGCGGCGGCGGGCCGGTCTCAGACGTGATCGCCTCGATGGCGTCGGGTAACTACGGATCGTTCAAGGAAGGCGCCGCGGTGCTGTCGCGTTACCCGATCAAGGCCGCAGAGGCGCGGCGGCTCCCATTGCGGTTCCCCGGCGAGTACCTGCTGTGCCCGCCGGCCGAGGTGCCGTTCTGCAACCTGACGACGATCTTCGACCACCGGATCGCTCTGTGGGCGCGCGTGGATACGCCGGGCGGGTTCACCGACATCATCGCGACCCATCTCTCGCATCACCTCACGCCGCTCAGCGAGGTGTCGAAGTTCGAGCAAGCCGCGGCGGTGCTCTTGTTCTCCGAGCAGATGACCATCCAGCACGGCGAGCCCGCCCGCCGGTTCATCACATGCGACTGCAACCTGGAGACGACCGATCAGCCGCCGGGCGTGGCGCTGGTCACCTCCGCGGGTTGGACAGACTCTTATGCGTTCGTGCACCCCGACTCGGCGTGCTTGCCGGGCCAGGACACGTCCGGGTGCACCTCGGATCAAGACATCGTCACGGAAACGCCGGCCGCGACGACCACCTCGCGGATCGACTACGTGTTCGCTCGGGGAGGCAGTTGTCCGCTCGAGATCGCCGACAGCGAACGGATCGCGGATTCGCCGCTCCTTCGTCCGGACGGAACGTACCTGTGGCCGTCGGACCACCTCGCCGTCGCGACCGACATCACGGTCGCCGGCTGCCCCGCCGGCTACTAGCCGGCCCGGAGCGCGAGCGAGAGAACTTCGGCGCGCGCGGCGGGGTCGTTCGCGAACAGGCCGCGGAACTCTGTCGTTAGTACCGAAGATCCCGGCTTCCGGACGCCGCGCATCGTCATGCAGCCGTGCTCGGCTTCGACGACGACCGCCACGGCCGACGGCGCCAGCGCGGCTTCGAGCACGTCGGCCACCTGACGAACGAGGCGCTCCTGCACCTGGGGACGGCGTGCCAGAACCTCGACCACGCGTGCCAACTTCGACAGGCCGGTGATGCGCCCGTCGGTGCCCGGCACGTAGCCGACGGCGGCGCGGCCGGAGAAAGGAAGAAGGTGGTGTTCGCAGATCGACGTGAACGCGATATCGCGAACCAGGATCAGCCCGGTGCCGCGCTCGTCGGGGAGCGGCTCGACCACCGACGCGGGGTCGATCGACATGCCGGCGAACAGATCGGCGTACGCCTCGGCGACGCGGCGCGGCGTCTCGACGAGCCCCTCGCGCGACGGATCGTCTCCGATCGCGATGAGAAGCTCCCGCACTGCGGCTTCGACCCGCGCGCGATCGACCTTCGACGAGGCTCGGTCGGGTTCTTCAGCGAGCGCCTCAGACGCGTCGACGACGACCCGCGGCTTCCAGGTCGTCACTTGCCGTTGCGCTTGACGCTGCGACGCGCAGGCGTTGCGGCGCCGCCGCGCACGGCCTTGCCGTTCGGACTACGGGACGGCCGCTTCGTCACCGGAGCGAGGAGGCGCTTCAGCTCCTCCTTCTCGACCGTTTCCTTCTCGAGCAACGCATCGACGATGTCGTCGAGCGCCGGACGGTACTGAGTGAGGATCTCGAGCGCTTCGGCGTGTGCCTCGTCGATCAGGCGGCGGATCTCCTTGTCGATCTCGAACGCGATCGTGTCCGAGTAGTCGGCGTGTGAGGAGAAGTCGCGACCGAGGAAGACCTGTCCTTCCTTCTGGCCGAGGGTGAGCGGGCCGAGCTTGTCGCTCATCCCGTACTCGGTGACCATCTGCCGCGCCATCTTGGTGGCCCGGTCGATGTCGTCCTGGGCGCCCGTGGTCGGGTCGTCGAAAACCATCTCCTCCGCGACACGTCCGCCGAGGAACATGGCGAGATCGTCGATCATCTCGCTGCGCGTGACGAGGAACTTGTCCTCCGTCGGCAGCGAGAGCGTGTACCCGAGCGCGCGACCGCGCGGGATAATCGAGATCTTGTGGACCGGGTCCGCGTTCGGCAGCGCGTGACCGACCAGGGCGTGCCCGGCCTCGTGGTAGGCGATGACGCGCTTCTCCTTGTCCGAGATGACGCGCGACTTGCGCTCGGGACCCGCGATGACGCGGTCGATCGACTCCTCGAGCTCGTGCATCCCGATCTCTTTCTTGCCGCCGCGGGCGGTCAGCAAGGCGGCTTCGTTCATGACGTTCGCGAGGTCGGCGCCGGTGAATCCTGGCGTGCGGCGTGCCAGCACCTCGAGCTCGGCGCCGGGGGTGATCGGCTTGCCGCGGGCATGAACCTCGAGGATCGCGAGGCGACCCTTCAGGTCCGGACGGTCCACCACGATCTGCCGGTCGAAGCGTCCGGGACGGAGGAGCGCCGGATCCAGGATGTCGGGCCGGTTCGTGGCGGCGATCATGATGACGCCGGTCTTGGCGTCGAAGCCGTCCATCTCCACGAGCAGCTGGTTCAGCGTCTGCTCGCGCTCGTCGTGGCCGCCACCGAGGCCGGCGCCGCGCTGGCGGCCGACGGCGTCGATCTCGTCCACGAACACGATGGATGGCGCGCTCTGCTTCGCCTGCTCGAAGAGGTCGCGCACGCGGGCGGCGCCGACACCGACGAACATCTCGACGAAGTCCGAGCCGGAGATCGAGAAGAACGGAACCCCCGCCTCGCCGGCCACGGCGCGGGCGAGCAGCGTCTTGCCCGAGCCCGGAGGCCCGTACAGCAGAACGCCCTTCGGGATCTTCGCGCCGACGGCCTGGAACTTGGCCGGGTTCTCGAGGAAGTCCTTGACCTCGACGAGCTCCTCAACGGCCTCGTCGACGCCGGCGACGTCCTTGAAGGTGACCTTCGGCATGTCCTTGGTGACCAGACGCGCTTTCGCCTTGCCGAACGACATGACGCGGTTGCCGCCGCCCTGCATCTGGTTCATGAAGAAGAAGAACAACAAGATGATCAGTAAGAACGGTAAGAGCTGGAAGATGATCGACAGGATCGGTGATGTGCTCTGCGTGTCGACCTTGAGCTCGATGTCGTCGCGCTCTTGGAGCAGGTTCGTGATGTCGTCGGCGTAATCGGTCGGATACGTGACGCTGTAGGGCTTGTCGTCGGTGAACTTGCCCTCGACACGCTTGTCCCGGTCCAGGATCGTCGCGGTCTTGATGCGGCCGTCGCGAACGGCGTCGGTGAATTGATCCAGCGTCAGCGGCTTGTCTTGCGTGCCGCCGAAGTACGACAGGATCGCCCACAGGACGATGAGGACGAGGATCAGGTAGACGGCGGGGCCACGGAAAAGTCGCCCCATCGGCGTCTGAGGCTGCTGTGGAGTCTTACCGGTGCGAAGCGGTGGCATGGATCTTTCTTTTCTCCCTTGTAGAGAACTCTAACGTAGTTCGAACACCCGGCGAAGGTCGGATGAGCCGCGGAAAGTTCAGGCTAGCACCGCGGTCCGGCCCCCGTCGACGCTCCGACTCCCTGAGCAGGTTAAACGCTCCGGAGACGCACGACATTCCTCGCAGTCTCTATCGGGCGAAGCTGAGGCCAGCCTGAGCGCTCGCCCTCAGCCGGCCCGGCCGAGAACGGTGACCCTGACGCCCTGCCCCTCGCGCAACCCAAGCGTTTGCACGACGTCCATCGGGACAAGCAATCCGGGCGTTCGGAGCGACCCGTGGACCTTGCCGGTGAACTCCTGGCCTCTCATCGAGGCGCGAAGCGTGTCACCCGGCCTGAGGCCAAGATCGCTCACCACCTCGGCGGCGATCGGGACCCGCGCGTACGGGCTCTTGTTGTGCATGGTCATCTCGAGCGTCGCTCGGAACATCCTTGCCATCTGCCCTGCTCAGCCCCTTAGTCCTCGTAAAGGTGGGGCTTGAGTGTACCCACGTAGCTCAGATTCCGGTAACGCTCGCCGTAGTCGAGGCCGTAGCCGACCACGAACACCGGCGGCAGGGAGAACCCGTGATACCGGACGTCGAGCTCTACCTTCTGGACCTCAGGTTTCGACAGGAGTGCGCACACCTCGATGCTCGCGGGACGACGCCCCTTCAGATTCTTCATGAGATACGACAGCGTCAGGCCCGAGTCGATGATGTCCTCGACGATCAGGACGTCGCGACCCGAGATATCGAGGTCGAGGTCCTTCATGATCCGCACAACACCGCTCGTCTTCGTCGCCGACCCGTAGGAAGAGACGGCCATGAAGTCGAGCTCGAGCGGGATAGTGATATGCCGCGCGAGGTCGCTCATGAGCATGAAGGCGCCCTTCAGGACGCCGACGAGGAGCAGGTCGCGACCGCGGTAGTCCTCGGATATCTGCTTGCCGAGCTCGCCCACCTTCGACTGGATCTCGTCATCCGTTACGAGGATCCGATCGATGTCTGCGTTGAGCTCCGTCACTTCTCCCCCTCCTGCTCGACCTCGAGCCACAGGAACCGTCGCGTTCTGGCGGTGACCTTGAATCGCTCGTCCGGCCGGTGACCCACCACCCACGCGATGTCGGCGCCGGAGGCGACCAGGACGACCCGATCACGCTCGGAGCGCGGCACCTTCGCGTCGGTGAAGAAGTCCCCGAGCCTTTTGTCTCCACGCATGCCGAGCGGACGGAACCGGTCGCCGCGTCGCGGAGAGCGTGCGACGAGCGGCGGACGGGTCCGGGCCGCGTCGAGGACGCAGACACGCCGGCCATCGGGCCACGCCCGCGGCCGCTGGGTCTCGATCCACGTACGCATGCGCATCGACCAGGGGGGAAGGTCGGTGACGCCGGGGAACGCTACCGTGACCGGCCCGGAGGGTTCCGGATCGGGCATCGCGCGCCCGACGAGCAGGGAACCATACGAAAGGGTCGCATTCAAGGGTGAAGGCAGCCGGACCGCATCCCCGGTCCTCCCCTCCCGGCATAGCCGCAGGACACGCTCGGTGTGCTCGGCATCGAGCGCGACGGCGCGTCGCACGACCCGGCGCTGCAGCGCGACGGGAAGGGCGAGCAGTCGGTCGACCGCGAAGCGCAGCCCGCCCGGGACGATCTCCGGCTCGAGCGCCTCGGCCGCCAGCTCGTCGAGGAGCGCGTCCTCGTCGCGGGCCAGGTCGGCGAGCCGCGCGAGCGCCTCGGGCGTGCGGACGTTGAACCGGTCCTTGAGGAACGGCAGCAGCTCCGCGCGCACGGCGTTCCGGGTGAAGGCGGTATCTGTGTTGGTGGGGTCGCGCCGGGGTCGCAGTCGGAGCGCGCGACAGAAGCCCTCGGTGTCGGTGCGTCGCAGAGCGATGAGCGGCCTGATCATGCGGCCGCGCACCGGGGGGATGCCGCCGAGCCCGTGCGTCCCCGTGCCGGCTAGTACGCGCATCAGCACGGTCTCGGCCTGGTCGTCGAGGGTGTGCCCGGTCGCGATCCTGGCTGCGCCGAGCGAGTCGGCCGTCTCTTCAAGGAAGGCGTATCGGCGGTCGCGAGCGGCTTCCTCGGGCGAGCGACCCTTCGGGACGAAGCTCGCCTCGGCGGCGCGAACCGTCGCCGGAAGGCGGAGGCGCGCGGCGGCTCGCCCGACGAACGTCGCGTCGGCTGCGGACCCTTCGCGGAGGCGGTGGTCGAAGTGGGCGACGTGCAGTTCCAGGTCGAACGCCTTCCGAAGACGGGCGAGCGCGTGAAGCATGCAGAGGGAGTCGGGGCCCCCGCTGACGGCCACCACGACCGTCTCGCCCCCTTTGAGCATGCCGCGCTGAGTGATCGCGGACCGGACGCGGGCGACGATCTGGTGGACCGCTTGCGGCTCGGTCACAGCCTCAGCTCTGGGACGGCGGCTGCTCGCGGAGGACGCGCGCGAGCCAGGCCTGGGCGTCGGTCAGCTCTTCGATCGTCGGCAGGTTCTCGGCGCGCTCCCAGACCAAGTTCACGCCCTGCATTCCGGCGGAGGCCTCGACGGCCGACACGAACGTCTCGCCCTGCGAGTACTGCGCGTACTTCATGTCGAGGCCCATCGCGCGCTGAAGCGTTCGCTCCGCCATGTTCGTGTTCTGACGTTTGCTCGTGAGCCCCTCTTTCATCTCCGCGAACGTCGGGATGTGCTCGGCGCCGACGCGATCCATCACGAAGTTCCCGTGTCCTTCGACCACGGTCATGAGCGACTGCATGGATGCCACGACGTCCCGCTGGGCCGGCGACAGGAAAAGGGTGAGGAGATTCGCGCTCTTCCACGCTTGCGGACCTTTCGCGATGAGCGAGCGGACGTTTTCGATCGCCTCGCGGATGCGCTTCGCATCGAGCTCAGCCGTCGAGAGGTATTTCTCGATGAGACCGGCCACGTGATCGCGGAGCCACGGGACGGCGACGAACTGGGTGCGGTGCGTCACTTCGTGGAGCGCGATCCAGAGGCGGAAATCTTCCGGGTGGAAACGCAAGCGTCGCTCCGCCGCAACGATGTTCGGGCCGACGAAGTACACCTTGCCGGCGCCTCCGGTCGCGAGCAGCAGGTCGTACTGGCCGAGGACTTTCTGCGAGAGATACCCGAGGAGCAAGCCGACCTGGAAGCCGATCGCGCTCCGGCCGAGCCGCCCGCCCGCCTTCATCCCACCGAATCGCTCCGCGAGGGGGTGCAGCATCGCGCGGAAGCCCTCGACGTTGGCGTTGATCCAGCCTGCCCGGTCGACGACGACCGGCGCGCCGGCCGGCTCTTCGGGACGCAGGCCGGTGAACTCGGTGACTAAGCCGTCGGCGACGCGAACGAATTCCCTGAAGTCGCCGCGGACCTTCGCTCTATCGGCGGCGGTTGTCTCCGGGCCGGTGCCTGCGACCACACGCGCAACACGGGAAGCGAGACCCCAGTCGGCGACCTCTGCGGGCGGCATACCGGGTCACACGCTACCGCGTGGAGAAGGTCCCCGTGAGGGATGCGCTCAAGAAGAGGCTTGCGGAGGAACAGCAGGGCGGTCGCTGCGGCGGAATCCAGGAGCCTGCACCAGATAGCCGACAACCGTGAGGATCAGCGTCAACGACGCGATCGCGATGGTTGCGATCGCCATGTAGAACGTCCAAGACTTCGAGGGTGCCGGGTTGGGCAGCAAGCTCGGCGGTCCGCTGGGCGTCGGGGTCTGGGCGAACGCCGGACCGGCCGTCAGCACGAACGTGACGACCGCGACCCCGACACTCCGTACGAATGAGCCCGTCAAAGCGTCGAAATGCTACCACAGCCCCTCCCGCGCTCCCGGTGTTCCCGAACGCACGAGCCCGGTCGGGGGCCACGCGCGGCGTGCACGACCGCACAGCCGGTGGAACGAGGGCACGAAGTCGCTCAGGAATCGCGTGATTCCCCGAAAAAACCGCTGTTTCGAGGGTTTAACTATTGCAACCGCGGTGTTAAACTCTAGCTAGCACCCAAAGGAGGAGCTCCCATGAACGAGGCTCGAATGACGTGGCAGGAGGATGGTTCCTGTCGCGGCGTCGACCCCGAGGTTTTCTTTCCGATCTCAGACGACGAGGCGTGGCGCGCGAAAGAGATCTGCACCGCGTGCGCCGTCAAGACGGATTGTCTCGCGTACTCGCTGGAGCACCGCGAACGCTACGGTGTCTGGGGCGGGGTCACGGAGCGCGAACGCCAGGAGATGTTCCGCCGCGGTGTCGCGCAACGCGTGCTTGCCGAAGCGCTTCAGCGCGCCGGTTAGTTAGCAACGAATAGTTCGCTACCGCCGCCGTACAGGCCGGCGCACTTCCTCTCACCCTCGCGACCGTCATGATCACTTACGTCCCGACGCGCGAGCTTTTTCGACAAAGAAGAAGACCAGCCTCAACGCCACACGAGGGTTGGATGCTGGGTGGAGCCGGAGGGGAGATTTGAACTCCCGACCTGCCGCTTACGAGGCGGCTGCTCTGCCCCTGAGCTACTCCGGCGGAGAAACGGGGGCCATGGTAGCACGCGATTTTGCGGCCCCTGGATCGATCCGTCGCCCTTCTTCCTCGAGGATCCGCAGCGCGATCCGAGGCTGCCCAACGAGAAGCGGACGGAAGTCGCTCCGCAGGATACCGAGGCAAACCGTCCGCCCCACGGCGACGACCGACGCGGTCCGAGGCGTTCCCTCGAGCAACGCGATCTCACCGAAGAACTGACCCGATCCGAGGCGGTTCACCTCCGCGCCTTCCTGCAAGACGACGGCCTCACCGGAGAGCAGAAGATAGAACCCGAGACCTTCCTCGCCTTCCGGAACGATCACGGCACCGTCCTCGAAGCTCACGATGTGCGCCAGCGCAGCGATGTCGCGGAGGTCCTCGCCGGAGCAGCCCGCGAACAACGGCACCCTCGCGAGTGCCCGCGCGGTGTCGTTGGGATCGAGCCGGATTAGCCGTCTTTCCGCCACTGTGCCTCCACGGTAAACGTTCGGCGCGGCCGGCGAAAATCCTTTGATCCGCTCTCTCTCTAGCGAACGGGGAGCGCGCCGAGTCCCGCGAACAAGGCCTCGAGCGCGAGCCGCGGAGCGGCGTTGCGTTCGATCGCCAGCCGGGTGCGCTCGATGAGCTCGAGCGCACGGAGCGCGGAAGACGGATCCGCGCGCAAGCGCGGCGCCGCGTCGTCGACCATGAGCTCCTCGTCGGCGCCGACGGCGCCGATCAGGCGGTCGCGGTACGCCGTGGCGAGATCGTCGAGCGTGTAGAGATAGGTGTCCAGCTCCGCACGTCGCGCCTCGCGCTTCTGCCGATCGGCGAGGCGCTTGCGCTGCGACGCGGTTCCGCGTCCTTCGCCGATGAGCTCGGCCAGGTCCTCGAGCTCACGCTCGTGCTGCGTCCGCAACGCGGCGGCGGCGTCTTCCGCTTCGGCTCGTATCTCTTCGGCCGCACGGATCGCTTCGGATAGCTCGGCCGACGCGAGCCGCGCGAGAAGGCCCAGATGCGCGAGCCGTCGCGTTCCCGCCTCGGGGTCGAAGGCGAGCCGCAACGCCCGGGCGAGGTTGCCGCCGACGCGGGCGGCCCACGCAGCGCGCTCGGCGTCGAGGTTGTGCTGCTCCACGAGCACGCGGCGGATCGCCTGCGGTCCGAGCGGCACGAAGTCGATCCGGCGGCAACGCGACAGCACGGTCTCGGGAAGCCCTTGCGCGTCGGCCGTCACGAGGAGGAACACGACGCCGGCCGGCGGCTCCTCCAGCACCTTCAGCAACGAGTTCGCCGCGTGCGGGTTCATCTGAGCAGCGTCCTCGATCACGAAGACTTTCGCGGCGCCTTCGATCGCCGTCCGGTGCGCCTCGGGGATCACCCCTCGGTCGGTCGTCGAGCCGCGGATCTGGTCGACGAGTATCTGCTGTCCCTCGGGGACGATGAGGTGCACGTCGGGATGCGCCCAGCGAAGCACCTTCGCGCACGACGAACACTCGCCGCATCCGACGCCGCCCGAGGGACAGTTGAGCGCGGCCGCGAACGCGAGGGCCGCCGGCCTGCGACCGACCCCTTCGGGTCCGACGAAGAGCCACGCATGGCCGGGGCTGTCGGAGGAGAGCGCCTCGCCGAGCGCGGTGACCGCGGCCTCTTGCCCGACGAGCCGCGACCACATCTGCGGAAGGGGTGGAGGTTGGTCCTTACTCATCGCCATCACGCGCCTTCTCGCAGGAACGGGAGGATGGTCGTTCTCACTTGGCGGTGGACCTCGTCGACCGAGCCGGCAGCGTCGATGACGGCGAAGCGGCTCGGGAAGGACCGCGCGAGGTGGAGGTACGCCTCTCCCACCTTGCGGTGGAACGCGACGTCCTCCTGCTCCATCCGGTCGGGGTCGCCTTTGGTTCGCGCGAGTCCGAGTTCCGGGTCGAGGTGAAGCAGGATGACGAGATCCGGGAGCGTCTCGTCCGTCGCCCAGACGTTGAGCCGCATGACGTCGTCCTCGCCCAGGCCGCGCGCGATCCCCTGATATGCGAGCGAGGAGTCAAGATAGCGGTCGCACAGCACGATCGCTCCCTCCTCGAGCGCGGGCCTGATCACCTCACCGACGAGCTGGGCGCGGCTGGCAGCGTACAGCAGGGCCTCGGTCTTGGGATCCATCTCCTTGCAATCGGGATCCAGCACGACGTGTCGGATGCGCTCGGCGATGCGCGTTCCGCCCGGCTCGCGCGTGACGACGACCTTGCGACCCTGCGCCTCGAGGGTCTCGAAGAGGAGCTTCACCTGGGTCGACTTGCCGCACCCCTCGACGCCCTCGAATGCGAAGAAGAGGCCGCGACGGGCGCCACCGGAGACCGGACGAGTGCCGAACTGCGAGCTGAACTGGAGGCCCCGGATCCGGCCGCGCGCCTTTCCGATAACGCTCCGCGGGTTCATCGACCGGATGGCGACCAGCCCGGCCACGATCAGGAGCAGGCCGCCCGCCCAGAAGACGATCCGAACGCCGGCGAGGTCGATCGTGCGGGAACCAACGTGCACCACGTGGTTCCCGATTGCGCCGGCGATGATCGGCCATCCGCCCAGAGCGACGAACAACGAGAGCATCACCCCGGTGTACAGCGTCGCGAAGATCCGGCCGCGCAAACGGTCGTCGACCCTTTCTTGAAGCAGGGTGAAGATCGTGACCCACGCGACGCCGGCTCCGAACCCGCTGAACAGCGTGGCGACGATCGCGGGAGCCATGGAAGTCATGGAGGCCACGAAGATCACCGAGACGCCCGAAAGGATCAGGCCCAAGGGGAAGATCCGCTCGCGCGCGACCTTCCGCGCGATCGCCCCGGCGGTGATCATGCCGCCGACCAACCCAACGCCGACCGCGACGATCAGCGCACCCCACGCGGCCTGCGAGGCCGCTTCGGAACCACCCACCACCCTCTTAGCGAAGATCGGCCCGAGCCCGATCATGGCTCCGCCGCCCGTGAAGGCGATCCAGGCGCCTACGACGAGCGTGCGTACCTTCCGGTCGGATCGGACGAACCGCAGTCCTTCTCTCAAGTCCTGCAATGCGTGCCCGGCGCTGAACTCGGTGCGAGCACGCTTGGCTTTCATAAGGTGCGCGGGGAACGTCGCGACCATCGCTGCCGAGAAAAGGAACGTCGCCGCGTCGACGAAGAAGGCGAGCGACGCGGGCTGATCCTTCAGAACGCTGAACGCGTCGATCCGGCCCAGGAGCCCGGCGAGCGCGGCGAGCCCCGCCAGGATGGCTCCGGCGAGCGGGAAGGTTCCGTAGGTCGTGATCAGCGAGAGCTGGTTGGCGGTCATCAGCTCGTCGCGCTCGACCAGGTTGGGAAGCGTCGCCTCCTTCGCCGGCGACCACATGAGCGTAAGGAGCTCCATGAGGGTCGAGACCAAGAAGAGCGCCCACAGGCGATTGATGAATGGGATCGAGGCGATGAGGACCGCGCGGGAGACGTCGGCGATGATCATCAGCCGCCGGCGGTCGAACCGGTCGGCGAGCACGCCGGCGAACGGACCGAAGAACAAGCCTGGCACTACCCGGAAGAGCAGCACTCCTCCGACGGCGAACTCCGGCTTGCCCGACAGTTGCTGAACGAAGCCGACGAGCGCGAAAACGCCGAGCCAGTCGCCCAGGCTGGACACCGTGGTGATCGCCCATAACCGGCGGAAGTAGCGGCGTTTCAGGAGCGAGAGAAGGGAGGAAGGCTTCTCGCTCGGGGGGGTGTATTCGCGTTGCGAGCCCTGCTCGGCGATGGCTTGGATCCTCCCGTCCGCTGGGGCCCGGACACCCCCAGCGACCCAGGGTAGCACTCAGTTTTCGGCGTCAGGCGCTGCCGAGTCGGCGTCTTCGGCGGGCGGGGACGACCCGACGCGGGTTTTCTCGAGGGCGTCGGCGGTCGCCGCCTCGATCGCCTCGCGCTCGAAGGTTCGTTCGCAAGCCAAGCATTTCGCGCCCGTCTCGGCGTCGGCCACGACCGGCCCTTTGCACTCAGGGCATGCCCCGATCGGCGGCTCCCAGATCGCGTAGTCGCAATCGGGATAGCGGTTGCACGACCAGAACGTACGCTTCCTCTTGGTCCGCTTACGGACGACGCGGCCTTCCTTGCACTTGGGACAGACGATCTCGGGGCCTTCGACCTCGTCGAGATTCTTCGTCCCCTTGCACTTCGGATAATCGGGACAGCCGAGGAATGCTCCGAAACGCCCCACGCGCTTGAGCATCGGCTTGCCGCAGATCGGGCAAGGGATGTCGGTCTGTTCGGGCTCGGGACGACCCGGCTTGCCGTCGCCGCCCGCGTCCTCAACCGCCATCCTCGCCTTGCAATCGGGGAACCGCTCGCAGGAAAGGAACCAGCCGTAGCGCCCCCAGGTCTTCTTCATCTTCGCGCCGGTTTCCGCGCCGCACTCGGGGCACACGATGTCGGTGGTTTCCATCGGGCGCTCGGCCTTCTCCTCCGCACGTTCCGCGATCTCGGAGACCTCGTGGAAGAAGGTGCGGACGACCGGCTCCCAGTCGAGCTCGCCCTCGGCGATCTTGTCGAGCTCCTCTTCCATCTCGACGGTGAACCCGAGGTCGACGACCTTCGGATAGACGTCGGACAGGAAGTCGCAGACGACGATGCCGAGCTCGGTCGGGACCAGCCGTTTCCGATCGGATTCCACGTACTTTCGGTCGTGCAACGTCGACATGATCTGCGCGTAGGTCGACGGCCGGCCGATGCCGAGCTCCTCGAGCGCTTTCACCAGCGACGCCTCCGTGAAGCGAGGCGGCGGCTCGGTGAAGTGCTGCGAGGGGGTCAGCTCGTTGAGCGCGAGCGACTGGCCCTGCTCGAGGTTGGGCAGCGCGCCTTCTTGCTCCTCGTCGGGCGTCGGATCGTCGCGGCCCTCGCTGTAGACGCGCATGAAGCCGTCGAAGCGAACGGTCTGTCCGCTCGCGCGGAACGTTCGTTCGCCGGCGGACACGTCGACCGACACGGCGTCGAAGATCGCCTGCGCCATCTGGGATGCGACCGCGCGCTGCCAGATAAGGGTGTAGAGCCGCGCCTGATCCTTCTCGAGGTAGCTCGCGACCGAGTCGGGGTCGCGCAGCGCGGACGTAGGACGGATCGCTTCGTGGGCCTCCTGAGCCCGCGACTGCTTCGACTTGAAGCGGCGCGGCTTGTCGAGCGCGTACTCCTTGCCGAAGCGATCTCGGACGACTTCGGAGATCTCGGTGAGCGCCTGCTCCGCAACCTGCGGCGAGTCGGTTCGCATATACGTGATCAGCCCGACCGATCCCTCGCTGCCGATCTCGACGCCTTCGTAGAGCTGCTGGGCGACGACCATCGTCCGCTTCGCCGAGAAACCGAGCTTGCGCGAGGCTTCCTGCTGGAGCGTCGAGGTGATGAACGGCGGCGAGGGGTTGCGGCGCCGCTCCTGACGCTTGACCTGCGCGACGCTCCACGACGCGTCGCGGACCTCGTCGACGACCGCTTGCGCCGTGGCTTCCTCGGGAAGCTCGAACTTCTCTTTCTCGATGTACGGGTAACGGGCCGTGAACGTCTCACCCTTGTCGGTGGCGAGCAGCGCCTCGATCGTCCAGTACTCGCGCGGCTCGAACGCTTGGATCTCGCGCTCGCGATCCACGACGAGACGTAGGGCGGCAGACTGGACGCGTCCGGCGGAGATACCGCTGCGGACCTTGCGCCACAGGATGGGCGAGATGCGATAACCGACGATGCGGTCGACCGCGCGCCGGGCTTGCTGTGCGTTGACCAAGTTGTCGTCGATGTCGCGCGGGTTGGCGAACGCCTCGCGGATCGCCGTCTGCGTGATCTCGGTGAAGGTGACGCGCCGCGCTTGCTCGGGCGCCAGCTTCGCGGCGTCGGCGATGTGCCAGGCGATCGCCTCCCCCTCGCGGTCGTGGTCGGTCGCGAGGAAGACCGTCGGCGCGTCCTTGGCCTCCTTACGCAGGTCGGAGATGAACTTCTTCGCCTTCGTGATGACGTGATAATCCATCTTGACGCCGCCGTTGACCTCGACGCCCAGCCCGGTTTTGGTCGACTTCGGCAGGTCTCGGACGTGACCCATGGAGGCCACGACGTGGTAGTCCGGGCCCAAGTACTTGCCGATGGTCTTCGCCTTGGTCGGCGACTCGACTACGACGATGTTCTTCGCCATCAACTCTCCGAGAGGAAGCGGTGGGAACGAGGGGTACCGGAAAACCCCTCCGGGGCCGGGCTTGTAGCGCCGCGTTCGTTCCCTGTCAACTGCTGTGCCTGCGACCAGGGCAAACAACGCCGCGGGCACGGCTATCATTCCCGCACGATGGAAGCGTTCGTCGAGGGGTTCGCGAAGCACGGCTACCTGGCCGTCTTCCTCCTGATGCTGGCGGAGACGATCTTCCCGCCGATCCCCTCCGAGGTGACGATGCCGTTCGCGGGATTCCTCGCCTCGCCCGATCGCCCGCTCGACGCGATCCAGCTCAACTTCTTCGCGGTCGCGCTCGCCGGCGTGCTCGGCAACGTGGTCGGCTCGTGGTTCTGGTACGGGGTGGGTTGGAAGCTGGGCCGGGCGCCGCTCGATCGCTACGGGAAGTTCGTCGGCGTCACATCCGCCGACATCGACAAGGTCGAGCTCTGGTGGTCGAGGCAAGGGACCAAGGCGGTCCTGTTCGGCCGCTTGATCCCGATGGTCCGCGCGTTCATCTCGCTTCCGGCCGGGATCGAGCGGATGCCCGCCGGCCGATTCACGTTGTTCTCTGCATTGGGATTCCTGCCGTGGGTGTTCGCGCTGACGGCGGTGGGGTACCTGCTCGGCGACAACTGGAACTCGCTCGTCGGCGAGTTGAATCTGTTCAGCTACGTGATCGTGGGATTGATCGTCGTCGCGGCCGCGGTTTTCCTCATCCGGCGGCGTCGTGCGGCTCGGACCCGGTCGGCGGAGTGACCTCGGGTTTCGACGCCAGCGTCACGAGCAGCCACGCGTCGGCTGCGACGAACCACAGGACGGCTCCCGAGTAGAAGCCGGAGTCCTCGAGCACCATCGACGCGAGCGCCATGAGCCCGCCGGCGAGCACCGCGACCCGAGCCCGCAACGGACCTTGCTCGGTCCGAAGCCCCCACGCGATCAGCGCTGCGAGCGTCACGAGCAGGAGCGCCACGAAGATCCAGCCTCCGGAGAAGTCGCCGATGAGCTCAACGTTGAGCCGCAGGCGACCCTCGATCAGATCCCAGGCCGCCGACCAGCCGTCGCTCGAGATCCGCCGGGCCGCGCGGCCGCCGTGCGAAACCGGAGAACCCGCATCCGCCAGGAGCGCAAGTACGAACGCGCCGACCGCAAGGGCTCCCGACCCGAGGAGCTGACCGACGCTCGCGCGACGCCGGATGAGCGCCGTGACCGCAACGGCCGCACCGAAGACGAAGGTCAGGACCCCAACGAAGTTCGCGCCGATCGCCGGCGCCCCCGTAACGATGGCCGCGGCGACGGCGACGACCGCGAGGACCGGCGCGGCGAGCCCAGCGAGGACACCCCACACGACGATGCCGGACGCGATGATCGCGGCCTGCACGTTCTGTACGCCGAAGAACCGCCACGAAACCAGCGGGTTGCCCCAGATCGACAAGCCGGGCTCACCGCCGGGGTTGAGCGGCGCGACCGCGACGAGAACGGCGAAGGCGGCCGCCGAACCGAACCCGACGCGGGCCATGGTTCGGATCGGATCCCGGGGCTTGATCGCGGCACCGAGCAGCACGCCGACAAAGATGGGGATCGCGCGCACCCCCCAGGCCGAGCTCGGGATGAACTCAGCGAGCACCCAGCCGGGCAGGACGAACACCGCCGCTTGCGCGAGACGCATCGCAAGAACGGTGCGTCTGAGTCTGCTGAGCCACGCGAAGATCACGAGCAGCCCGCCGCTCCCGACGGCCGACGCAGCGAGACCGGGCGCGAAGGAGTCATCGCGCTCGAGCCGGCCTGCGAGCGAATCGATCCGACTCACCGTGTCCAGCTCTTCCGCAGCGTGGAGACGTCCGCCGACGAAGCCTTCCGGAGGATTCAAGCCTGCCAGTCGAAGGATCGTTACTCCGACGTCGTAAGGAGTCACGATCCCGGGACGTCGGGCCACCCCTCCCTTCAGCATCCCGGACGAAAGCGGGCTTGTCCTCCCTGCCGTGTGGCACGGTTTCTCACAGAGACCAACGAGGATCGGGGTCTGAGGGCCGACGCCGAAGATGAGGTAATCGCCCGGACTTGAGGACACGAGACTCTCTGCTTCACGAGCCGTGAGAACTGACCGGATCACTGCGGTTCGCGTTCGAGTGAGGGCCGACGCTCTGCAGACATGGAAGTCCGACGTGAACACATCCACCAAGGTCTGCCAGCCCCGCGCCGGACTCCCACTATTCGCCTGGAATTGAAGGCCGCCTTGACAGAGGGCTCGTTCAAGCGGCGAAGCGTCGTCCACCGGCGGACCAGCATCCTCGCTTCTTGGCGCTCCGTTGCCAATCTCTCGCAGGAACTGTTCGGGGTCGCGGCTCTCCGGATACACGCCAAGACCGAGTTGCATCGGGTGCTGCTCGAAGAACCTGTGAGCCTCGGTTTCCGGCAGCACCAGGAGCACCAGGCCGAGGGTAGGCGGCGATTGAACGCTTGCCGCGGCGCCATTCGGGAACAGGTAGATCAGCGCGAAGGCACCGGCGAGGATCGCCGCGCGTTTGGAGGCCATCCGACCCACGATACGCGGAGCCGGCTTCCGCGCTAGGGACCTTCGGGCGGAGCTGTTCAGGCCAGGCCGATGTCGGCCGCGACCAGCTGCAGTCCCTCGATCCCGAGCCCGATGAAGGTGTCCATGTCGAGTCCGAGTTCGGTGCAGGCGGCTATCTCCTCGCGGTTCACGCCCGGCGCGAAGGAGGACTCCTTGTATTTCTTCTTCACGCTGGAGACCTTCATCCCCAGGGCCTTCTCGGGCCGGACCAGCGCCGCTGCGACCAGCAGCCCGGCGACGGCATCCGCGGCGACCACGGCCTGCGACATGAGGTCGGTCCGATACTCGGCGTGCGCGTGGGCGAGCACGGCGTTGACCACCGCGGCGTCGACGTCGCGCTCACGGAGCCAGGACGCCGCCAGGTTGGCGTGGCGCTCGGGATCGTCGGCTGTGACATCCTGGTCGAGGTCGTGGAACAGGCCGGTCAGCGCCCAGCGATGCTCGTCCTCTTTAAAGTGGCGGGCGAGCCGGCGCATGACGCCCTCGACGGAAATCAGGTGGCGAGCGGTGATGTCCTTGGTGGTCTTCTCCTGGACCAGCTCGCGAGCCTCCTGGATGTCCATCGTCACTCGCCGATCACCTTGACGACGACTCGCTTCCGACGCTGACCGTCGAACTCCGCGTAGAAGACTTGCTGCCAGGGGCCGAGGTCGAGCGCGCCCTTGGTGATGGGGAGAACGACCTGGAAGCCGGTGAGCATGTTCTTCAGATGGGCGTCACCGTTGGTCTCGCCGGTCTCATGATGCCGGTAGTCGGCGCCTTCGGGCGCGACCCGCTCCAGCATGTCGGTCAGGTCGGACCGGAAGCCCGGCTCGTCGTCGTTGACGTAGACGCCGGCGGTGATATGCATGGCGGAGACGAGACAGAGCCCTTCCTTGACCCCGCTCTTGGAGACGGCCTCGGCGACCTGGTCGGTGATGTTCAGAAACTCGCGCGATTTCTTGGTGTTGAACGTGAGATGCTCGGTGTGGGACTTCATGACGAACCACCCTCCTGTCCGGCGGCCGATGATAAGCGATTGGCCTCTCCGTCCGGCGGGCCGCATCATGCAGGTCGCATGAGGACCCAGAGCGAGACCGCCGTCGCCTGATGCCCGTCGGCCGTACCTTCAAACGGCTCCTGTTCGGCCGTCCCCTCGCCAGCGACGAGGCGGGCCATCAGCTGCTCCCCAAGGTCCTTGCTCTGCCGGTCTTCGCGTCGGACGCGCTGTCGTCGAACGCCTACGCGACGGAGGAGATCCTGCTCGTTCTGATCGCCGCCGGGACCGGCACGCTCACCAAGTCGATCCCGATCGCGGCGGCAGTGGCCACCCTGATGATCATCGTGATCACGTCTTACCGGCAGACGGTGATGGCGTACCCGAAAGGCGGCGGATCGTACATCGTCACCAAGGAGAACGTCGGGCTCACGCCGGGCCTCGTCGCCGGCGGGGCGCTCCTCACCGACTACGTCCTCACCGTGGCGGTGAGCGTCGCGGCCGGCGCCTTCGCGGTGGCCTCGCTCATCCCGAGTCTGCTCGACCATCGGGTGGCGCTCGCGCTCGGGTTCATCGCGTTCGTCACGATCATGAACCTGCGCGGCGTGAAGGAATCGGGGACGCTGTTCGCCGTCCCAACGTACGCGTTCATCGCTTCGGTGATGGTGACGTTGACCGTCGGCGCGGTCCGCTGCTTCGCCTCGGGGTGTCCGCAAGCCGAGATCGCCGAGGCGACTCGAGGCCTCAGCGATGAGGCGTTTCCGGTCATGAGCTCCCTGAGCCTCTTCCTCGTGCTGAAAGCGTTCTCGTCGGGATCGACTGCGCTCACCGGAGTCGAAGCGATCGCGGACGGAGTGGCGGCGTTTCGCCGGCCGCAGGCGCGCAACGCCGCTAAGACGCTCGCGACGCTCGGCGTCGTGGCGATCACGATGTTCATCGGCATCACGATCTTCGCGAATCTGACCCACGTCCGGCCCCTCGATGCCGAGACCGCCCATCGCCTCACCGAGCTGCTGGGACACCCGGTCGAGGAGAAGTCGGTGCTCGCGCAGATCGGCGAGGCCGTCTACGGAGGGGGCGCCGGCTTCATCGTGCTGCAGATCACGACGGCGCTCGTGCTGATCCTCGCAGCGAACACCGCCTACCAGGACTTTCCGCGATTGTCGTCGATCCTCGCCGGCGATCGATTCATGCCACGCCAGTTCATCAACCGCGGCGACCGGCTGGTGTTCTCGAACGGCGTGGTGTTGCTCGCCTTATTCGCCTCGCTGCTCGTCGTGATCTACGACGCCGAGGTGACCCGGCTCATCCAGCTCTACGTGGTCGGCGTGTTCACCAGCTTCACGTTGTCCCAGACCGGGATGGTCATGCGATGGCGGCGCCTGCGACC
>JBKKCR010000043.1:0-10538 GCA_046712825.1 Actinomycetota bacterium | reverse complement strand
AGGCAACGATCCGGTCTCCGGTCTCACAGTTGATGTCGATGCCGGTGTGGTATCCGCCCCACCGTGGGCCGTAGTCGGAGGTGATCGGGCCGCGGAACGGCCAGATGAATCCCTTGCGGCTGATCGGTCCGGTGCTCTGCGTCTGCCGGGCCCGGATGATCGCGAGGATGCGCGCCTGCTCACGTTCGAGCTCGGCCACCTCGCGCTGGTATGCGCTGATCTGGCCGCCGAGCTGACTCTCCGCGACCTGCTTCACGGCGATGACGTCGGCCAGCTCCGCGGCTCGCTCTGCGATGCCGCGTCGGACCGCTGCCGCCTTCGACCGGTCCCGCGTCAGCAAGGATTTGGCCTTCATGCTCTGGTCTGCGATCCGCGCGAGGTCGTCCATCACCATCTGGTCGAAGCGCAGCGCTTGATCGAGGCTCTCGGAGCGCTCGATGAACTCGCTGATCGAGTCGGAGGCCAGCAGCGCTTCGGTCTGCATCCCGGCCCCCATGATGTAGAGGGCCCGGGCGCGTTCCCCGACGATCGAGGCGCGCTGACGGCGCTCGGCGTCTAGCTTCTCCAGCCGGCGCTCCTGGCCGCGGATGTTCGCTTCGATCCGAGCGAGGACCGATTCGGCCCTCGAGAGCGAGACTCGCACGGTCGAGAGCTGGCCGCCGAGCTGGCGGATCACCGCAAGGAGCTGGGCGTCGGTCTGACGGACGGCAGCGAGGCGCGCGCGGGTCGCGGCGAGCTTGCGTCTCGTTTCGGTGAGCTTGCTCTCGGCGGAAGCCGGCTGGGCTACCAACGCCAATGACGTGAGGAGAAGGAACACGCCCACGAAACTGCGCAGGCGTCCTACCCCCCTCACCATCCAACCAGCTCCTTTTATGGCCCCGGCTGTTCCGGCGGCTCGGCGACCAGACCAAGCAACGCCCACCGGGGCTCGTCCAAGCCCGTGGGATGTCTACCAAAGGGGCTGGGGAGAGGCAAAGACGCTTCGACGGGGGCGCTGTGACCTGCGAGAATGCGTACCTATGGCCGAGGGGAGAGAAGCGGACGACGGCTCGGCACTGCCTGAGGACGAGGCGGCCGCGCGCATCGTCGGGGCGCTCGCCTACGCCCTTCTTCGGGTCTTCCAGCTCTCCGCCTCCGTCTCGCGCACTGCGCCAACGATCGCATTGCAGGAACGTCAGGCCGGGTTCGCGATCGAAGAGTTCGAGCGGTACCAGGTGTTGCGCCGCAGGCTGGCTTCGCTCACGTCCGATCCCGAGGGTGCGATGGCACAGTTCCGCGGCGCACTCGACTTCTTCTACGACGCGGCCCCGACCCAGACGTGGCTCGACGCTCAGGTCTTCCAGTACGTCGGCGACGCGATCTCCGCCGACTTCGCCGAGCTGATCGGCCCGCACCTCGACGAGAAGACCGCTGCCTCGGTGCGAGACGCCATCGCCGGTCGTGGCGCGCACGAAGCGTTCGCGCTCGAGCACATCCTCCAGATCCTCGGGTCCGACCCCGAAGCCGAAGGCCGCGTGGCCGCCGTTACCGGCATGATCGTCGGCAACGCCTTGGGCCGTCTCCGCGAGGCGCTCCTCGCTTCAGACGCCCTGGCGATCGTCCTCGGCGGTGAGGAGGAGGTCAAGGCGCTTGTCCTCGAGCTGCTCGGCCGGCACCGCGAGCGCCTGGAGCGGATGGGCCTGGACCGGGTCGACTGAGGCGAACCGGGGCCCGCTCCACTGCGAACACTCACCGGGGGATGTGTTCGGCGGATGCCTCGGGAGGACGGTTGGGAACGCTCGGTGTCACGATGAGGCGCGAACGGATGCAGGTCAGCGATCTACAGGACCGCCGGGACAAGGATCTGGTCGCCGGCACAGCCGACGGCGACCGGTCGGCGTTCACCGAGCTGTACCGCAGGTACTCGGCATCCGCGTTCGGGCTCTGCCTCCGGGTTATCGGGGAGCGCGCAATGGCGGAGGAGGTTCTCCAAGAGGTCTTCCTGTCGGTATGGCGGAAAGCGGCCGCCTACGATCCGGCCAGAGGCAGCGTCCGGTCGTGGCTGTTCGCTCAGGTCCATCACCGGGCCGTGGACGCGGTTCGCCGCGAGGAAGCCGAGCGGCGTCGCTCCCACGTCAGCACCGAGCCGGACTTCGACGGCGGATTCGACGACGTGATCGAAGAGGGGTGGCTGTCGGCCCGGCGCGAGCAGGTTCGCGGCGCGCTGGCCGATCTTTCGACCGAGCAGCGCCAGATGATCGACCTCGCGTATTTCCAAGGTCTCACACAAACCCAGGTAGCGAAGGAGACCGGTGTCCCGCTGGGCACGGTCAAGTCTCGGACGCTCAGCGCCATGCGCCGGCTCCGGGAGGCGCTTCAAGCAGCAGCATCGGAGGACGGATGGACCACGGGCAGCTAGAGGAAGCGGTCGCCAGCTACGCGCTCGGCGCGCTCGACGACGCCGAACGGCGCGAGATCGAAGGCGTCCTGCTCGAGCATCTCCCCGGCTGCGACTCGTGCAGCCGTATGCTCGCGGACTTCCGGGAAGTCGTCGGCGACCTCGCGCTCGTCGCTGGGTCGCGGACCGTCCCCGACGCCGTCGAGAAGCGGCTCATGGAGCAGATCCGAGGCGAACGTCGAGCGGCGCCGGTCGCGGCGCCGGGCCGGCCGCGATGGTGGGCGCGCGCGGGCGTCGCCGCCGCCATGGTCGCGATCGCGATCCTCGGCGCGTGGAACCTCCAGATCGGTTCGCGGGTCGACGGCGCGCGCGCCGACACCGTCGCGTTCGCCCGGGCGCTCACCCTGATCGGGTCGCCCGATGCTGAGACGGTACGTCTTGGCGGCGGCGAGCGGGGGACGATCCTGTTCTCGCAGCGTCCGGGCGAGTCCGTGCTCGTCGCACGCGACGTGGAGGCTCCGCCGGCCGGGCACGTCCTACAGCTGTGGTTCATGCGCGACGGCACGCCGGTCAGCGCCGGCGTCTTCCGGCCCGACCACGGCCTCGCGGTTCTAGCGCTCGAGATCGACGCCGACGGTTACGACGCGGTCGCGGTGACCGTCGAGAGAGCTCCCCAGGCCACGAAGCCCAGCCGGGCTCCGATCTTCTCCGCGACACTCACCGCGTAAGTTCACGCCGGAAAGCGAACGGCCCAGAGGTTGTCTGGGCCGTTCGCTCGCGTGCGTCGCGTCCTATGCGAGGCGCCTCCGCCGCAGCCATGCCGCGGTGATTACCGAAGCTCCCATAGCGATCAGGCCGAAGAGCCCCGAACTTCCCACGCCGGTGGCCGGTAGCTGGCCGCCCGGCGCCGGCTTGCCGCTCGTTGTCTTCGTACCGCCGACGCTGCTGGACGCGGGCTTGACCTCCGCAGTGGCCTCGTTGCTCCAGGGTCCGAGCATCGTGTCGGTGTAGAGCGCGCCGACCCGGTAGGTGCTCGTCCCTCCGGGACGTCCGGTGACCGTGAACGAGGTGCCTGCGGAACGCCCGATCTCGACCCAGTTCGGGCCGGTGACCCGGATGTCGTCGAGGTACCAGCCGTTCGCCGTCGTCGAGGCTCGGTTATCAGCGCCGGTCGTGTAGCGGAACCGGAGACGCACGGTCTTCCCGGCGAAGTTGTCGAGCGACGCGGTCACCTCGGTGAGCTCTGGCGCGGCAGCGTCCGTCACCCAGTCGGGGGCCGAAACCGCACGCACGATGGTGGTGAGCGTCTTCCACGTCTCCCCGTCGGCCGACGCCTCGACGTAGCCCGCGTCGTCACCCTCGTTGCTGAACCAGGACCAGAAAGAGATCCCGCTGTGCCCGGTCGCCGGCACGGCAAGTCCGTCCTTCGATGTCAGCGTGGCCTCCTGGCTCGCGGCCCCGTCGACGCTCCTTGCGAAGAAGCTCGAGGATCCGGAGTGGGCGGCCTGGTTCGAGCTGTCCCAGCCGAGCGCCAGCTCCGATGCCTCCGTCTCCCACTTGTCGAGGCCGGACTCCGCGTCGTCGCTCAGCAGGAACGCCGACTCTTCGATCAGGTATCCGACCGGCTGTCGCTTCCCGGCGTTGGATGCCGCCTGCCAGCTCAGCGCGAACGGCTGGGAAACCTCGGCGGGGGGCTGCTTGACGACCGGTGCGGTTATCCCCGTCGCGGAAGAGGCGGTCGCCGTGACGGTGTACGGGAAGATCTCTGAAGAGATGCGTGAAAGCGAGCTGACGACCAGCACTCCTTCGAGGGCGTCCACCGAGCCGACCGCCTTCAACGAGTCACCCGCCCGGGAAGCCTTGGGGCGTGTCACGATCGTGCGCGCGCCCTGCTTGATGATCTGGGGCACGAGCCGGTTCGCGATCGTCGGAGCGATCCGGAGGAACGTCGCCGCCGTTCCTTCGAGCTTCCAGGGACTCTGGGCAGAAGTCGCCGTGTCGTTCGCCCAGATCGTCTTGGACCCATCGCTGAGGGAGATGTCGTCCACGGTGAAGCCGGGGAAGGTGACGGCCGCGTCGGTCTTGTAACGGAAACGGATCTGGACCTGCTTGCCGGCATAGTCGGAGAGGTCCACCGTCTCGGCGACCCAGGTCGGCTTGCCGAGAACCTCGCGCAGGTCGAGGCCAACTGGGTCGTTGTAGTAGAGCTGTTCGAGGACGGCGTTGACACCGGACTGGCCGGTCATCCCGGCGCCTTGGGTGGCGTAGTCGTTGTTGGCGTTGGGGTTGGTCCGCGATCCCTCACAGCAGACGACGGGACTCCAGCTCTTGCCATCGTCCGACGAGACTTCCAGGAACGCATAGTCCCAGTCGGTCTCGATGTCGTACCAGTAGGAGAACTTCATCGCCGGGGCGCTGGTTCCCCGGAGATCGGCCGCACGCGTCATCGTGGTCGTAGTCTCATCCGATCGGTTCCCCCAGTAGTGCCACGGAGCAGAGGGCATTCCGTCGAGGTTGTCCACGATCAAGACGCCGGGGCTGGCCGTGTACGTGCCGGAACCGTCTCCCGCAGAGGACATCGCGTAGTAGCGGTTCGTGTACGGCGTGATGGTCTGGGGCCCGGTGTCGGCGGGGAATTCCGTGAACGTCTCGATCGCCTTCACCTTCATATCGACGGATCGGTAGCCGTACTGTCCGGCTTCGATCGTGGGATCGTCGAGATAGTTGGCCACCGTCCAGTCGAGGTACACATCGTCGACGGTCTTCGTCCGGTAATAGGACGCGATCCTTTTCTTCTGTGGGTTGCCCTTCAGGACCACGTCGAGTCCGTCGAAGCCGTCCTCGGCGACCTTCGTGATCGCCTCGGCCATCGTGTAGTTCTCGTGGAAGGCGGTCGACGGATCGTCGGGGCCGCCGTAATGCTCGAAGAGATACGTCAGGAACGAATACGCCGTGCCGTAATCGAGGACGGCGCCGCCCCAGTGGTTGAGCTGATCGCCCTCCGGCGTGTTGAAGAACGCCGAGAGGTGGCCTTGCGCCGCGGCACCGATGCCGTTGACCTCGATCGCGATGTCGGCCATCCCTTCGTTGATCCAGGTCTCCTCATTCGAGTCATTGGCGAACTGGATCATGTGGTAGAACTCGTGAGCCAGGATGCCGACGTATGAGTCTCCGCCGACGTCCAGCATCAGCGAGTTCATGTAGAAGAACTCCCCCTGGTTGGAGTGCTCGTTGATCTCGACCGGGTACTCGTCCGACGAGGAGTAGTAGCCCGCGACGTAACTGGCGCCGGCGTCCATCGGGAAGTTGACGATGTTGATGTGGTCGTCGCCGTCGGCGTCTCTCCAGTTGTCCGGAAGGCGGGGCGGCGTGCGGTGCGGCTTCTCCTTCGGATTGGCCTCGTGCCCGAAGTACGCGCGGTCGATCTCCCACACCTTCTCGAACCGGTCCGCTCCGATCTGTGCCTCCTCGGGAGTCACGGTGCCGTTCGGATCGGAGGTCGTCGCGCCGGTCGGGTCGTAAGCGGTGGCGTCGACCCACATGTACGAGTGGGCCGCCTTGGCAGCCAGGATGAACACCGCTTGGTAGTCCTGATTGGCCTTGAAGCTGTGCACCCAGAAAGTCGCCTGACAGCCGATCGGTTTGTCGGTGGAGTCGCATGGCTCCGCCGCCGCTGCTTGCGCCTGCTCCTGCTGCTTGCGCGCGATGAGCGAAGCGGGGATCTGGGTCTTCTCCGCCATGATGCGAGCGCCGCGGAGGCGCGGCTCGAGCTTCAGATGGTCTGTTAGGTAGGCGTCGTAGTGGTTGCGTGCCTTCGCTGGGGCACGGGTCTTCGCGCTTCCGGGCAGCGCGGGAGCGAAGGCAAGGGCCAAAGAAAGGCTCGCCACGAGGGCGAGCAACCGACGACGCATGGGACTCCCTTCTAGACGGACGAGCACCGGCTCGTGACCGGAATGGTCTATCTTTCGGCGTCCGATCGCACTGTTCCTTGCGTGCGTTATCGAAAGCCTGTGCCCTGGCCCAGGGGGAATGGGCAATTGATACGAAAACGGTCGGTCTCCGGAAAGCGAACGGCCCGGAGGTCGTCCGGGCCGTGTCCGCTCGCGTGCGTCGCGCGTCTATGCGAGGCGTCGCCTCCGCAGGAGGGCCGCCCCGGCCGTCGCCAGTGCGATGAGAACAACTCCGAACGTTCCGGCCCCTACGCCCGTTGCCGGCAGGTCGCCCGGTGCCGGGGCGGGAGCCGGCTTGGGCGCGCCCTGCGGCGTGAACCGCGCGCCGAGCACACTCGATAGCGAGTACGGCAGGTTAGGCGAGCCCGCGCTCTTCGGCACCGAAACGAAGTAGCCGAAGCTCGGAGCGGCCGGAGCCCGCACGATCCCATCGGTGGTGTCGGCGATGATCGCGTACTCGATGCCCGGGATCTGGAAAAGCTTCCCATCCAGGATCGCCTCGTACACGCCGGCCGCCCGCTGGGTCATGTTGACGGTTGTGTAGCCGGTCGTTCCGAGCTTGCGGTAGATCAGCCGCACCCCACGGACGTCCGCTCCGTTCACGAACGCGGTGATGATCTGCGTCTCGCCCCGCAGCGCGTAGACCGGCGGGACGTGATGTAGCACCGCGGCACCCGGCGTGTAGGAGCCGGTCGAGATGCCGAGCGCCTTCATCACCGACTGGACAAGATCCAGCTGGGCTTCAGGCGTCACGATGGTAGAGATGTTCAAGCCGGTGAACGCGGTTCGGAAGTTGCCGTGAGCGGCGTCACCTTGCAGCAGCGTTCCGAGGGCGCCGATCTTCTTCGCCCCCCGCGTCCACTCGTAAATCGTGGTCACCTTCCCGAACGCCGAAGCGACCATCTTGGGGATGTCCTGGATCGGACGGCCCGGGAACGGCTTGAAGGCGAACGTCACCTTCGAGGACCAGTCCTTGGTCGGCGTGCCGACCCCGCCACCGCGCGAGATGGAGTCCTGATAGCCCATCCCGATGTAGTTGGCCGCGAACGTCGGATCCACTCCGGGGTTGATGCTGCCCGTGACGGTGTCCGCCGTTGCCGAGATCGCTGCTGAAAGCCGCGGGCTCGAGAACCACGCGCGGCCGCCGCCGTCGAGATACTTCTTCAGCTCGGCGACGTCCTCCAACGTAAGCTGGCCGGACATCCGCGAGAGGCTGCCTTCCCAGATGACGACCTTGTAGCGCTTCAGCTCGGCCGCCGATGGATGAGCGTGGGTGACGGCGTAGGGGATACCGAGGGTAGTGAGGGCGCCCTCGTACGCTTCTTGCGAGGCCCAGCCGTCGTCGTCGTCGACGATCAGCACGCTGCCGAGCGCGCGGCCCGAGTACGTCGACAGCTCGGTGAGCTGGCGGTTGTTCTCGGTGGACGACTCGGCAGACGCCGTGGAGACGCCGAGCCCGAGGACATGGGCGCCCTCGGTCCCCGGGGTCCACGGGAACGAGACATCGGCAGAGCTGGATGCGGCCAGGGAGGCGATCGTCTTGCTGGCTATCACCTGGCCCTTTTCAACGAGAGACACGACCACATTCTTCGCTGCGGTCCCTCCGTTGTTGAACACTTCGGCCTTGAGTGTCGACTGCCGGCCCGCGAGGATCGCGTCATCCGAGCGCAGGAATCCGGGGGAAACGTCGGCGCGCTTGTCGTTGATGATGTCGACCGTCATGAATGACGGCCCGAGCACCTCGGCGGAGATCTGGACGCCGTCGGCTACGGGCCGGACGTTGCCGATGCTCCATCCGGTCGCCTTGCCGTCGTTGTCGTAGGTGTCGGGACGGAGATAGACCTCGCCGCGCCCGAAGGAGACCTCGCCGGTGAACCCGCCGGCGATGTCGGGGGCGAGCCAGTTCCTAACGCGCGCGCGATAGTCGCCGCCGAGCTTCGGCCGCGACACGCCCGCCGATTCCGAGCAGGCCCCGGTTGCGCCGGACGAGACCTCGATCCAGTCGCCGTCGACGAGCTCGTCGATGTAGAGGTCCCAGTCCCCTCCCTCGGTCGCGCAGGTCTCCTTCACCGTGAACGTCAAGATGTTGGGGTTATCGGGCACGGTGAACTCGAAGGCGTACTCGAGCGGCGGGCCGCCGACCGGCGACTGGGCGATGGGAACCGCGGTGCCCTCGAAGGTCAGCGGCGCCGGCAGCGCTCCGCCGGAGCGTATTCGGGTTGCCGAGGACAGGCCGGTCGCGGTGTCGAAGTACGGGTCGGTCGGCTCGCCCCTCGTACGGTTCAGCGCGAGTTCTTGGGTCTTGTCGAGGTAGTCGAACTCTTCGAGGTCGAGACGGTACCGGGCCGAGTCGTTGTTGTTTCCGATCGTGTCGTCCCAGTGCCAGACCATCAAGCCCGAGTTCAGGAGCATGCGGTCGAAGATCGCCGGCACGTCGGCGCCGTCGATCGGGGTGCCCCATCTCCTCGGCCCATGCGCGGACCTGCTCGAGAAATGCAGCAGATGGGCCTCGAGGATGGCGTTGGTCTCGGCCTCCTCCGTCGTGGGGTCGTCGCCGCGTTTGAGCGGGACCATGGCGAGGTCAGGGTAGACCTCCCAGGGCCGCAGCCGGACGTTCTTGGTGGTCTTGGTGATGATCTGGGGCTCTATCCATGCTTGCGCCAGCTTTACCAGCGGGTTGAAGTGCAGGGGGTTCGAGCCGGGCGGGTCGCCGAAGTGCGAGCCGCCGGCCATGTTGTCCCAGTCGCCGGTGCCCTGGCTTTTGTAGGAGGTGTCGTAGAAGTCGGGCTCGCCGAGGTTGTGCGACATCTCGTGGGAGACGACGCCGAGGTTCATGCCGCCTTCCTCGAGGTCGAGCTCGGGCACCGTGTTCATGTTGGCGACCACGACTCCGTCGAGGGTCGGGATGCCGAGCGGAACAGGGGCTAGCGGCTCGAGCGCCGGCTCGAGGCTGATCGCATGCGACCACGTGTCGCACGAGTTCCCGGTGACGGACATGTCGGCGCCTGAGTGGATGATGAACACGAGGTCTACGTAGCCGTCGCCGTCGTTGTCATAGTCGGCGTAGTTGATGTCCTTGTCGGCCATCGGAACGGCCTCGGCCGCCATCCCCGCGACCCCGCCACCGCCGACGCCGAGCACGAAACCGTCGGTCAGCTGGTTCGGGACCGTCGAGTAGTTGGAGCTTCCCGCGACGGTGATGCCGCCGTAGTGGCACTCATCCACGAGACTGAGCGCGCTCTGGTACGGACCGTAGACGTCTACTTCCGCGAGCATCCGGCCGTAGGACTGCTCCATGTAGAACTCGGTGACGGTCCCGCCGACGTTGCCGCCGAAGCCGTTGAGGACCTTCTCAGTTGCCTCGACGCCGGAGCCGGGCTGGAACTCGCCCTGGGTCTGGAGAAGGATCGCTGGGATCTTGTACTTGCGGACCTCCGCGGCTGCCTGAGCCGCTTGGGTGGCGGAAACCGACTTCGCGCGGAAGTGCTCGAACAGCGCGGTGCGGATGTCCTCGCCCTTGCTGACGTCGATCCACACCGACTCGATCCGGCCGGCGTGGGGCGAGATGCCCGTTGGCTGGTCGCGTCCGACGACCTTCTTACTGGCCACGACCTGGCCCTGGAGCTTCTTGCTCTTGACCGCGTAGGTCCACCAGCCGTCGGAGTTCTGAACGACCGTGTGGCCCGTGGCGACGGTCTCGAAACGGCCACCGATCTCGGCTCCGGTAAGTGTCGCGTCGAACGTGGACCCGTTGGGCTGGCGAAGCACGCGGATCGCGCCGGTGACGGGCGCGTAGTCGAACGGCTTGCCTGCCCACTGGTCGTTCAGCTGCTTCAGCTCGGCGTTCGAGAAGTTCTTAACCGCCGGGAAGGGTTGGATGACTTTGCCTTTCTTGGCATGGGAGGCCATCGGCACGAGCGTCGCGATGACTGCCATAGCTGCGACGAGAACCAGCCCGCGTCTGATCTTTGACATGTTGGGTGCCTCCCTTTTCTAGATCCAGCAACTTCTTCTTGGCGCCTCATCCACCTGCTGCGCAGACCTTCGCCTTGTCCGTGTCCGTATTCGACCTAGCCAAGTGCTTGCCCTTCACGGCGGAAACACTAGGCACCGGTCAGACTCCTCAAAACTGGGAAACCGAACCACCTACCCTGAGCGCCTGCGAAGCCACAGCGCCGAAGCGGCCGCGATGGCGATCGGGATCAGGCCGG
>JBKKCR010000042.1:0-9813 GCA_046712825.1 Actinomycetota bacterium | reverse complement strand
GGATGCCCCACGCGTCGACGCCAAACAGGCAGAGAAACTGCACCTTGAGCCATATGAGCACGTGGGGTGCCGAGGGTGTCTCCCCAGGCACGCCCACAGTGGTTGTACCCACAGAGCGCGGTTTCTTTCACTTCCGGCCGGGGCAGTTTCAGTACCAGGACGAGACGACCCCGGCGAGCCCCACCCCGAAGAGGACCAAGAAGGCGACCACGAATAGGGCGTAGAGCCGCTCGACCCAGCCCGGAAAGAGACGCTGCGGAGCCCAGGCGGCCCCTGCGAACAAGCCGCCGACAAGGAAGATCCGGAACCCGCGGCCGGCGACGGCGTGCGCCAAGAAAGAGCCCAGCCCCACCCCTGCGCCTGCGGTTTGATAACCGAAGACCTTGAAGGGGATGCCGGTCCAAGGCTGGCCGATCAAGGTCGCAGCCCCTCCCGAGCTCAGGGCATCGAGCGCGTGGTCGCGCATCCGATCGGTTACGAGCGGCGCATGTGCAAGGAGCCAGTCCCCCGCCGCCGTCGGTCCGAGCGCGTAGGAGAGGGCTCCACCGGCCACCGAGCCGGTCGTCGAAGCGAGCGCGAGCGGAAGGAATCGGGACGGTGCCGCGACGGCGAGCAGGGCGACGCCGATGTCGGGAACGATCGGGAACAACAACGCCTCCGCGACGCCCCACGTGAAGACGAGCGTCAGCCCAGTGCGCGAGTGAGCGAGCCCACGCGCGCGATGCATCAGCGTGCGGCGCTTCGGAGGCCGGAGCAGACGGGCTGCGGCGTGCAGGCGCGAGACGCGACGCCGGATGCGCTCCGCGGCGACGGCCGGCGGGAGCGAGCGGTCCGGCTCGATCGGAGCGCCTATCAGAACCGAAACCGGATGGGCTCACGGGAGCCTGCGTCCCTTCGGCATGACCTCGCGCGCGCCGGCGATGCCGATGGGAACGACAGGGAATCCTCGCGCGGCGAGGACTCCGACGCCGGACCTGAAGGTGCCGACGCGACCATCGGTCGACCGCGTACCTTCGGGGAAGAGCAGTACCGACCAGCCGTCGTCGAGCAGCCGCTCGGCGCGGGCGAGCCCCGAGCGGCCGCGTCGCGGGAACGGGAACGCGCCCACGAGCAGCGAGGCGATCGCCCCCCGCGGCCGGCTGCGGAAGAAATAATCCTCGGCCGCCGCCGGTGCCATGCGGCGGCGAACACGCGGGGGAAGCGCACGGAGGATCAGCACCGTGTCCGCGTGGCTCGCGTGGTTCGCGACAAATACGAAGGGCCCATCCCCGGCGAGCAGCGCGGGGTCGCGCTCGATCCGTATCGACCTGCAGAACAGACGCAGGACGGGAAAGAGCAGCACGCGCTGCAGCAGCCCGCGGATCGTGACGGCGATACGCGACCGCGGCCACTCCTGAAGACGTGTTGCGGACGGTTCGAGCCGTTCGGCGACGACGCTCATCCCCACAGCACCAGGACGGTGTAGGCGAGCGGCAGAACGAACAGCATCGAATCGATCCGGTCGAGGATCCCACCGAAGCCGGGGAGCCACGAGCCGGCGTCCTTGACGCCAGCCTGTCGCTTGATGAGCGACTCGACAAGGTCACCCCAGACGCACCCCGCGGCGACGACGGCCGGCATGATCCAGCGCACGACGGGAGAAAGGGTTGCCGGCAGCGCGAAGGACATCAGCATGAAGCCTGCGTACGCGCCGGCCACGTTCCCGGCCACGCCCTCCCACGTTTTCGAGGGGCTCACGCGCCCGGCGAGGGCGTGCCTGCCCGCGGATCGTCCAGCGCAGAACGCGAACACGTCGCTCGCGGCGATCGCCGTTCCGACGGCGATCAGGATCCCGGGGCCGCCATCCACGTGGCGCTGTATCAAGAGGAAATAGGTCAGGAGCCACGGGATGTAGGCGAAGCCGAGCGCGGAATAGGCGAGGTGACGCACACCTTGGCCGACGTCTTGCATCAGTAGCGGCGCGAGCGTCGCGCCGATGAGGAGCAGAGGCGGCATCGCCCGCCAGGCCGTGAGCGAGGCCACCGCGATCGGTGCGCTCGCGAGACCCGCGGCGTAGAGGGCGTATCGGTACGACTTCGGCAGCTCGATCATCGCCGCGTACTCGCGCATGCCTTGGAGCGACAAGGCCATCACGAGCGCGACCCCGGCACCCTGTGGACCCATCGCGGCGAATCCGAAGATCGGTGCCGTCACGGCCCACGTGCGCCAGCGCACGAACAGGATCCGATGCGTCAGGTCACGGAGGTGATGCCGCTCGACGGCAAGGATGAGCCCCAGCGCCCCGGCCATCGCGATCGTGACCCGCTGCGCGGCGGGGAAGAACAGGGACTCAACGGCCGACTGCATGCAGCATCTCCTCCTCGGGAACGAGATCGCACGGGATGTCGTAGGTGTGCTCGGCGAGTAGCTCGAGCTTGGGGCGGCGAGCCTGCAACGCGCGACGGATGCGCAGGAGCCGAACGAAGGCCGTCGCGACCGCGCCGATCCCGATGACGATGAGCGCGACCGTGATGGGCACGGTCGAACCGGCGAGCGCGCCTGCCGTTGCACCCAACGCGAGTGCAGCGGCGCGGTCGGCCTTGCCGGCCGGGCCGCCGGAGTCACGCCGCCCGGTGAGCGCCGCGGATAGCACGCCCGTCGAGCTCGCCAGGTAGCAGGAGGCGAGCGCGCCGAACGCGAGTCCAGGTCCGGCGACGAACGCCGTCGCACCGATGGTCGCGGCCTCGCTCGCGCGGTCGCCGATCTCGTTCAGCGCAGCGCCGAACGGCCGGGCCGAGCGGGTGCGCCGGGCGACCGATCCGTCCAAGGCGTTGAGCGCCAGGCGGACCAGCACGAGCGGTGCGACCGCGAGCCACAGGAGCGGCCGGTCAAGCAGCCCGCCGGCCGCGATGGATCCGCCCGCTGCGACGCTGACGGCGACCGCGGCGAAGGTCAGGGAGTCGGGCGATACACGCCGCGCCACGAGCGCGTCCTCGAAACGGCGCAGTCGCCGCAAGAACCCGGGCTTGATGTCGTAAAGACTCATCGCGTTCCTCCTTCGCTCGGACACGCCACGAGCATGCGGCCGGACCGGGCTCGCCGGTAGACGGACTCGGCCTCATTCGCGACGGCGGAATATGCCCATCTCGGTCTGGGTACTTCAGGCAGCTTCCGGAATAACCGCTGCTCGCGGGCGTCGATGGTTGAGTGAGGGTGTGGACGAAGCCCAGGAGCGCGCCGCGGGCCTGCCTGAGGACGAGGCGGGCTTCACCGCGCTCGTCCGGGAGCACGGCGACGCGGTCTTCGGCCTCGCCCTTCGGCGGGTTGGCGACCGAGGGCTCGCGGAGGATCTGGCGCAGGAGACCTTCCTCCGCGCCTGGCGCGCCCGGGCGAGCTATCGCGGAGAGACGTCGGTGCGAGGCTGGCTATGCACGATCGCGGTCAACGTGGTGCGTGACTGGGCGAGGCGACGAAGCCGCCGCCCCGCCGAGACGTTCGAGCCGGTCTTCGTGGACGTGGCATCATCGGCCGACGACCCGGCCGCGCGCGCCGAGGTTGCCGAGGCGATCGAGCGCTTGCGCGCCGCACTCGGGCTCCTCCCCGCGAACCATCGCGAGATGTTCCTGCTTCGAGAACGCGACGGACTCAGTTACTCGGAGATCGCATCGGTTCTCTCATGCCCGATCGGAACGGTCATGTCCGGCCTCGCGCGAGCGCGCGAGCGACTGCTCGAGGCGGTGAGCGGCTAGTGGATCACTCCGACGCCCGGCTGCTCGCGAGCGCTCGCGCCGACGGCGAGCTCGAGCCCGCGCGCTTCGCCGGGCTCGACGAGCATCTCGGGACATGCGAACCGTGCCGCGCGTTCGCCGCAGCGCTGCCGCAGCTCTCGGTGCTGGCGTCCGCGCTTCCCCGCGAGCACGCGCCGACCGACCTGACGCGCCGGGTGCGCGCCGGGCTGGCCGGTCGCCGGTCGGACGCGCGTCCCCGGTGGCGGATAGCCCCGGCGCTGGCCGCGGCGATCGTCGTCGCGCTGGCCGCGGTTCTCGTGGGTTCGGTGCCGATCGTGCACGTCCCGCGGGCCGAGGCGGCCGACGCGCTGACACGGATCACGTCGCTCTTCATCGAACGCGAGATCACGTTCTTCGGCGAGGACGGCAAGCCGAGCGGGATCACAAGGGAAAAGCTCTGGTTCAAGGCCCCCGGGCTCGTGCGTTCGGAGACAGAATCCGAAGGCGGTCGGACCGTCTTCATCGAGCGGCCGGGCGTTCGTTACCGCGAGGACAACTCGGGTCGCTTCCTCGAAACCGGGCTTTTGCCGTCAACGTCGCCCCTTCCCGAACCGCTCACGCCGACGATCGCGCTCCTCGGAACCGAGTCGGGACCCGGTCCGACGGTGCTCGGGCGTCCGACGCGCAGGATCCAGCTTTCGTTCGAGGGTGAGCGACGGGTTGCGTTCGTCGACGCCTCGACGTTCGCCGTGCTCGGCGTGGAAGAGTCCGTCGTGCTGGGCAAGGAAACCATCCAGGGCGGGCGCCTCAAGGCGCGGAAGCGGACGGTTGCGCTCGATTACAACCTCGACATCCCTGACGCGCTGTTCCGCATCCCGGCCGGCGCACGAACCAGTGACCTCGGCGCGAAGCCGAGGCCGCTCGGCACGCTCACGGCCCCGCCGGCCGGCCGTCTCGAAGGGCTGACGCTCGTCGCCGCCGCGGCCGGACCGACGGGGGAGGCGATCCTGTACGCGAAAGGAGCCTTCCAGGTCCTCGTGGAGATCAACGGCTTCTCGGGGGCGCCCGCCCCGTCGCGCACGGAGTCCGCCCTGGTAGGGCGACGCGAGGCTACGTTGATCCTGCCGCTGTTCGGCCTGCCCGAGGTGCGGTTCCTCGTCGGCGGCCACAGGGTCTCCGTTCGGGCAGCCTTGCCGCCCCAGCAGCTCCTCGAGCTGGCCGGACAGATGTATCCGGACGACCGGGAATAGCGGTCCGGATCCGTCGTCTCCACTGACGAACGAGAGGAGGGGACGATGACAAGAACGAGGGTTCGATTGCCGCTCGCGATCCTGATCGCCGTCATGGCGGTGGCGACCGGCGCGTCCGCCGGTGGTGGCGGCGGGTGCCACGAGGCGAGAACCACGGAAGAGAGCGGCACGAGCGTTGAGGTCGGCAAGAATTGCTTCGGGCCGACGGTCCTCCGCCTAGCGGTCGGCGAGACGGTGACTTGGAAGAACGTCGACCCCTACGCACACACGATCACCGCCGCGGGGGGCGTGTTCGACTACGAGATCGCGGCCGGCGACAGCTATACGTTCACGTTCGGGAGCGCCGGCGTGTACCCGTACTACTGCCTGCTCCACGCGAGGATGGCCGGCGCGGTCGTCGTCGGCGACTCGACGGTCTCCCAGGCTGCTGCGCCGCCGGTTCAGCCGGTAGCGCAGCTCGGCGACGCGCCTGAAGAGGGAACATCTGCGACCTCGGCTGCGCTGATCGCGGTCTTCGTCGCCGCGCCGCTGAGTTTCGCCGCCGGGCGGATCCTTCGCGGCCGCCGGCAATCGATCTAGGCCCACTGGAAACCGGCGGGAAATCCGCGTTGGGTTACGGGTTCTCGCCGTCCCAATCCCCGGCGACGAACCGGTCTTGCGGGAGGGTCCCATAGATGAAGGACACGAGCGGCCCCGACCCCAGCCCGAAGTTGAGGTACCACGTGTGCACGCTCCCCCGCCGCACGACGCCCGGGTTGTCGTCGCCGTCGCCGTCCCAGTCGCCCACGATCGGCAGATCGGTCGGATTCGCGAAGGCGAAGCTCGTCGTCGAGGTCGGAGCGGGGACGTCTTTCACGTTGTTCGCGAGGTACCAGACGTTCCCGCGGACCGCCGCCGGCTCGCTGTCGCCGTCACCGTCCCAGTCGCCGGCAACGACTCGGTCGGTCGCGCTCGCGAACGTGAAGCTCTTGACCGTGGCTGGTGGAACTTGATCCGTGAGATACCACACGTTTCCTCTAACGGCCGCCGGCTCGTCGTCGCCGTCCCCGTCCCAGTCGCCGGCAACGACTCGGTCGTTCGGGCTGGCGAACACGAAGCTTTCCACGGTCGTCGGAGGCGCTTCGTTACCGAAGTACCAGACGTTGCCACGGACCGCGGCGGGCTCATCGTCGCCGTCGCCGTCCCAATCGCCGACCACCGGGCGGTCGGTCTGGCTCGCGAAGCTGAACGTCAGGTTCCCGAAGGAGTCGAACCCGCTGTTGAGTATCCACGAGTTGCCTCGAACGACGCCGGGAGTCGAGGCCTGGATCGGGAGCTCCCAGTTGACGACCCGCAGCACGGGCTCAGGGTGGAGGCCGGAGGGATCGGTGTGACTCGGAACACCCGAGCACTCGCCGTTGAAATTCACGTCCTTCGGCTCCGCCGTGTCGAGCAGTACGTCGAGCAGGGCTGCGGGCGACGTGCCGGGGTGGGTCTGCAGATAGCGCGCAGCGGCACCGGCGACGTGCGGGCTGGCCATGCTCGTGCCGTCGCTCAAAGCGAGGTTGTCGTTCGGCCACGTCGAGAGGATGTTGACGCCCGGAGCTCCGATCGTGTGCGCCCTATCCGACGAGAGCGTCGCGTAATTCGAGAAGCTTGCGAACCTATCATCGTTGGCGTGGGTCGGATCAACGCTGCACGGAGCGCCGTCCCAATCCGCGAGCGCGGTGACCGTGATGACCTCGTTGTACGCCGCCGGCGCGATGTCCTTGATGTTCTTCGTCTGGTTGCCGGCGGCCACGATGACCGCGACGCCGTCCTCGACGACCTCACATACCGCAGCGTGGACCGGATCTCCGATCGTAAACCCGCAGTTGCCGTCGTCGACGTTGGGGATGTCGGCCTCGATGCTCATGTTCGCGACGCGGATCTGGCCGTTGTGCGCGGGTGACCGCGCGTCGACCCAATCCAGGCCACACAGGAGACTGACATCGTCGCCGCTGCCGTTATTGTCGAGGACGCGCACCGCGAGGAGTTTCGCGGAAGTAGCGACGCCGCGAACACCGATCGAGTTGTTGACGGCCGCGATCGTTCCCGCAACATGCGTCCCGTGCCCCGCTGCATCGTCGTAGTTGCCGGTGTTCGGCCCATCGCAGTCGACACCGCCGAGGATGTTGGCCGCGAGGTCGACGTGGTTGAGGTCGATCCCCGAATCGAGAACTGCTACCTGGACCGCGTCACCCGTGTCGGGGACGGTGTTTGCTTTGATCCGGCTCACACCGGTCGGAGTGATCTGCGCGGTTGCTCGGAACTTTCGGTTGCGGGACACCATCTTGATCGAGGGATCGCTGCGCATCTCGGAGACGCGATTCTCGGGGATGTTCGCGGCGTATCCCTTCAAGGCCGAGCGGAAGAACCGGTCGGCTCGGGCTCCGTACCGTCCTTCGTGCTGACGCGCCGACGCCTCTGGGTCCGCGTTGTCGTGCAGAACGACGATGTAGCGGCCTGTACTGGATGAGTCGGCAGTAGCCGGCAGCCACGACGTGATTGATAGCGCGATCGCCCCCAACACGAACGGTCGGTAGGTCCTCATACGCTCCCTCCGATGAAGGACTGCCAGTCTTATAGGAAGAAGGCGAGTCAGTCTAGAGGTTCCTCGCGTTCACTCCGGAGCGCGGTCGAGACCCTTTTGGATGGCGTAGCGCATCAGCTCGTACCGCTTCCGGAGCTGCAACTTGGTCAGGATGTTCTGGACGTGGTTCTGCACCGTTTTGACCGAGACGAACAGTTTCTCGGCGATCTCACGATAGGTGTAGCCCTTCGCCACGAGCTTCAGCACCTCGTTCTCGCGCGGCGTGAGCTTGGGTTCCTCGGGGTCCTTGGTCGCGACGCGACGGAACTCGCTCAACACCAACCCGGCCAGCGACGGAGTGAATACCGGTTCACCATCGCGTACGCGACGAACCGCGTCCGAGACCTCGGCTGCCGGCGTGCTCTTGAGGAGATATCCGCTCGCGCCGGCCTTTACTGCCTCGAGCACGTCGGCCTCTTCCCCCGAGGCCGACAACACCAGCACCTTGATGTGAGGTGACTCGTCGAGGATCAGGCGCGTGGCCTCGACTCCCGACACCTTCGGCATCTGAAGGTCCATGAGGACGACTTCGGGCATCGCCTCGCGGGCTTTCTCGACGGCCTCGCCGCCGTCCGATGCTTCGGCGACGACTGTCGCGGTGCCCGACGCCTCGAGGTCGGCGCGGACGCCGTCGCGCCACATCGGATGGTCGTCGACGACCATCACCCGGATCGGCTCTTGCTCAGTCACCTGGATTCCTCGCGCAAGACCTTCGGGGCGCGGAACTCGATCTCGGTGCCGCCGCCGGGCGCGGCGGTGACGGCCATCGATCCGCCGAGGTCCTCGAGGCGGCCTTTCATGCTCTTGAGCATCCCGGCCTTTCCGTCGGCGCGGAGGAGCGCCTCATCGTAGGTGAAGCCCACACCGTCGTCGCGCACCGTGACGACGATCTCGCCGTCCTCCTCGTCCGCGAAGACGGTCGCGCGCGATGCATTGGCGTGCTCGGCGACGTTGGCGAGCGCTTCGCGAACGGCTGCGGCGATCTCGTCGGCGTGGCGGCGTGCGATCCAGATCGGACCCACGGCCGAGACAACCACCGGCACACCGGTGACACCGACAGAAGTCGTCTCGAGCGCCTCGCGAAGCGAGCGCTGCCCGGCGGGGCCCTCTTGCGGCGCGCGGAGGATCAGGTTTCGGAGCGTCGCCTCCTGCTGCCCTGCGATCTCGGCGAGCTGCGCTGCTTCCTTCGCGCCCGGCGCGCCGGAAGCGGCGAGCTCCTGACCGCGTTTGTGCACGAGCGCGAGCGACTGCAGGACCGAGTCGTGGATCTGCCGCGCGAGCGACTCACGCTCGGCGAGCCTGGCGGCGCGCTCACGTTCGCGAACGAGCTCGTGAGTGGCTTTCTGCGCCTCGCCGGCGGTCCGTTCGAGCAGGCGCGACACGGATCCGACGGTGCCTCCGGCGGCGAGGTACTGCACCCACGTTCCGGCCATGCTTTGCCACTGACGGTTCGGGATGTCGCCGAGGTCGAACCCGTTCACCAGACGCGATCCGAGCAGCGCCGCCGAGAGCGCGACGCCGGCGCCGATCCCGGCGAGCGGGCCGCGCGAGATCCCCCAGGTGAGCGCAGCGCTTACCGGAAAGCCGACGGCGAACAGCGGCCGCGTCGCGATCTCGCCGTCGGGGACGACGATCCCCGACACGACGACGAGCCAGCAGCACAGCGCCAGATCGGCGACGAGTTCGTTGCGAGACCAGCGCGTGCCTCCGACGGTGAGCCAGGCCGTCCATGCGCCGGCTACGCCGATCGACGCCCAGGCGAACACGTCGTTCGTGAACGAGCCGCGCTCGCTGAGCGCGAGGATCGCCATCCACGCGACCGCGACCCAGCGGAACGCGAGCGCGCCGCGCGCGAGGGTGCGGCGCGACCGCTCCGGCGCGGCGGGCATCTAGCCTTTGGCCTCGCTCCAGAGCTTGTCGAGCTCGTCGGCGGACAGATCTTTGAGCGTCGTGCCTCTCTCCTTCGCGCTCGCTTCCATGCGGGCGAGCCGGTCGCGGAACTTGCGCGCGGCTTTGCGCAGCGCAGTCTCGGCGTCGACGCCGAGATGCCGTCCGAGCGCTACCGCCGCGAAGAGAAGGTCGCCGACCCCCTCCTCGATGTCCTCGGGTTTCGCGCCCTCGACCTCGGCGAGCTCCTCGCGGACCTTTGCGGCCGGGCCTTCCGCGTCCTCCCAGTCGAACCCGATCTTGCCGGCACGCTTCTGAAGCTTGTGCGCGTACGCGAGCGCGGGGAGCGCCTCGGGAA
>JBKKCR010000041.1:0-6821 GCA_046712825.1 Actinomycetota bacterium | reverse complement strand
CGATGTCGATATCCGCGAGCTTCATGCCCGACCTCTCGAGCACCGCCGCGGTCGCGTCCACCGGCCCGTCGAGCAGGAAGTACGGGTCCGTGCCGACGACGACCTGCTGGACGATCCGAGCGCGCGGGCGCAAGCCCAGCGCGTCCGCCTTCGAGCGGTCCATCCAGAGCACGGCAGCCGCGCCGTCGGAGATCTGCGACGAGTTGCCTGCGGTGTGGATCCCGTCGTCGAGGACCGGCTTCAACGCGGCGAGCCCCTCGAGCGTTGTTTCCCGAAGCCCTTGATCGCGCGTCACGGGCTCGGGCGCCTCGACGGCGAACACCTCGCGATCGAACCGGCCCTCGGACCACGCGCGCGCCGCCTTCTGCTGCGAAGCGAACCCTAGGGCGTCTACGTCGGCCCGCTTGATGCCGCGCTTCGACGCGATCCGCTCGGCGGCTTGGAACTGGTTGGGCGTGTCCCACGGCCAGCTCTCGGGCTCGAAGTAGCCGGGCCCGTTGATAACGTTCGAGCCGAGCCCGACGCGGGTCATCGCCTCGACCCCGCACGCGATCCCGACGTCGATGCCACCCGAAGCGATCAGTCCCGCGATCAGGTTGTTCGCTTGTTGCGAGGAACCGCATTGCGTATCGACGGTCGTCGCGGCGACCTCGTACGGGAGGCCCATGCCGAGCCACGCGTTGCGCGCGACGTTGCACGATTGCTCGCCGGCCTGCGTCACGCAGCCTCCGACGACCTGGCCGACCTCCGATGGCTCGATACCGGCGCGCTTCACGACCTCGACCAACGCAGAGCCGAGGAGCTCGGCCGCGTGCAAACCGGCGAGCACCCCGTTGCGCTTGCCGATCGGGGTACGGACGGCTTCGACGATCACCGGTTCACGCATTGACTCTCCTTCGCGCAACGGTCGGACTCGGGAGCAGCAGCCGCACGGCCGCCTCGAGATCGTCGGCCATCTGACCGCCCTCGGCCCAGCCGCGCACCCGCGCGATCAGGGCCGCCAGCCACACCATCCCGACGACGCGGACGACGGCTTCACGGTGGATCTGCTCGCCGTCCTCCATCGCGGTCGTGACGAACTCGTTGAGTTGTTCGTAGACCTCGGACACCTCGGCGAGCCCGACGGGGTCGTCGGCAGAGATCGACGTCAGCGCGGTCACGAACGCGGCCATCAGGCTCGGCGACCGCTCGAGCGCCGTAGCGGCGCGCTTCAGGACGTCGACGACGCGGTCGGCCGCGTTCGGACCCGCCGGCGGGCGAGCCTCGACCCGTTGCTGGAACTCGCGGGTCCACTGCCCCAGGCAGGACACGAGCAAGTGATCCTTGGAAGAGAAATATCGGTAGAGTGTCCCGAGCGCGACGCCGGCTTTGGAGGCTACGTCCCGCATCTGCACGGCTTCGTAACCGCCGCTGCTCGCGAGCGAGATCGCGGCTGCCACCACCCGGTCGCGCCGCTCCGCCTGCCGCTCGGTCAGACCGCGGCCGCCGTCCCGGATCCCTTGGCCCTGCTCCATGGCACAACGGTACAACCCAACTAGAACGTGTTGCAATTTTTTGGGACGAAGACCTATAGTCGGCCGCGGGAGGGACGATCATGGACTTCGAGCTGCCCGGCGAGGACGACCCGAGACGCAAAGAGGTCCGCGACTGGCTCGGGGCACACCCGGCACCGACCGGTAAGGATCTGGCCGACGCCGGCTACGTCGTCCCGCATTGGCCGAAGCCTTGGGGCCAGGACGCCGACCCGATGAAGCAGCTGATCATCGACGACGAGTTGAAGCGCGCGAAGGTTCAGCGCCCGATCAACCCCATCGGCACCGGCCATTGCGGCCCTATCCTCGTCAAGCACGGAACCGAGGAGCAGCAGAAGCAGTACATCCCGTCGATGCTTTCCGGCGAAGACATCTGGTGCCAGCTCTTCTCCGAGCCGGGCGCCGGCAGCGACCTCGCGTCGGTCAGCACCAAGGCGCTCAAAGAAGGCGACCACTTCATCGTCAATGGACAGAAGATCTGGACCTCGCTCGGACACATCGCCAAGTTCGGGATCCTGCTCGCACGCACGAACCCCGACGCGCCGAAGCACGCCGGGCTGTCCTACTTCATCATCGACATGCATTCGCCGGGGATCGAGATCCGGCCGATCGTCGAGATGACGGGGATGCACATGTTCAATGAGGTCTTCTTCACCGACGTACGCGTGCCGGCCGAGAACCTGATCGGCGACGAGAACCGCGGCTGGGAGCTGGCGCGCGACACGCTCGAGAACGAGCGCGTGACGCTCGCCCGCGCCGGCGCGCAGTGGGGCTGGGGGCCGACGGCGGACGACTTGATCAACGTCGTACGCGAGCGCGGGGGCGTGACGAGTCCGATCGAACGCCAGAAGCTCGCGCAGGTCTGGATGGAAGGCGAGATCCTCCGCATATACCGGCTGCGCATGGTTGCGGCCCGCGTCGCCGGCAAGCTCGGGCCGGAGTCCTCGGTCGCGAAGGCGCTGTCGGACCCGCACGGCCAGCACATCTTCCGGCTCGGTCGCGAGCTCGCAGGAGCGGAGGGCATGCTGAAGGACGTCGGCCCCCTCGGCGCCGATCCGACCTGGTGGGGGCAAGGGTTCGTGTTCTCCCCCGCGCTCACGATCGGCGGCGGGACCTCGGAGGTTCTGCGCAACGTCATCGGCGAGCGCATCCTCGGTCTGCCGCGGGAGCCCGACCCGGACGCGAGCAGGTCATGGAGTGAAACCCGCCGAACCTGAATCATTAGGCCAACGGGGGGATCCGTTTCCTCTACCGAACGGCCGGGAAGGGCCCCGATCATGCGCAACAGGTAGCCTTCCGTTTCACAAAGGGTGAGGGGCGCAGCCAGGGAGCGTTGATCTCGGCTCGGGGGGCGCCGGGGCAGCTGGGAGGCAGGGCCATGAAGTCCCGCGCAGTCGTTACGACCGTCTTGTTGATGCTGGTCCTCGCTGCGTGCGGCGCGCGCCTGAGCAAAGAACAACGGCTTGCCGGGATCGGGACCGGCGCCGGCGGTACCGCGGTCGGCCCGGGCGGCGTCGACGCGAGCGGCTCGCCGATCCCCGGAGCGACCGGCTCGGCGGGACCCGGAGGCGGCGCGACGAGCGGGCCGGGTGTGGGCGGCCCCGGCGCGGTTCCCGCTCCACCGGGCGGCAACGGCGGCGCCACCGACAAAGGCGTAACCGCCACCCAGATCACGCTTGCGGTGGCCTCCGATCTGAGCGGCGTTCAGGGCGGCCTGTTCAAATCCACCCACCAGGCGATGTCCGCGTGGGCGGCGATGATCAACAGCACCGGCGGGCTCTTCGGCCGCAGGGTCAAGCTGCAGCTCCGCGACACACAGGCGAAGGACACCAGCAACCAGGCCGCCGTCCAAGACTCGTGCAGCGACTCGTTCGCGCTCGTCGGTTCGATGTCGGCGTTCGACGGCGGCGGCGCGAGCGCCGGTGAAGCCTGCGGGATCCCCGACCTCACCGCGATCACCGTCAACGGCAAGCGCGCCCTCGCGAACAACGTTTTTCCCGCGTACCCGGTTCGGCCGGACAAGATCCCGATCGGTCCGGCCAACTACATAAAGGAGAAGTACCCCTCGGTCATCCAGAACGCCGGGATGCTCTACTTGAACGCAGGTGTGACGAAAGCGAACGCGCTGCAGCGGGTGAAGGCGTACGAGAGCGTCGGATTCAAGTTCAAGATCTACGAGGTGCAGGTCCTCGAGGCGAACTACACGCCGATCGTCCAGCGTATGCGTGAGGACGGGATCAAGTACGTGAGCATGGTCGCCAACTATCAAAGCATCCAGAAGCTGCTCGCGGCGATGGACCAGCAGGATTGGTTCCCCGAGGTCCGCGACTGGGACTCCGTCGCGTACGCGCCGGCGTTCCTCACCTGCGGCGGCCAGCCGTGCACGGCCGCGAACGGCTCGCTGATCTTCATGAACACCGCCATCAACGAGGAAGCGGCCGGAAACCCCGAGCTGCAGCTGTATCAGCAGTGGCTCAGCCGCGTGGCGCCGGGTGCGAAGCCCGACTACTTCGGCTTCTACGCCTGGTCCGCCGGCCAGCTCTTCGCGAAGGTGCACAAGGACGTCGGGGCCAAGATCACCCGCAAGGGCTTCCTTTCCGCGATCAAGAACGTCCATTCCTGGAACGGCAACGGGCTGCATGCGGCCCACGACACCGGCAACAAGATCATGTCGCCGTGCTTCATGTACCTGGAGATAAAGAGCGCCAAGTTCACGCGACGGGACCCGGCGAGCGGCTACATCTGCAACAAGGGTCCGGTCGTAAACACGTAGGGAGCTCGGGTGGAAAAGATCCTCGCGTTCACGATCCTGGGCATCGTGACCGGTGCCGTATACGCGGTCGCCGCGAGCGGGCTCGTCGTCACCTACGCGACTTCGGGGATCTTCAACATCGCGCACGGCGCCATCGGCATGCTGATGGCGTTCACGTATTGGGACCTCGTCGTCAACCGGGACTGGCCGGCGTGGCTCGCCCTGATCCTGGTCGTCGCCGTCCTGGCGCCGCTTCTCGGTGCGCTGATCGAACGGATCTTGATGCGCGGCTTGCGCAACGCGTCGGTGGCCACCTCCCTGACCGTGACGGTGGGGCTCATGGTCGGCCTCATCGGCCTCGCCCAGAACATCTGGGATCCGCAGGAAGCCCGGGCGTTGCCCGAGTTCTTCGCGCCGAGGAAGTTCGGTCTCGGCGGGGTGAACGTCACCTGGCATCAGGCCGTGACGGCGCTCGCCGGGCTGGCGCTCGCGATCTTCCTCTACATCGTGCTCAACCGGACGCGGACGGGCATCGCGATGCGCGCCGTCGTCGACGACCGCAACCTCGTCGGCATGACGGGCGCGCGGCCGGACCGCATCTCGATGCTGTCGTGGGCGATCGGCGCCTCGATGGCGTCGGTTGCCGGCATCCTGCTCGCGCCGCAGCTACAGATGGACGTGGTCGTACTGACCTTGCTCGTCGTCAACGGCTACGCGGCCGCGATGGTCGGCCGCCTGCGCAACCTGCCGCTCACGTTCGCCGGCGCGATGGCGCTCGGACTCATCGAGTCCTACACGATCGGCTTCGTCGATCTGAGGGGATCGCTGATCGGTCTGCGCTCGGCGCTGCCGACGCTGTTCCTGTTCGTCGTCCTGCTCGCGATGCCCGAAGCGAGGCTCCGAGCCGGACGGCTGGTCGGCGCCGTCACGCCGCGCGTGCCGAGCTTCCGCCGGTCGCTCATCGGCGCCGGGCTCCTCGTCGCGGCCGCCGGGGTGATTTCGCGGATCCTTTCCGAGGGCAACCTCATCCGCGCGGGGGAGGGGCTGGCTCTCGCCGTCATCATGCTGTCGCTGGTCCTGCTCACCGGGTACGGAGGGCAGGTCAGTCTCTGTCAGATGTCATTCGCCGGCGTCGGCGCCTACGCGATGGCCAAGGTGGGCGGCGACGGGGCGGTGTTCGGCATCCTCGCGGCCGCCGCGCTCGCCGCGTTCGTAGGCGGGCTCGTCGCGCTGCCGTCGTTACGCCTGCAGGGTCTGTACCTCGCGCTGAGCACGATGGCGTTCGCCGTGCTCATGGACTACATGTTCTTCCCGCAGGAGTGGGTCTTCGGGAACCTCGGCGCCCTCGAGGTCGACCGCCTGAAGCTGGGAATCTCGTTCAACGGCGTCCGGGCGTACTTCGTCTTACTGGCGATCGCGTTCTCGCTATTCGGCATGCTCGTGCTGCGGATCCGGCGCGGCCAGTTCGGCCGCGTGCTGGCGGCGATGCGCGACAGTCCCGTCGCGTGCGCGACGCTGGGGCTCAGCCTGACGCGCACCAAGCTCGCGGTGTTCATGATCGCGGCGGCGATGGCCGGCGTCGGCGGAGCCCTGTTCGGTGGCCTGAAGACCTCGGCCGGCAGCACGGACTTCCTGATGCTCCAGAGCTTGCCGCTGCTGCTGCTCGCCGTGATCGGCGGCATCACGTCCGTCAGCGGGGCATTGCTCGGCGGCATCCTGTTCGCGCTGCCGTCGCTGACGCCGAACACGCAGATCTTCGGGCTCGAGATGGCGAAGCTGCAGTTCCTCTGGGTCGGCATCGCGGCGGTCACGATCGGCCGGAACCCCAACGGCGTCGCGTACATCATCTCGGAACGGGTACGGAAGCTTCTCGCGCTGACCCCCCGGGGCTCCTCAGGCATCCCCGTCCCGTCGGAGCAGATGGAGAAGATCGAGGAGGTGACCGAGGTTGCCCCTGCTTCAGGTTGACAGCGTCACCGTTGAGTTCGGCGGCCTCACCGCGCTCTCCGAGGTCGACCTCGACGTGGAAGCGGGGAGCATCACCGGGCTCATCGGCCCGAACGGCGCCGGGAAGACGACGATGTTCAACGTGATCTGCGGCTTGCAGCCCGCGACGCACGGCCGCGTCACCTTCGACGACAAGGACGCGTCGGGCTACAAGCCACACGAACGCGCGCGTCTGGGTATCGCGCGGACGTTCCAGCGCCTCGAGGTATTCGGCTCGCTGTCGGCACGAGACAACATCCTCGTCGCCGCCGAGATCCGCTCCCGCTGGTCCGACGAGGACGTCGATCCTCGCGCCGTCACGGAGGAGATCCTCGACCGGATCGAGCTCCGCCGGGTGGCCGATCACCGCACCGACACCATGCCGACGGGGCTGGCCCGCTTGGTCGAGCTCGGCCGGGCTCTTGCCTGCGCGCCGAAGCTTTTGCTCCTCGACGAGCCCTCTTCAGGCCTCGGTGACGAGGAAACGGTCTTCTTTGCCCGATTGCTCCGGGATCTGACGCGAGAAGGGCTAGGCATACTGATGGTCGAAC
>JBKKCR010000040.1:0-7161 GCA_046712825.1 Actinomycetota bacterium | reverse complement strand
CCGAGCTGGAATCGGCCGGCTTGCGCGAATGGGTCGGGATCCTTGGGGCGGAGCACGACGACCTGCGCGCGGCCGTGGAGTGGGCGCTGCAATCGAACGCGACGGACCAGGCGCTTCGGATCTCGGGTGCGCTGTTCCTGTTCTTCCTTCTCGCGCATGCTGGCGAGTGGCGCGAGCGCACTCTGCTTGCCCTCGAGCGCGAGGGCAGCTCCGAGCGCCCTCGGGCGCGGGCGCTCGTGACCGTGGCCGGACTCTCGGTCTTTGTGCTCGAGCTCGACACCATCCGTCGATGCGGCGAGGAGGCGCTCGCGCTCGGACGCTCGCTCGGCGACGACAGGATCGTCGGCCGCGCGCTCGCATGGTCGGCCTGGGAAGCGGCCGTCTCTGATCCGCCGGCGGCACGAGGGCGTTTCGAGGGAGCGCTCGCCGCCTCGGAAGCGAGCGGTGACGCATGGTTCGTGTGCCAGGCCCTGATCGGTTTGGGATTCGTGGACCTGGGCGCGTCGGATCTTGCCGGGGCGCGACGGCACCTCGAGCGATCACTGGCCATCGCGCGCCGGACGGGCGACATGCAGAACGCTCGGGAGGCTCTGACGTGGCTCTCGTGGACGGCCACCTATGCCGGTGAGTTCGGCGAGGCGCAAACGCTGTTCGACGAGGCGCGGCGGATCATGGACGAGCTCGGCGACGTCTTCTTCGCGGTCGTCCTCGACGCGATCGAGGGATTCAACGCGTTCCAGCGAGGAGACTTCGATCACGCGCAGCAGCTCCTCCAACGGGCCATCCGGGGCGGCCGAGAGAACGCAAACCCACCGGGGCTCGCGATCGCCCTCCCTTCCCTGGGCATGGCGGAGAGTGCGATGGAAGACCTTGGATCCGCGGGCGAGCATCTCGAGGAGGCACTCGTGCTTGCTCGGGAGATGGAGTATCGGCGGGGGGTCTTGGACGCCCTGGTCGGGCTCGCCACGGTGTCGGCGGCCGCGGGCGACCGCGAGGCCACCCAGCGGCATCTCGACGAGGTTTTCTCGATTGCGCGCGAGTTCGACCTTTCGCTCGCGCTCGGCGACGCGTACCTGGTGCGCGCCGACCTTCGCCTTCGCGCCGGCGATGCGGAACGCGCCGACGACGACGCCCATGAGGCGCTTCGCACGTTCCATGCCGCCGGCGCCAAGCCGGGGATGGTGCGATCGCTCGAGATGCTCGGCGAGATCGCCGCGACGTCCGAGAGCTACGAGGAGGCCGCGCGGCTCCTCTCGGCCGTCGACGCGCTGCGCGCCACGATCGGCTTCGCGCGCTACCCGGTTGCCGAAGCCGCATACAACGATGCGCGGACGGGTGCCCAAACAGCGCTGGGAACCGAGGCGTTCGACGCCGCAGCCGCAGAGGGGGCCACTCTGACTCTGGACGACGTGGTCGCGTACGCGCGGCGAGCGCGCGGCGAGCGCAAGCGACCCTCCAGCGGTTGGGCCGGCCTGACGCCGACCGAGCTGGAGGTGGTTCGCTTCGCGGCTGAGGGCCTAACAAACCCCGAGATCGGCGCGCGCATGTTCATTACACGCGGCACCGTGAAAGTTCACCTGTCGCACATCTTCGCCAAGCTCGGCGTATCGACGCGCGCCGAGTTGGCCTCTGAGGCCACGCGTCGCGGCCTTCGCGATGCCGGAGCCCGGTAGCAGCGGCAGTACCTGTCTAGAGGCGGCCCGGTCTTGGATCGCTCCCGCGTGACTTTCCTCGAGCGGCGAGGTTTCGCAGGCGGCTGGTCGATTCATTGAACCCATATCGGAGGGTTGGTGCACTTCTCGAGCACAAGTGATCGTCGTCGGGCAGCGCGACATGATTGTTCTTCAGACCTTGCGGTAACGGGCTTCGATCGCCCGGAATGCCGCGTACGCGAGCAGCCCGACCGCCACGATGGCAAGCAGGACCCGTCCAAACGGCTGGTTCGCAACTTTCTGCAGTGCACCGTCCATCCCGAGCGCCCGGCGCGCATCATCATCGAGGGCGGTTCGGATAAGAAACCAGCCGATGATGGCGTACATCAGCATGCGCGTGAGCAGCCCGAACCCTGCTACGACAGTGACCATCCGACGCCGCGTTTCGGGGATGTCCCACATCTTGAGTCCCTCTTGGTACTTCTTGCTGATCGCGCGGTATCCGTTGAAAAGACCTGTCCCGATGAACGCTACGCCGATCGCGCCGATTAGGAATGCTCCCGCGGGCCAATCGAGAATCGATGCTGCCTGCTTCTTGGGGCTATCGCCGCCGGATGCACCGAAGAGCAAGCGGATGGTCGCGATCGCGAGCGCGGAGTAGAACAGCCCGCGTGCAGCGTCCCCAGCTCTGCTGAGAACGGACTGCTTCTCGCCGCTCTCGACCTCCTCTCCGGTGATGGCGAGAACGAAGCGCCATGTCGCATACCCCGCGAACCCGATGGCGACGATGACCAGAACCGGAGCGCCCCAACTCGTGTGCGCAACGCGCGCAAGCGCCCCTTGCCGGTCCGTCTCCGCACCTCCGACGTAAAGCGCTGCCATGAGCGCAAGGACACCGACGAGCGCGAAGGAGACTGCCACCGAGGCCAGTCCCGATCGAGCGAGGACCTCCACGGCGCGCCGGCGACCTCGTTTCCCGGCGAAGGCCGTGCCGCCGGCTTCCGTGAGTACACCCACCCGCCACTCCTTCCTTTAGAGCAGTATGGTCTCCTGCGCGTTATCGGACCGTCACTTCCTTGTGGGTCGGCCGTAATGCCACCGACTACGTCCTGTCGAGCCTCATGCACTGTGCGATGTGCGGAAGCGCTTCATCGGCACCCGCGCACATACTTTTACCGTTCCCTCAGCGGAGGCGGAAGGAATCGAACCCACCCACCGGTCGGAGACCGGCGCACCGGTTTTGAAGACCGGGAGGGACACCAGCCCCCATTCGCCTCCGGCGGCAGGGTAGCGGCTCCTGAGCCCGCCCGGCCCGGCCGGCAGGGTTCCGAACCGGCCGCGTCGAACTACCTGACAGGCACGTCACACCAGGGGGAACCGTGAAGCGTCATCTGGTCCTAGCGTTGCTCGTCGCTCTCGCGATCGCATCCGACCCGGCTCGCTCGGCCGACCCCCCGACGGAGTACCTCACCACCGCCCAGGGGAACCAGCTCGACGCGTACGATGTCTCACAGTCGATCCCGCATCTCAGCATGACGACTCCCATCCCGAGCCACTCCCACGATCCCTCGGCCGCGCCCGGCGAGGACACGACCGGTCACGGCAACGACGTCAACGGACAGCTCTGCACGATCACGCAGGCCGACGGGAGCGTCCGCTTCATGATGGGAGAGGACTCCGACCAGGGCGAGATCCCGCTCGGCGAGGCGCAGGGCTGGGGGATCTTCGAACCGACCGGTGGCATCGACGGCCCGTGGACGTTACTGGACAAGATCGTCCCGACCTACAACTTCACCGACCCGCCGAACGACCACCTCCCCGACAACACGGGCTGCAAGGCCAGCGCGAACGGCGAGCGTATCTTCCTCGTCGACCTCGGCGTCGGGGCGTTCGACGTCGATGGTGTCGGCTCGCTGTTCCTCGTTCACCGCAACGCGGACGGCGACTTCGCGAACGACTCGCCGGTCTGCGTGCTCGCGAACGACCTGACGACGGCCGGCTACATCGAGGAGCATCCCGACGGCTCGATCCTCGTGCCCGAGAGCGGACGCTCGAGCGGAGGAGCCGTCAGCCGCTTCTCGCCGCCGTTCCCCGCGCCGGGCGACCAGGCCGCGTGTACTGCCTATCGCAACGCGCACGGTATCGACGAGCGTCCCAACTTCTTGCAGCCACTGTTCCCGCTGCCCTTCAACCCGCTCACCTACGTGCCGATCTCGATCGTCGAGCGCCGCGGCCACTTCCTCGTCGGCAATGTCGTGCCCGGCCTCATCGTTGAGGTCGACGACGAGGGGCACATGACCCGGCCGGTCGTGCTCCTGCAAGGGCCCGGCGTCGCGGGGATGGCCGTCTCATCCGACGGGACGCTCTACTGGGCGAACCTCGGGCTGATCCCGTGCCCGACGATCCTCTGCCCGGGACCGGCGACGGGCACGGTGTGGAAGCTGCCGTTCGCGCCGATCCTGGACCTGCCGCTGTTGCCGATCCCGCTCAACGTCGGGCTGGCATTCCCCGAAGGTCTCGGGATGATCCGGCTCTAGGCACCCTGTTGCGTTTCAGCGCGTATAGCCCGCTGAAACGCAACACCCTGCCAAGGGACTAACGCTTCTTCTTCGTCACGCGCGCGGCGTCGATGATCCGGCGGACGCCCCGGCGGCCATGCTCGAGCGCTTTCGGATCGCGGAACAGCACGAACAGATAGTTCGCCTGGCCCATCGACGCCTCGAGCTCGAAGCCGATCTGATCGGCGTCCGCCTTGGGGTCGAGCTCTCGGGTCGCTTGCGCTTCCCGAACGAGGCCCGCCCATCCCGCGCTCGCCTCACGCTGACCGGCGACGACCGCGTCGTGGATCGCGCCTTCGCGTGCGTCGGCCTCGGCCAGCAGGGAGGAGAAGAAGCACCCGCCGGGGAACACCCACCGCTCGACGTAGGAGAAGAAGTTCTCGAGCATGGCCTCGAGGCGCCGCAACCCTTCCGGCTGCGCCATGGCCGGTGCGAAGACCTCTCGCCCAACGACGGCGCCGGCGGCTTCGATCACCTCGAGCTGGAGCTGCTCCTTCGAGCCGAAGTGCGCGTAGAGGCCGCTCTTGCTGATCCCGGTCTCCTCGGCAAGGCGGCCGATCGTCAGGCCGTGAACGCCCTCGATCGACGCGAGCTTGGTGGCCGCCTCCAGGATCAATGCGTGGGTCCGCTCACCGTCCGTCCGGCGCCGGGTATCCGTCTCGATCGAAGCCATCCTTGACAAGATAGCACGGTCGTCCGTACTATCGCATAGCGAGATAGCACGACCGTGCTGCCAGCAAACGGGAGGATGCGATGCCGGACGAGCCGCAAGGATCCGAAGAGTTCGCGGGTCGGGTGCTCCAGATCCTGAACGACGGAGCCACAGCCATCATGGTTAGCATCGGCCATAAGACCGGTCTCTTCGACACGATGGCGGGGCTTCCGCCCTCGACCAGCGAGGAGATCGCCAAGGCCGCCGGCCTTCAGGAGCGATACGTTCGAGAGTGGCTCGGTGCCGTCACCACGGGCGGCATCGTCGAGCACGACCCGGAAAGGCTGACGTTCACGTTGCCACCGGAGCGGTCGGCGTGGCTGACGCGAGCCGCCGGGCCCGCCAACCTCGCGTCGTCGATGCAGGTCCTCGGCATGATGGCCTCCGTAGAGGATGAGGTCGCCGAGCGGTTCCGGATCGGCGGCGGCGTACCCTACAGCGCCTTCCCCAAGTTCCACTCGTGGATGGCCGAAGACAGTGCGGCCATACATGACGCCACTTTGATCGAGGGGATCCTGCCGCTCGTCCCCGGAATCCTGGAGCGACTCCAGGCTGGGATCGACGTCGCCGACATCGGCTGCGGCTCAGGTCACGCGATCAACCTGATGGCCGAAGCCTTTCCGGCGAGTCGCTTCATGGGCATAGATCTCTCGGAGCAGGCGATCGCAGTCGCCCGCGAAGAGGCCGAGGCGAAGGGGCTGAAGAACGCGCGCTTCGAGGTGCGGGACGCCGCGACGCTCGATGGATCGGAACAGTTCGATTTCGTAACCACCTTTGACGCGGTCCACGACCAGGCGCGCCCCGACCTCGCACTGGCCGGGATCGCGGCCTCCCTCCGCCCGGGCGGCGTCTACCTCTGCGTCGACATCAAGGGCACCAGCACGGTCGTCGGGGACATGGACCTGCCGCTGGCGCCCATGCTCTACGCCATCTCCACCATGCACTGCATGACGGTGTCGCTCGCCGAGGGCGGGCTGGGGCTCGGGACGATGTGGGGTGAGAAGGTGGCGCGGAAGATGCTCGCAGATGCCGGTTTCACGTCGGTCGAGCTGCGTGAGATCCCCGAGGACATCGCGAACAACTACTACATCGCGACCAAGGGCTGAACACGGCTGGTAGCGTGACGGCGTGATCGTCGGACGCGTCGTCGCCCTCTGGCGCTACCCCGTGAAGTCGATGCTGGGGGAGCGCCTCGACCGCGCGTGGCTCGGACCGCAAGGCATCGAAGGCGACCGCGCCTGGGCCCTGCGGGACGCCGAGACGGGCCGCGTCCTCAGCGCGAAGAAGGTTTCGCGTCTCCTGACGGCCCGGAGCCGCACGGCCGGCCGCGGGGTCCACATCGAGCTCCCGACCGGCGAGGCCCTCGAGGCTGGGGACCCTGCGACCGGGAAGGCGATCGGCGCCTGGCTCGGCCGCGACGTCGCGCTCGTGCCCGCGGATGGCGGAACGGAACGGCCGGTCATCGAGGACGAGGAAGGGACCTTCCGCGGACGGGCCGGCGGCTTCTTCGACTCCTCGGTCGTGCACTTCGTGACCACGTCGACGCTCGACTGGCTCGCAGAGCTCCAGCCGGGCGGCGTGTTCGACGCCAGGCGGTTCCGGCCGAACGTCGTGCTGGAGACCCATGTGCCGGGCTTCGTCGAGGAAGAGTGGGTCGGCGGTTCTGTTCGGATCGGCGGTGCGCTCGTCGAGATATCCAAGCCGTGCTCGCGCTGCGTCATGACGACCCACGCGCAGGAGGACCTCCCGGTCGACCGGCAGATCCTGCGCACGGTCCTCGAGCACAACGACGAGCACGTCGGCGTCTACGGGATCGTGCGCGAGTCCGGCACGCTTTCGGTCGGCGACGAGGCGCACCTGGGCTGAACGTTCTCCACACCGCAAGAGGGACGACCCTAGGGGTCGTCCCTCTCTCTGGTGGGGGGTGCCAGATCTAGAAGCGGCAGTTCCAGTTCCCGTTGCGGCTGACCGTGCGCTCGACCAGGGCCAGCGTCCGTGCCACCAGCACGTCGTGTCCCGTCGAGGCTGCGGCGGCCGGGGTACCGAAGCGGCCGAACCGCATCGCGATACCGAGCATCAAGAACAGCGAGCCGAGGATCGTCAGCATCGTGGTCTCGGGACCGGTCTGCGCGAGCTGAGCGCCTTCGACCTGCGTCTTCGGCTTCGGCTTGGGCTTCACGATCGTGTTGCCCTGCACCACGGTGCCGTCGGTGCTGCCGTCGTCGGTCGAACCGTCGTC
>JBKKCR010000039.1:0-9650 GCA_046712825.1 Actinomycetota bacterium | reverse complement strand
CGCAAGAGATCCGCCTGACGAGCTTCAGCCACGGCGCCGGCTGTGCCTGCAAGCTCGGCCCGGCGGACCTCGCGAAGGTGCTCGGGCGGCTTCAGCCGAGCGGCGCGAGGCCCGATCCGGCGCTTCTCGTCGGCACCGACACCGGCGACGACGCGGCCGTCTACAAGTTGGACGACAAGACCGCGCTCGTTTTCACGACCGACTTCTTCACGCCGATCGTCGACGACCCATACGACTGGGGCCGCATCGCTGCCGCGAACGCTCTGAGCGATGTTTACGCGATGGGGGGACGGCCGCTGCTGTGCCTCAACCTCGTCGGCTGGCCGTCCGAGACCTTGCCGCTCGAGCTCCTCGCGCGGGTGCTCGACGGTGGGAGCGCCGTCGCCGCCGAGGCCGGCGCACTCGTCGCCGGAGGCCACACGATCGACGATGCCGAGCCGAAGTACGGGATGGCGGTGGTCGGGCTCGCCGACCCCGAGCGCGTCGTCACGAACGCCGCAGCGCAGCCCGGCGACATCCTCGTGCTCACCAAACCGCTCGGGATCGGCGCGATCACCACCGGGATCAAACGCGGGCTGACGTCGTCGGAGCTCGTCGAACAAGCGGTAGCGACGATGACCCGGCTGAACAAGGGAGCGTCGGAGGCGATGCTGGCTGCCGGCGTGCTCGCCGCGACCGACGTAACCGGGTTCGGCCTGCTCGGCCACCTCCACAAGATGATGCTGGCCTCGGGCGTGGCGGCCGACATCGGCGCTCAGGCGGTCCCCGTGCTCGAGGGCGCTCGCGATCTGGTCGCCGCGGGCGCCGTCGCCGGCGGCACCAAGCGGAACATGGCCTTCGTATCGCCGTGGGTCCGGTTCGACGACGCCGTCGCCGAGGAGGATCGGATCCTGCTCGCCGACGCGCAGACCTCCGGCGGCCTCCTCATCGCGTGCCCCCCCGAACGGTTGACCGATCTGCGGTCGGGTCTGGCCGATCGAGGCGAGTCCGGCGCCGGGCTCGGAAGGGTCGTGTCCGGCACGCCCGGGTCCATCCGCGTAGGCCTCTGACCCGGCGTTTCGGCGTTTGCTATCCTCACCGCTCCCGGCCCCGAACGGGCTCGATACTCGGGGAATCTTGGAGGAATGTTGGACGTTCTACGACTTCCGGAGGGTATGGCGAGCGAGATGATCGAGCATGCGCAGGCCGAGTACCCGAAAGAAGCGTGCGGGATCCTCGGCGGAGCCGACGGAGAGGCCATGAAGCTTTACCGGCTGACCAACGTCGATCCCGATCCGGTCATGCGCTACAACGCCGACCCCAAAGAGCTGAAGCACGTGACCGACGACATCTACGACAAGGACTGGGACGTGGTCGGGATCTACCACTCGCACACGCACTCGCCGGCCTTTCCCTCGCCGACCGACGTCGACCGGGCGTTCTACCCGGACGCCTCCTACGTTCTCGTGTCGCTCCAGGACCGCCAGCGTCCTGATCTGCGCGCGTTCCGTATCATCGAAGGGAAGATCACCGAGATGAAGGTCGAACGGACCGAGGACGGGCGGGGATAGCGATGGCGGTCGAGGTACGGATCCCAACGATCCTCCGGAAGCACACCGGAGGGGCCAAGGCGGTCGAGGCAAAGGGCTCGACCCTGCGTGAGGTCGTCGACGAACTCGACGCTAACCATCCCGGGCTAAAAGGGGCGATCGTCACCGACGGCGAGATCCACCGGTTCATCAACATCTACCTCAACGACGAGGACATCCGGTTCTCCGGCGCGCTCGAGACGCCTGTTGCCGACGGCGACGTCATATCGATCCTGCCCGCGGTGGCCGGCGGGCGCTGAGCCCCCCTGCGGGCCATGAGATCCGACGACATCCTCGCTGCGATCGGTAACACGCCGCTCGTCGGTCTTCCTGCGCTCTCGCCGCGCCCCGAGGTGCGCCTGTGGGCGAAGCTCGAAGGACAGAACCCGACCGGCTCGATGAAGGACCGCATCGCGTTGCGCATGATCGAGGATGCGGTCGGCTCCGGTTCGCTCACACCCGACCGCGTCGTGCTCGAGCCGACGTCGGGGAACACGGGGATCGCGCTGGCGATGGTGTGCAAGCGCAAAGGTTTCCGGCTCGTGTGCGTGATGCCGGCGAACGTCTCGATCGAGCGGCGGCAGCTGCTCGAGATGTACGGCGTCGAGATGATCTTCTCCGAAGCGGAGAAGGGTTCCAACGGCGCGATCGCGCTCGCGACCGAAATGGCCTCGTCGGACTCCAAGTACTTCATGCCGTACCAGTACGGCAATCCCGCAAATCCGGAGGCGCACTATTACGGGACGGCGGAGGAGATCATCCGCGATCTGCCCGAGGTGGACGCATTCGTCGCCGGGCTCGGCACAGGCGGCACGCTGATGGGCTGCGGGCGCCGCATCAAGCAGCACAATCCTGCCGCGAAGGTGATCGCCGCCGAGCCCGAATACGGCGAGCTCGTTTACGGCCTCCGCAACCTCGATGAAGGGTTCATCCCGCCGATCGTCGATCTGTCCGTGCTCGACAACAAGATCAAGGTGTCGACCCGCCAGGCGCTGGCGACGACGCGCGAGCTCCTCGAGAAAGAGGCCATCTTCGCGGGGATCTCCTCGGGGGCCGCGCTGTCGGTCGCGCTGCGATTCGCGAACGGCGCCGACGCGCGCAACATCGTGGTCCTTCTGCCCGACGGGGGATGGAAGTACCTCTCGACCGGCGCGTACTCGGGCGACTTCGACGAGGCGGCCGCGCGGCTCGAGGGGATCGTGTGGGCGTGAGCCGATGCGTCCCGGGGCCGCGCCGGACGTCGGCTACACTTCGCTGACCATGGATCCCCGCCCTATAGGCGTATTCGACTCCGGCGTCGGCGGTCTAACCGTCGTGCGCGCGATCATCGACCTCATGCCGCGGGAACAGGTCGTCTACTTCGGCGACACAGCGCGCGGACCGTACGGACCTCTCGAGCGCGACGAGGTGCGAACGTTCGCATCCGAGATCTCCGGCTACCTCGTCTCGCAGGACGTGAAGCTTCTCGTCGTGGCTTGCAACTCCGCGTCGAGCGCGGGCCTCGATCGGGTGCGTGCCGAGCATCCCGATCTTCCCGTGATCGAGGTCATCGAGCCGGCGGTACGCGCAGCCGTAAAGGTCACACGGAACCGCCGCGTCGGCGTGATCGGGACCGAACTGACGATCGCGTCCGGCGCCTACGAACGAGCCCTGGCGACGACGCACGAGAACGTGACCATGCTCGGACGGGCGTGCCCGCGGTTCGTCGAGTTCGTCGAGCGGGGAGAAACGGCCGGCCCCGAGATCATCGGCCTCGCGCGCGAATACCTGACGCCGCTCGTCGCGGAAGACATCGACACGCTCATCCTCGGCTGCACCCACTACCCGCTGCTCACCGGCGTGTTGCATTACGTGATGGGCCACGACGTCGCGCTCATCTCCAGCGCCGAAGAGACGGCCAAGGACGTCTTCGCCGAGCTCGCGGCGCGCGACGGGTTCCGCTCGGGGCCGGAACCGCGGCATCGCTTCGTTTCCAGCGGCGACCCGGCGACGTTCCAGGCGCTCGGCGCCCGGTTCCTGGGCCCGGAGATCGGGACGGTCGAAGAACGCTCCCTCGGCCCCTCGGACCACGTGCGGCGGGCGGTCTAGTGGAGCTGATCGTGCTCGGCGCCAACGGGACCTATCCGCGGGCGGGCGGCGCGTGCTCCGGCTACCTGGTCCGCCACGAGGGATTCACTCTGTGGATGGATACCGGCCACGGCACGCTCGCCCATCTCCAAGAGCACGTCGACGTCACCGACGTGGACGCGGTGTACATCTCGCACGCGCACCCCGATCACTTCGTCGACATCTACCCGTTCTTCTATTCGATGTTCTGGCGCGAGAACCGCAAGCCGAGTGTGCCCATGTACGGGCCTCGGATGGCGCACGAACGGCTGAGCCGTCTTCTGACGCCGCGCGACGGGCAAGACGACTTCAACTCGATGCTTCCCTGGAACGAGTTCGTCGCGGGGCAGGTCCTGGAAGTCGGGCCGCTGCGGCTCTCCGGCTTCGACAGCGCGCACTCGTGCACAAACGTTTGCCTGCGGATCGAGGCGGACGGCAAGACGCTTACCTACACCGGAGACACCGGCCCGCATCCCGACCTCGCGAAAGCGGCGTCCGGTGCGGATCTGTTCCTGTGCGAGGCGTCGTGGCTCGAGGCCGAGCGCTCGATCTCCGAGCCGATCCACCTCCGCGCACGGGAGGCGGGCGAGATCGCGACGAGCGCCGGCGCGAAGCATCTGGTGCTCACCCACGTGTGGCCGCACAACGATATGGATCAGGTGCTCGATCAGGCCGCGGGCGCATTCGACGGTCCGCTCGAGATCGCCGACGGCAACATGCGCTGGGTGCTGTAGATGCGCAAAGACGGCCGGAAGCCGGACGAGCTTCGCCCGATACGGATAACGCGCAACTTCCAGGAGTTCGCCGAAGGCTCGTGCTTGATCGAGCTCGGACAGACGCGCGTGCTGTGTGCCGCCTCGTTCGAGGAGAAGGTCCCGAACTTCTTGCGCGGCAGCGGCCGCGGCTGGGTCACGGCCGAATACAGCATGCTCCCGCGCTCCACCTCTACGCGCACGTCGCGTGAGGTCTCCGCCGGCCGTCCCTCCGGTCGGACACAGGAGATCCAGCGTCTTATCGGGCGTTCCCTGCGCGCAGTGACGCAGCTCGGGGGTTTCGGCGAGGCGACTGTGACGATCGACTGCGACGTGCTGATGGCCGACGGCGGCACTCGCACGGCGTCGATCACCGGGGCGTACATCGCCCTGTACGACGCCTTCCGGAAGATGCGCGACGCCGGCCGCCTCGAGAGCATCCCGCTCATCGAGGAAGTCGCCGCCGTGAGCGTGGGGATCGTGGGCGGCGAAGCCTTGCTCGACCTCCCATACGAGGAGGACTCGACCGCAGGGGTCGACTTCAACGTCGTCATGACCGCCGGCGGACGCTTCGTCGAGCTGCAGGGGACCGCAGAAGGCGAGGCGTTCGACCGAGGACAGCTCGACGGACTGCTCGATCTCGCGGCCGGCGGTATCGAGCAGCTGGTCGCGGCGCAGCGCGAGGCGCTCGGCATCTCGTGAGTTCCGCCGCCGTCGCGCTGGCCAGTCGCAATCCCGGCAAGCTGCGAGAGATCCGCACCATCCTCGCCGAGGCCGGTGTGCCGCTGCAGGTCGTATCCGCCGACGAATTCACCGGTTGGGAAGCCCCGGAAGAGACCGAGCCCGACTACGCGGGGAACGCGCTGCTGAAGGCTCGATCGTTGGCCGCATTCGCTGGCGTCCCGACGCTGGCCGACGACTCCGGGATCGAGGTCGACGCGCTCGATGGTGGTCCCGGGCCGCGGTCCGCGCGGTTCGCCGGGGAATCCGCGACCGACGAAGAGAATCTGACGAAGCTGATCGACATCGTACGTGGCGTGCCGGAGGCCGTTCGAACCGCGCGATACCGTTGCGTTGCCGTCCTCGTGACCCCGGCCGGGGAATCGATCGCCGAGGGGACCGTGGAAGGAAGGTTGGTCACCGAGCCGCGAGGGAGCGGCGGCTTCGGCTACGACCCGATCTTCGTGCCGGAAGGGGACAGACGTACGATGGCCGAACTGTCGCCGGAGGAGAAAGACCGCATCAGCCACCGCGGAAAGGCATTCAGAGGCGTCGTCGAGGCGCTTCGACAGTTGTCGAGCTAGTCGAAGTTGGTCCGCCGACCGAAGGGGGTCGCGATGAGGAAGGAAGAAGAACCGATCGGGCTAAAGCTGCAAGCGTGGATGGAAGCGCCGGAAGGAGCTTCGGGACCAAGAGGAGCATCACTCCGGACCCGCCAAGAACTATTCTTTGGGGGGTCTGGTACTTCGCGGACTCTGTGACATAGGGGAAGGTCGACGGCATTGTGGAACACCTCGTGTACGTGGAAGCCAACCAGCTAGATGCAGCGCGCTTGTTCGCTGACCTGACCGAGTGCCTTCGCGCCTGACTTTACGCGGCGCAGGGAGGGAGGAGGGGGGAGAAATGTTCCGCAAGGCGCAAAGCGCAATATTGATCACCCAGCCGGTCGGGTTCCGAGGGCGAAAGGGAACAGTGATCACGCAGTTCCTCACGGGTGGTGGCTGGCACGGATACGACTTCTCTTTGTCGTTCAGCGTAGAGGAGTCAAGGAGCCTTCTCCTACGGCAAAACGAGCGCCCAGTAACGAATAAAAAGAACGGTGACGAGACGTGGTGGATGTTCCAGGATGTCTTCTGGGTTGAAGACGAAGGCTTAAACTCTGAAGAAGTCAAGGCTCGCGTCCTCGACAAGCGCGCTCGCGAGAGGCGGAAGACCGAGCGCGCCGTGCAGGCGATGGAACAGCGAACAATTGCAGAGCAGGTCGTGGCTCGCCCGCAGATCGCTGACGATGTGAAGATATTCATCTGGCAGCGTGATCAGGGGAAGTGCGTGAACTGCGGAAGGACCGACCTCCTTGAGTACGACCACATCATCCCGCTCCACATGGGTGGAAGCAACACTGCCCGAAATCTCCAACTGCTGTGCGAGAGCTGCAATCGGTTGAAGGGCGGAAACCTCACCTAGCGATATGGGCTCCCGCTCGGGTTCGCACGCTTAGCACGTCAAGCCGGTTTCGCCAGTTGTGAGGATTCGTCGGTATCTAAAGGACCGACTTCAGATGCTGCTCCAGCCGATCGCGAAGCTCTTCGGCGTTTACGAAGAGGCCGCGGTCAAGGCTTTCCGCAGTAGGGCCGCTCTTCCCGTCAGGTTTGATGGCCGCTACGTTCGTTCGGAGGATCGGGCCTGCATCGGTAATGACCAAACTCGGCTCGTGCGCTTTCAAGGTCTTTGGATGCTCGATGAGATCATGCCGTACACGAGCAGCGCCGATCGTCCGAAGGCTTCGCGGAAAACCGAAGCTCGCCTCGGTGACATTGATCACTCGCCATGCGATCAGATAGAAGACCTCGGTGAACAGATGCGTCTCGTCCCATGCTCTCAGGTATGGGGGCAGCGCCTGAGGGATAGGCGCAACCCGACCAGTCGCTTCCAGAGCTCGGTTCAAGTACCCAAGACAGATATCAAGTTCGGCAAGGCGTCTTCGGACCTCCGCGCTCAGGCTGTGACGCGGATCGCTAGCGTCCCAGAAGCCCGCCTCGAGAGTGAGATATTGTTTCCACAGCGTGAGCGCTCGCTCGAACATCAGCAGCCCTCCTCCTTCCCAGGGCGGAAGCCTTGCAAGCGACCTCCGTTAGAGGATTGTTAGAAGTCGCTCCTGGTATGTCGCAGGAGCAAAAGCCCCGTGCGAGAGGGGAGACTTGAACTCCCACGGGTTGCCCCACAGGATCCTAAATCTCGTCCGAGCCCATGGGCGGCTGTTATCAGGAATAGCCTCACGTGCGCTCGCGTAGGCTCTGAGCAGCGATATTCGGAGTGCGCGAACAACGCCGAGAAGCGTCTCGTTCACCCACGTATAACCACGTAGCCTTAGAAGTCCCGTTAGAAAGGGAACGGGTCACCGGCGCGTCATCCTGTCGTATTCGGTCCCTAGAATCCGACTGTCGGAACAGTCGCGGTGAGGGAGCGGGTCTGATGGCAAGCACTGTGGAGGTTCTACAGGGCGTAGCGATCGGCGTCGGAGCAGTGGGAGGCATCGTCGGGATGTTCAGCGGCCTCTACACCAGTCTGCGTTACAAGGACATCGAGAGGTCGCGAGCCGAAATCCAGACGACCGCTGTCCGGCAGCAAACCCGGTTCACGAGCCTCCACCAGAAACAGGCAGAAGTCCTTGGGACCCTCTACCAACGTCTCGTGCGAGCCGAACGGGCCATCAGCTATCTCGTTGAGCCCATGGAACTCGCGGGGGAACCGACGCGCGACGAGAGGACGGTTGCTGCCGTCTCGGCCGCGAACGACTTCAGGGATTGGTTGTTGGAGACGCGTATCTATCTCGACGCCGACCTCTGCGAGCAGATCGAAGGGTTCGACAAGCACCTGTTCCAAGCGTTCACGAAGTTCCGGATCAGCCAGGAGCCTCGGCACCCGGGGACCCCGACGATCGACCGATGGTTAGAGGCGTATCAGTCCCTCCGCGATGAGGCCCCGAAGATGCGTCGAGCGATCGAGGACGAGATGCGGGAGCTCCTGGGAGTCGCCGACTAGGTGTTGCGGAGGCCCCTTCCGAGGGGCCTTCTACTTTCCTAAGGAGTTGTTTCTGGGTCTGCGCGGCGGACCGATCGGGCGACTCTCCGCGCGATGAGAAGACTCAAGACGACGGACAAGGCTCCTGCAACGACTCCGACTATCCAATTCCACAACCCGGTGGCCATGTATCCGACGAACGCTCCGTACAAGAGGTCCGAAATGATGGAGCGTTTCGTGATGCCGACTGAGGGCCCGGGAATCCTCATGCGAAACACAACCCAAGTGATCGCTGCGCCCGCTACGCCCGCTACAAAACCCGCAAGGATGTTCCACTCAACCGCGACCGCGACGGCGATCAACCCCCCAGCGATGACGGGAGGCACCGCAGAATGAGCACGCGCCCAGGAGCCTTCCGGCGCGAAGGAGAATCCGGCTCGAATTTCTTCCTCGGTCCACATCGGGGTAGGGATGAAAGCTCCGAGAAGTCGCTGTCTCTTGGATTGAGGGGGGTCCGGCGTGGAGGGAGGCACGGGCTCGGCCGCTCTGGGTGCCTGATCGCCTTCGTTCACAACATGAGAGTAGCGCGCGATGCTAGGTGATCCTCTTCGGAGGCCTCTCCGCTTTTCATCAGCCGAAAGACGTGGGGAAGACGATCAGACGACCTGACGCACGTTCTCGATCAGGAATCTGGCCGCGGCCTCGACCGGTCCGACGACGAGTCGGCCCTCGACGTGCTCTCGATACCAGGGTCGCCGGTCTTCCTTACGCTTCGCTTCGTCATATCCGGGTTCGGGAAGGTCGCTGAGCGGCTTCCAGTTCATCGTCGAGCCGCCCCCCGTGACGATGATGGTGCTTCCCCCTCGTCGGCCACCGCCTCCGAAGGTACTCGTCTTCGACGGCCAAGAGAACAACACTCCGACGAGCGCCATCTGGTGGGCGACGAGTCCGCGCGCGTACATGAGCCCGGCGAGCGCCTGTCCCTCCCGGTCGCCCCTTCGGTGGCGGAAGTACAGCTCATCCCCGAGGCGCGAGCGATGGAGATTCTCCAGCGCGTAGAGCCAGCTGAGGACCTCAGCCAGCGGGATGAGCGCCTTCTCGGAATCTCCGTGGTCATGTAGCCGGGCCAACGATTCCGAAAGCCCCGTCTCGGCGAGTTCCTGCTCGGTCACCGCGCCCTCGTTAGAAGATTGTTAGAAGTCGGGCCAGTTTTACCGGTCTCGGCGGTCGCGATGAGATGCGAATCCCCTCGTGCGAGAGGGGAGACTTGAACTCCCACGGGTTGCCCCACAGGATCCTAAATCCTGCGCGTCTGCCATTCCGCCACTCTCGCGTGCGCTTCAAGGCTAGCGCCGGGTGCAAGCGTGATGCCCGAGCGATGTCGCTCGGGCATCGTCGTGGGCCGCCAGGGACTCGAACCCCGAACCTTAGGCTTAAGAGGCCTCTGCTCTAGCCAGTTGAGCTAGCGGCCCAGACAACCAGC
>JBKKCR010000038.1:0-30235 GCA_046712825.1 Actinomycetota bacterium | reverse complement strand
CGGATGAGTGAAGCCGGGTCGATCTGGTTGGACAGCCAGAACTCGTTCCCTGCGAACGAGCATCCGACCACATCGACGGTGTCTTCGTTCTTGGTGTTGTCGTCGACGAATCCGAACGCCGCCTTGTTGTAGCCCTTGAACGTGCATCCGGTGACCTGGGTCGGCCTGTTCGGCGCCGCGGTGTGGCGCTCGAACATGATCGCGTACTGGTTCTTTCCAACGCCGTCGAAGACCACGTTCACGAAGCTGAGCGGAACCACATCGCCGGAGACCGCGTGGACGAACGCTCCGGCGACGCCGTTCCCGTAGAGCGTCGAGTTCTTGTACTGGTACACGTTCTTGTACGCGCCGTGCTCGATGCCGGCCTTGCCGTTGTGATAGGCCACGAAGCGATCGATGACCGACTTTCCGAGGTTGTTCTGCCAGGTGAAGATCCCGTTGACCTTGTTGTTGTGCGCGACGCAATCCTTGAACTGCCATACCGTTCCATCTTCGCGCGGCCCCGGATTCTCCGGCCACTGGAAACCCGACGCCGTCTTTTCTCCAAGGACGCCGACCGCCACGCACCCGCGCGCCACGTTTCCCTCTCCGTGACCCAGCCAGAACGCCGAGAGGCGGAACGCTGGGCCGTCGGTGTGTACGTACGAAGCGATACATCGGTCGAACACCGCGTCGCGGGTCGCGTTCCCGGCGCCGGGATCCCACCAGTACGCCGACGACATCGTGTCGTGCGCGACACAGTCGCGGAACGTGACGCCGTGGCTGGCGTGCGGAACGAAGGCGTGGTGACCCGCCTCCCGGACGACGCAACCCTCGACGAGCGACCCTCGCGAACCGTTGCCGGCCATGTGGAAGTGGATCCCGTACCGGCCGAGGACCCCGTTCGTCCCCTGGCGCGGCCCGACGTGACGAGCGCTGATGAATCGAAGCGTTTGCTTCTTGCGCGAGTTCATGAAGACGTGGATGCGTGCGCCGGGCTTTCCCTCGATCCGGACGTTCCGCGTGAGGTTCATGACTTCAGCCGTATAGGCCTTACCGGTTCCGACGTCGACCTTCGGGTGCGCGTAGGCGGTCGAGCGCGACAGCGTGATGGTCTTGCCGCTTACCGAACTGATCGTCGCCGTGTCGTACTCCGCGTACTGCTTGCTACTTACCGCCGGCGATCTCGTCGGGGTGATGACCACCTCGTCTCCGGAGCGCCAGCCGGTGGGGGTGTCGGCGAGGGTGATCTTCCTGCTCCCCTTCGCGACGCTGCCGGCTGCGCGGACCCAGCCCCGCCTTACGCTGCCGACCGCGTCGAGGACGCCGTTCGACACGACCCAGACGCCGACGTCGGTGTCGAGCGGGATCGCACCGCCGCCTTTGAACGACGACTCCTTCGCACCGGTTATCGCGATGCGATGGACGATCGACGAACTCGCCGGACGCATCGTCAAACGGCCGCGCACGATCACGTTCCCCTTGCTCGTCAGCGTTCGCGCCGCTTTGGGATCGAACACCAGCGAGCCGGAGGGGCCGATGACGACGCCGGCCACGGTCGGATTCACGTCCATAAGCACGCCGACATCGATCTTGGCGATGTCCCCCGGCCCGGGGACCTTGCCCTTCCAAGTCGCGGGGTCGCTCCATCGAACGAGCGTCGCGCCCTGAACGACCGCGTCCGTCGTGTCAGCGGGTTCCGGCGAGGGAGAGGCGTGTCCGTCGTGGCTCGTCGTCGGGCTCTTGACGGGCTCCGGCGCCGCGGACTGGTCGGAGTCGACCGGATCAAGCCCGCGGGCGAATACGACCCCGAGCGCGCTCGCGCCACCGAGGAAAAGCAGTCGCCGGCGGCTCAAGCCGCCGTCGTCGGTGGTGCCCCCTGGTCCGTTCATCCCCACACTCCGTGATTCGTCGCGGATCCCCTACTACTTGAATTCGGGCGAACCTGTCGCTCGGAAGTGGACGCCTCCACCCCTTTCAACGAACAGAAGACCCAGACGACCCGGACCATCTGCTTTTATCGCCCGAGTCTCCCGGCTCCGCTTTCGACGACGTCGCGATAGAGCGCCTCGATCGTCCTGACGGCCGGCTGGTTGTCGAAGCGAACGGCGTCCTCGCTCGCGGTCTGCCCGATGCGTTCCCTCCGCTCCGGGTCGGCGGCCAGCTCCTCGATCGCCAGCGCGAACAGGTCGGGCCTCGACTTCGGAACAAGGGTGCCCTCACCGTCGTCGCGGATGAGGGCAGGGATCCCGCCCACCCTGGTCGCCACGACCGGCAGCCCCAGTGCCATCGCCTCCATGATGACCAGCGGGAGGCCCTCCCAATGCGAGGCGAGCGCAAAGATATCGCAAGCCGACATGAAGCGCGGAGCATCCTCGACGGCACCGAGCAGAGCAAGGCGCTCCCCGAGGCCGGCCCGCTCGGCCAGCGTCAGCATCTCGTCGTCGAGCGTTCCACGTCCCGCCACCGCGAACCGCACATTGCCCGTCCGAGAGGCGACCCTCACGGCGGCCTCGATCAGATCCGGGTAAGCCTTCTGGGCGGTTACATTGGCGACCGTACCTACCAGCACCTCGTCGGGGCCGACGCCGAGCTCGTTCCGCACCGTTTCGCGCCACCGCCGCTCGGCCCGCACATGGGAGACCGGAATCCCGTGCACCAAGACCTGAACCTGCTTGCGCGTGCGACGAGGGATCGACTCCGCCACGGCGTCCGAGACCGCGAGGTGTGCGGCGTCGAGGCGAAACGTCGCGGCGTTGACCATGCGGGTCAACCGATTGTGTCCGGACCAGGGCAAGTGCTCAGTCGAGACCGTTTTCGGCCGCAGGCGGCGCGGGAGCGACCGAACCACCAAACGTGCCACCGCAGCGACCAGCGGCGAATGGATGTGCACAACGTCTACCGGGTTCGCGCTCAGATGGCGTCGCAGCTTGAAGGCCCAGCGCAAGTCGGCATGCCGTTCCGACGAGAAGAGGTGGACGGGCACGCCTTCGGCCCGGAGGTCGTCCGCGAGCCAGTCCCGCGATCCGAGGAGGAACCCGACTTCGCAGTCGAACGCATCACGGTCGCGGAGGCGCGCGGCTTGGTAGAGCAGCATCTCGGCCCCGCCCCGCCCCAGGCCCTTGATCAGCCAGAGGATCCGGATACGCGGGTCTCCGCTCGCTCGAATGTCCGTCTCCGCCGGCAGCGGGTCACGCCCGCCGCCGGCAGGATGCGTTCGGGTCATGTCGATTGCGCCATCTTTGACTCGACGAGCTTCACGATCGAAGAGAGCGTCTCGAAGTTGTCCGGGACGATCTCGTCGTCGACGATCTCGACACCGAACTCGCCCTCGATGAACGTTACGATCGAAAGCATCCCGAGCGAGTCGATCACGTGGGTCGAGATCAGCGGTGAGTCGGTCCCGACGGCGTCCGCTGGAGCTTGGAGCTCATCGACGAGGTAACTGCGGAGCTGCGCCTCTATGTCCATCAACCTCTCCTCCTTGAGGGCTTTGGCTTCTCGGCCGGCTCGGCGAGCTGCCGCCGGACGCCTCCTGACTCGGCGGGCGCCGTTGCGGGAGCGCCCCCGCGCCGGAACCAGATCACGGTCGTCTGATCGCGTAGCGTACGGTAATGCGCCCCGACCGTCCGCTTGAGCAGGCGGCTCGGACGCTCCCACGTCGGCATATAGCGGTATCGGAGACGGGCGGGGATCGGAACGTGCTCGAGCCCGACACGTTCACCGAGCTTGATGATCGAGCGGTGCGTGAACGCGTTGATGTGTTGCAGCGGGAACACGTCGTTCAGCGGGTTGCCCTTCTTGAGCCAGTCATCCCGTCTCAGGTGACGCTTGACCCGCATCGAGTTCGGCACGCTGATCTTGAGGATCCCGCCCGGAGCAAGCACCTGTGAGAGCTGCACCGCGGTTTCGAACGGCTCGGGGAGATGCTCGAACACTTGCTCGGTGTTGATGAAGTCGAATGAAAGGTTCTTCATCTGCTCGACGTCGATCACCTGAAGGCCTTGCTCGGAGGCGCGCGTGTTCCTCGAGGCGGCGGGCTCCAGACCGTACACGTCGACCGCGAACGCACGCGCCATCTCGACCCAGAAACCCCAGCCCATGCCGTAGTCGAGGAAGCGCAAGCTTTCGGGCTCACGCTTCATGAAATCGAGCACCCCCATGATCTCGAGCGCGTAGCGTCCGCGAGCTCGGATGATCCCCTTCGAGCGACGGTCCCACGCCTTGTCGGGGTCGACCCAGCGCTCGTACGCGATCTCTGACATGTACTCGTCGGGGATGTCGCGCTGGAAGATCAACGCGCACACCGCGCACTCGAGGAGGACATACTCGGCGCCCTCCAGCAGATCGAACTCGACCATCCCGCGCGGCGCTTGTCGCTTCTCGAGCCACGACCTGATCGGGGGCTCGGTGTAGCTGCCGTGGAACAGCTCGCGAAGGTCGACGCAGCCGCACACCGGGCAGCTCTTTCGTTCGACGAAGTGTGGATTACTCACGGATCCTCCTCTAGAAAGGCTTGATCTTCAGCGTCGCCATCGTCCCGGGCGGCCGGCGAGATGGGGACTTACAATATGGACTACCGAGCGGCCGGGACCCCGGTCCGTCGGTTCCGATCACGAGAGGATGCTTTGCGCGCGAACCAGCCGATCCGTCTGAAGCCGGCGCGGCGCTTGCGCCCTGCGCTTGCGCTGCTCGCCGCTCTCCTCGTGTGGGCGGCGGTTCCATCGTCGGGAAGCGCCGCGACGTACGGAACCGGGACGTTCACGGTCCTCTCAACCGGCGGGGGCGGCTGCCCCGACGGGTACAACTGCACCACGTTCCGGGTCACGTGCTCGCAGACCAAGCAGGCGGCCGAAGGACGACTGGCGACGCGTGCGGCTTCGGGCACGCCGCGCGGGCTCGTGATGTTCTTTACCGTCAGCGGGGGCACCTCCTGGACCACCGTCAAGGCGTCCGCCGATTCCGCCCTCGACGACTTGCGCGGCGCGGGCTTCGAGATCGTCCAGGTGAAGTGGGACGACCCCTGGCTCGACGCCGCGCCCGGCGAGACGGCGGCGGGACCCGCGAAGCTCGCTTGCCGCTCGGCCACAGTCATCAAGTGGGTGCACGGCCACCTCTACAACGGCTCGTCGCAACCGAGCGGTAACTGTGGCTTCTGTGTTACAGGTGAAAGCGGCGGCGCCTCGCAGATCTCGTACTCGCTGTCGCACTACGGGCTGTCCGGAATCATCGATGCCGCGATCCCGGTCTCGGGTCCGCCGCACGCGGCCCTGGTGAAGGGCTGCACCGAGGAGTTCCGGGAGTACACCTGGCCGACTCACACGGCCAAGACGATGGACAATTCGTACGGTTTCTTCGGCGGTGGCGGGCCTTGCGAGCAGCACGACGCCGCCTACATCGGCAAGTGGACCGCCGACGGAGTCGACACGGGCGGCTCGGACTACTCCTACCCGACCACGCGGGTCACGTTCCTGATGGGGACCGCGGACGGAACCGCAGCCCCACGGCACGGCCTCGACTACGTGGACAAGCTCAAGGCCGCGGGGTCCCCGAACGTCAAGGTCAACATCATCGACGGCATGCCGCACTCGGCCTGGGATGCTCCGGTCGGGGTTACGGCGGTGAAAGCCGCGATCCTAGGACAGTCGAACATCCCCGGCACCGTCCCCTCGCTGCCGCAGGGGTCGACCGGATCGTCGGGTGGCGGGCGGCGACCGGGACGTGGCGGGAGCTCCACGCCGACCACGCCGACCACGCCGACCCCTTCGGTGACTTCGAGCCCGACGGCGTCGGTGAGCCCGACCGGCTCCGGTCTCGCGCTTCCGCCATCGGATCAGACGCAGGTCTTCCCATGGCTGCTCGCCATCGCGGGAGGGGCGGCCGCGGCCGGCCTCACCTACTGGCTGCTGCGACGCCGCACCCGGCAGCCGCCGGATCCCGGCGAGCCCGCGTAGCGCCTTCTCAGCGCGGACCCTTCACTCGCTTCTTTCCAGTGAGCCGGTTCCGTCCGCGAGCCATGCGCCACCCCCGCCGGAGGCCCTCGGATGCGATCCGCGTCCCTGCCCGAAGCTTAGGGGCGAGCCTGATCTCGGGGAACGCTCGCTCGTAGCCGAGCTCGGTGAGGAGCTCTCCCGCGATCGTCTCGAAGATCCGAACGTCGTCGGGGGACATCTCCTGCCGCCAGTCGCGCAGCCCTTTCGTCGGGGGAAGCGCGAGGTTGCGATGGTGGTTCGGCGTGTCCTTGCCGGCGTGGAGCTCGGCGGTCCGTTCGTAGTAGCGGAGCATCGACTCCTCGAACGGCACGTCCAGGAACGTACACAGATCGCGCGTGACCATCTCGGGGTCTTCCAGGAGCTTCTCGTAATGGACCTCACGGTATCGGGCCGCTCCCAAGCCAGCTCCCGCGGCCCTTCCGCTTCGCACGTGGCGCTTCCAGCGCAAAGCAGCGGCCTCGACCGTGGACGGACCGAACGTCACGTTCAAGTACGAGAGCGCGACGTCGCGTCCGTCCCGCAGGATGTGCACGAAGCGCGCGTCGGGGAACAACTTCCCCAGGGTCCCGATCTCGCGCACGTGAACCGGTGACTTGTTGCCGTAGCGGGGCTTGCCTTCACGGGAAGCGCTCAGCCGGAAGATCCGCCGGATCGCTTCCGCGTAGTCCGCCGGGGGCCCGGCGCGCAGATCGTTCCGGATGTCCTCGATGCCGATGACCCAGCGCTTGAAGTCGTACTGACTCGCGAGGTCGTCGACGAACGCATCGACGGCGAACCCGCCCCGCTGCTCGTATCGGCTCCGCCGGTCGGCGAGGTACAGGATGAAGTGGGTGTCGTAGGGGACGTTCATCTCGCGATGGGAGTCGAAGATCGCACGGAGCAACGACGTCCCCGAACGACCGCAGCCGACGAAGAACGGGAACGGTGGCAACGCGACCCCGGATCCTGAGGTGACGGATGGGCTGGTGGTGGTCATGCCGTTTTCTCCTGTGAAGCGCCGACCGCGCCGTCCGCCGGTCGCACCCTGATCGTGCCGTCGAGCCTCGAGCGCACGTGATCCGCAAGACGCGCGGCGAGCGCCATGATCGTCAGCGTCGGGTTCGCCGAGCCACCGGTGGGGAAGACCGAGCTTCCGGCGACGTAGAGATTCTCGATGCCGTGCACACGGCACGACCCATCCACCACCGACGTCTTGGGGCTCGCTCCCATCCGCGTCGTGCCGATGTGGTGCGCGGCGTCATTGGCTACCGGCCACCCGTCCTCGGAATCGGAAAGCAGCGGCGTGCGGAGGCGGCCCATCCCGCGCCGGCGAAGCGCCTCATCGAGCGTCTCGTGCAGCACCCGAAGGCTGCGACGATCGCGTTCCGAGAGCGACCAGGCGACGCGGGCGAGGGGGTACCCGAACTGATCTCGACTATCCGACAGCGTCACCGCGTTCGCGTGGCGTGGCTCCTGCTCCATGAAGTTCTCGATAGCGAGCGTCTGGACGCTGCCGCGTCCGTACCGCTTGAACGCGAAGTAGCGTGCAACATCAGGGACGCCGGTGACGAGCGAGCGGAGGAGCGACCGGTCCCGCAACGCCGCCGTGCGCCGCCGGTAAAGGTTCCGGATCGCCGCGACCGCGGCCCCGCCGTAGATAGGGTTCAGGTTCACGTACGAGTTGAGCACCTGCTTCTCGGCCTGCGCCGCCGGCGAGAGGCCGACGCCCAAACGGAACCGGACGGGGCCCGATCGCTTTCCCGACCAGTAGGCCGGCGACAGTGCCGACATCTCCGGCGACGCCTCGACGATCCCCGAGGGACCGCGCGGATGATCCATGTAGTAGCGGCCGACGAGACCCGCGTCGTTCCCGACCCCCGCCGGGCTTCGCGACCTCGACGCGAGGAGCAGCCGGGCGTTCTCGATCCCGCCGCACGCGAGGATCACGATCGCCGGACGGATCCAGAACCTCCGTCCGTTCACGGTCGCCACGGCGAGCCGATCCACGCGGCCGCCCTCGTCCAGGCAGACCTCGGTGATGTTCGCGTGGAGCAGGGTCGAGATGTTCGCTGAACCGGCGACGGCGCGACGGTAGTGCGAGCCGAAGTTCAGCGCGTCCCGCGTCCAGAAGAATGCCTTGTGCTCGAGGCCGTCGCCGACGAGCCTCGGACGTTTGCCGCCGAACGCGGCCGCGGGATCGAACCGGCTCAGATCCGGGATCCTCAGCAGATCGCACGCACGACGATAGAAAGGAAACAGCTCGGTGCGGCTCACCGGCCAGCCGGAGCCCGGGAGCCAATCGCGGCCCACGAAATCCGACTCGTCGAGGAGCGCTACCTTCCCCCACCACGAGTTGGTCGTTCCGCCGAAGCGCCGCTCGCGGGACGTGACGGGCACCGCCATGCCGGCGGACTCGAACTCGTTCAGCGCCTCGGTGGCCGAGTCCGGCTTGAGCCCTCCGGCCTCCACCACGAGCACGCGCCGGCCGGTGTTCTTGAGTTCGGCCGCGCACGTCACGCCGGCCGCCCCGGTGCCGACGATGCAGACGTCGGTTTCGAGGACGGCTTCGTCCTCCACGGTTCGCGCGTCGCGGAACACGGCTACGCGCTCCGGCCGCTGCGGCCGACCCGAGCGGCGGCGCGGAGGGAGGCGCCGAACAGCGAGCGCCGTCCGGGGAGCCTGACGTCCAAGAACGCCGGAAGCCGCTCCGCCAGCCGCATGCACTGATGATCATAGATCGCGTCCCACGGATCGTAGGAGACTCCCGAGCGCTCGTCGTGCACGCCCGCGATCAGCTCCATGACCCCGCGGATCTTGAATTGGTTGTCGAGCGTCATCTCGGGGATACCCGTTCGGGAAACGTTCTCGAAGAAGCGGCGATCGAGCTCGGAGCCGACCTGCTCTCCCCGCACCGTGAGACCTCGATAGATCCCATCCTCGATCAGATAGCCGATCTCGACCGCTTCGGCACGGTCGGTCCGGTAGTCCACGATCGCGCCTCGCTCGCCCACCACCAAGACCCGGCCGTTCCCGTGGATGTGGGGCTGCACCACGCTTGCTCGTACCCCGCCGGCGAATCGGACGCGGGTCTCGCTCCACTTCGGGTTCCAGGCACGCACCGAGATGCGCGACGGCATTCGCATGCCGGTGAGATACCGCATCGAGGCCAGAGCGTGATTGCGCCATCCACTGTGGAACAGCTGCACCGAGCGCAGTTGCCCGACGGCTCCCTCGTCGATCAGCCGCTTCGCTGCTGCGATCGGCGGCAACGCGATCGAATCCTCCGTGCACACGACTCGCCGGAAGCGCTTGAAGGAGCGAGTCGCGCCGAGGTCGCCCGGGTCCAGCACCGGCGTGTCGAGCATCAGCGCGATGTGGCTCGTATCGGATCGGGAAAGCTGCCCCAGCACCGACGGCACCTGCGAGCGCGTGACGGCGACGATCACCGTGTCGACCGATGAAAGGTCGAACGCGTCGGGGCTCGCCTCCGTCTGGACGGTGAACTCCCCGCCGTACAAGGCGATCTTCCGGCTGGAGCGCGCCCAGATGCCGACGATCTCGGCCGCGTCGCCGAGTCCGATCAACGCCGGGACGATCGCTTCCTCGACCCGCTTGCCGGCCCCGACGATCAGCACCCGCCGAGGGTTCGGCTGCGAACCCACCATGGTCACTCCGCTCCTGCCGGACGCGTAACGGGAGAAGCGATGGTCCTTCCCCAGCCGGTCAGGTCGCGCCCGAGCCACTCGGCCAGCGCGCGATTGTCGTCGGCGAAGCGCTCGTCGAGCTCGCGGCGGACGTCGGCGTCCATCGGCGGATAGCGGACGTCCTTACGGTTCAGGCGGCGCGTCAATCGGCGGAGCGGGTCCGGTAGCGCGCGCGAAACCTTCGCGACGGCTTTCGACCGGTACTCGGCGTGGCTGTTGAGGGTCTGCCCGGCGTTGCCGGGCACGAACGTATCGTCGACCCCGAGGAACCGGAAGACCGATCGGTAGCTCTCCGCCTCCGCTCGGTTCAGATCCTCGAGCAAGAGGACGTGCAAAGATCCGCGCGGGAACAGCTCGCAAACCCGGAGCAGCTGCGGCAGGTAGCGCCCGCGTTCCACGTAGTCGAAGGTCCGCCGGTCGGGGGTCTTCGCCGGCCGGCCCTGCTCGGCGGCCAGCGCTTCCCGGAATGACAGCGGCTCGAAGCCGAGCATCCGGTTGTACCAGTAGTGCGAGTACGCGCGGGAGGACGGATCCCGCAGGACCGCGATCAGCCGCGACTCGGGGCAGGTGGCGGCGAGCCGCTCCATCGCATCGCGGTAGACGATGTAGATCGGCGTCGCCTCACCGGCGACGTCGCCGGCCGAGGCTCCGTGGAACTGCTCGCGGTACCAGTCCGTTCCGCGATCAAAGTTCCAATCGAAGAAGTGCAGCTCCTTCTTCGCGGGCATGAACACGCCGGGATGGGCGCCGACGGCACGCGCCAGAGTCGTTGAGCCGGCCCGCATCGCACCGATGATGACGAAGTCGGGCAGCCGCCCCGAAGCCGCCGACGACCTAGGCGCCATCACATCTCCCGCCGATCCTTTATTCCGTCGCCGGTTGAACGGCGGCGAGCTTCGGCGATGTCGGGACCACGACGCGATCGAGCCACTCCTCGATGAGATCCATGGTCTCTTCCTGCGTCTGGATGTTGGGGAAGCCGTGCGCCATGCGGTCGTAGCGGTGAAGCTGGATCTGATCCTCGCCGCGCTTGAGGAGCTTCCCGAGCTTCCCGGCGCGCGCGCGGTCGAAGTCGCTCGCGAGGCACTCGGTTCCGAACGCCATCAAGATCGGAACGCGGCGATCGATCAAGCCCGAGAGGAACTTCATGTACGAGGGGCTCGCCTGACCCCACGGCAGCTCCACGTCGCCCGCGGTGCGGCGCTTGAGCTTGGCGCGGATGATGTGCATGTAACGCCGCCGGTGTCGCGGGATGAAGATCCCCCGCAGCACCGTCTTTCGAGCCGCCCGCTTCACGAACTTCCCGGCGGTGAGCTCCGAACGGTTCTTCACCGCGAGCTCGAAGTGGTTGTAGTCCATAACCGGAACCACCATGAGTCCGATCCCAAGCAGCTCGGGGATCTCCGGAGTGGTTGCAAGGCAGGTGCGTCCGCCGAAGCAGTGCCCGAGCAGAACGAACTTGTCCTGACCTTGCTCGCGCAGCCAGCCCATGGCCGCGCGGAGATCCTGCACCCAGGGCTGCCCCAGCTTGCTCTCCTCGAACGGGCCGGTGCTCTCTCCCACGCCGTGGAAGTCCATCCGGAAGACGTGATAGCCCTGCGCTGCCAGCCTTCGCGCGAGGCGGACGGACAGGCGGTTCCGCGTGATCGAGAGGCTGAAGACTCCGCCGAGCAGCAGAACGACGCAAACCCCGTTGGGTTTCACGCTCGGCCGGGTCAGAATGCCGAAGATGCTGTTCCCGTCGGCGGGGATGAACACGGGGGTCTCGTCGTAGGTCGTCGCTAGCGTCGTCATCTCCCCTCCTGCGCCAAGCGTTCGGACATCCATGGAACGATCGCCTCGCCGATCTCGGGGATGAGATGCCGGCGGGTGTCGTGGAACCACCATGCGATCTCATCCGAAACGAGCTTCCCGTCGGTATCGCAGCCCTTGGCCGCGAGGTCGTCGAGGAAGCGCTGATACTCGGTGCTCAACGTCTTGCGTTTCGCCACCTCGATGAGCTGGACGGGCCGTGGATTCGGTCCGAGCTCATCGATCAGCTTGTGCGGTCTCAAGCTCTGATAGATCGGTTCGGTGAGCGTGTAGCCCAGCACGTCCACCGAACGCTCCCGCTCGAGCACGGCGAACATGTCCTCGGGGGGTCCGTCCTCGGGCGAGCGACCCTCCTCGTTCATCAGGCTGATCTTGCGGGCCCGGCCCATCTCCTTGAAGAGTTTCTCGAGATCTAGCACGGGCTGGATGAGCGCGAGCGGCATGCCCGGCTGCGCGGACACGATCGACGCGGCCACTACCGCTCCCACGCGGGTACCGATCACGCCGATCCGATCGAGGCCGGTTTCCGCGCGAAGATGATCGGCGACCATCCGAGCGTCCTCCACCAAACCTTCGTAGGTGATGTCCTCGGACTCTCCGTCGCTGTGGCCCGTCCCCCGGTAATGGAACCGGCCGACCGCGAAGCCCTGCTCCGCGAGCAGGCGGCAGAGCCAGACCTCCTCCTGATAGCCGGAGAGAAGCTCGGCGAGGATCGACGAGCACAGCAGAACCGCGCCCTTCGCCTGTCCGGCCGGGGCGTGCAGCGTCGAGAAGATCCGTTCGGGGCCCGCCCCGATGAACTCGATGTCCTCACGGATGCCGGCCTTTGCATCGACCCGGGATGCCCGGGGAGGTGCAACGGCCTGTTCGTTCCTCATCGTTGAACCCTCCTTGCGATGATCCTCGTGGCAGACGTTTGGGTGGAGCGCGTCAGTTCCTCGCCGCCGATCGCGTTGTGATCTTCTTCGGCCGCGGCTGTGAGACGTCGGGCTCCACCCGGCGGCCGAGTTTCCCACGCCATGCGTCGGCGCACGCGCGAGCGTTCAGCGCGAGCGCACGCGAAGCCACGCGCGGCGCGACCGGCAGGTTCAGGAGCGGCTTGAACAGCCCCCGCGAGAACGTGATGCGCAGCGCGGCCCCTTTGCGACCGTTCGCGCGCATGATGTAGATGGCGTTGCGGAGGCTGTAGTAGCTCCGCCAGTTCGGCGCCAGGACGCGCCAGTGCTCCTCTTCGATCACATCCGGGCGGGCGGTCGCGCCGCGACGAACGCGCCACCGAACGCCGTGTGCGTAGAGCGCGTAGCCCTTGCGCTGGAGCCGGAGCCCGATGTCGAGCTCCTCATGGCTGAAGAACAGCGGCCGCGAGAAGGTTCCGGCATCGCGGAGCGCTCCAACACGGTAGAGCGGAAGCGCGTTCCCGGCGATGTAGTCCACGCGCACCACGTCTTCGATCTCGCGGGTCGGAACGCGCACCAGGAGCCCCCGACGGGTGTCGAAACGTGCCCCGCGCATCCCGACTGCCGCGGTACGCGAGTCTCGCGCGACCATCTCCTGGGCGAAGCGAAGGAGATCTCCGAAGAGGTCGAGCTCTTCGGGAGGGTCGTCGTCGTCGAGCACGACCACCCAGTCATCGTCGTCCGCGGTCTCGAACAGCCGGTCGATCCCGGCCGCGAGGCCGCCCGGGAAGCCAATGTTCTCCGGCATGGGAAGGTAGGTTGCCGGCTCGCGCGAAGCGCCGAGAGCCGCGCCGACGATCGCCTCGGTTTCGGGCGTGGGACCGTTGTCGACGACGACCAGCAGGTCGAGCACACGGTCCTGCGTGGCCAGCGAGGCGAGGCTGCGTTCCAGATCCTTCGGCCGCCGGAACGTGACCAGAACACCGAGCAGCCGCGGTTGGCTCACCCGCCGCTCCGATCCACCGAACCAAGCGGCCGGACGGCGCTGTCACGGCGTCCGTTCATCGGCTCCACGATCCACTCGGCGTCGACGTGCACCGGAGAAAGCCGGACGATCGAGTGGAACACCTGATCGAGATCCTGTCCCTCCACCTCGAATTTCGCGATTGGATGCCAGGGAAGCACATCGCGGCCCGTGCGCCACACCGCTGCCCAAACGAAGTAGCGGCCACGCGGCAACGGAACCCTCGGGATGCGGCAGCGGACCTCCGCGTTGCCGGCACTCAGGTCCACTCCGTGACGGAGCGCGAAGATGGGGTTCGCCGTGCCCTCGGTGACGCCGATGACCACCTGCGCCTGCCCGTCGCCACCGGAGACGTTCTTTCCGACGACGACGCGGATCTCCATGGGCTCTTGCGTCCTCGGCCAGCCGCCGCGTTCGGTGGTAACGCCGGCTTCGACGATCTGGAAGTCGCCGCCTCGCGGCGAGGTGAACTCCGCGAACTCTTCGACCTGGCGGCGATAGGCGCCCAGCACTTCAGTGGTGGGCCCGTCCGCCTGCATCGCGCCGCGGTGGAGCCAGATCGTGCGTTCGCAGGTTGCCTCCACGGTTGCGAGGTCGTGCGAGACGAACAGGAGCGTGGTGCCTTGAGTCAGCACGGCACGCATCCTGTCGAGGCACCGCTGCTGGAAGGAAGCGTCGCCGACGGCGAGGATCTCGTCCACGATCAGCAGATCGGGCTCGAGGAAGGCCGCGATCGCGAAGCCGAGCCGCATCTGCATCCCACTCGAGAAGTGCTTCATCTGCCGGTCTACGGCCGCCTCGATCTCGGCGAACTCGACGATCTCGTCGAAGCGCTTCGCCACCGCTTTTCGGGTCAGGCCGAGCAGCGTGCCGTACACGAAGATGTTCTCGCGTCCCGTGAGATCTGGGTGGAGGCCGGCCCGCACCTCGATGAGGGCGCCGACGCGACCCGACACCTCGACCTTGCCCGAGAAGGGGTACATCACGCCGGAAAGCACCCGCAGCAGCGTCGTCTTGCCGGACCCGTTCGCGCCCACGATCCCGAGCGACTTGCCCGGTGCAAGCGAGAAGTTGATGTCACGCAACGCCCAGGTCCACCCGGGGTCGCGACCCTTCATCTTCGCGCGCAGGCGGCGGATCTGGTCCTTCATCAGCGCACCCTTGCGGTCGGCCCGGAACCGCTTCCAGATGTCCGAAACCTCGATCGAGCCCTTAGGCAACATCGGCGATCCCCGTCTCGAGCTTCTTGAACAAGAGGTATCCGAGCAGGAGCACGGCCAGAGAGGTCGCCGCCGCCGGGATGAACGTCTTCCACTCGGGCGGAAGGCCCAGCAGCACGGTGCGCCGATAGCCGTCGATGACGGGAGCCAGCGGGTTCAGATAGCCGTAGATCTCGCGGATCGAGGGTGGAACGGTCTCCATCCCGTACGCGACCGGCGTCGCGAACAGGCCGAGCTGGAGGACGAGCGGGAGCGCGTGCCGCAGATCGCGGACGTAGACCATCGCTGAGGAGACGACCAGCACGACCCCGACCGTGAACGCGAACTGCACCAGCAGGATCAACGGGACCCAGTAGGACGTGGCGTGGGGCACGAACCCGTAGATGACGAACAGCACCGCTAGCGCGACGGTAGCGAGGATCATGTCGACCGTGGCGACGACCACGGTAGCGAGCGGGAAGACCTCTCGCGGGCAGGCGACCTTCTTCAAGATCGGCACGTTCATGATCAGCGCCTGGCCCCCATTCGAGACCGAAGCGGAGAACAGGGTCCATGGGAGGAGGCCGATATACGTGAACAGCGGGTAGGGGATGGGCCGGCCGAGCACATCGACGCCCGTGTCGATGTTCGCCACCCGCTTGAGGAACAGCGAGAAAACCACCATCAGGGCGATCGGCGTGATCAGCGACCACGCGAAGCCGAAGTTCGCCTGCTTGTAGCGTGCGCGCAGATCTCGTTCGGCGAGTGCCCAGACCAGCTCGCGCCGGCTCCAGAGGGCCTTCAGCGATGAGAGCAGCCGCACGTGATGCCTGAAACGCGCTCCGCTGGGAGGCGCCTCCGGAACCGGGGGTGCGATCGTCGTCAACGTGATTCTCCTTGGATCGAGTCGATAGTTGGGTTAGAGCCCGAGCATGCGGGCCGCGATGTTGCGTTGGATGTCCGAGGTCCCCGAGTAGAGCCTGCTCCCGAACGCGTCGCGTACCTCACGTTCCAGCTCGTACTCAGTCATGTAGCCGTATCCGCCGTGGATCTGGAGCGCGTCCATCGAGGACGCCAGGAACGATTCGCTCAGGTGGAGCTTGACCAGAGCGGAATCGAGGGCCGAGGCCTTCCCCCGCCCCATCGACCAGCCCAGCCGGTAGAGCAACAGACGCGCCGTGTCGAGGCGCAGCTTCATCTCGACGATCCGGTGAGAGATCGCCTGGAACTTGCCGATCGGCTGGCCGTACTGTTTCCGCTCACGTGCGTAGGCGAGCGAACGCTCGAGCTGGCGTTCCATCGAACCGACCGTGCTCGCGAGGATGCAGCTCCGCTCCCACTCCATCGCGGAGGTGAACAGTGCCATGCCCCCGCCGCGCTTGCCGAGGAGCCTGCTTTCGGGCACCTCGAGGTCGTTGAAGAACAGCTCCGACATCGGTGAGGTGCGCAGGCCCATCTTCTTGATCGGTTCGCCGACCTCGAGGCCGGGGTCGCCGCGCTCCAGCAAGAACGCGCACAGACCTGCGAAGCCCAGGCTCTTGTCGGTGGTTGCGAATACGACGAACACGCCGGCGACCGGCGCGTTGGTCACGAACGTCTTGGACCCGTTGAGGATGTAGCGGTCGCCGCGCAGCTCCGCCTTGGTGCTGAGCGCGAAGGCATCCGAGCCGGAGCCCGGCTCGCTCATGCCGTGCGCCGCCAGCATCGAGCCGTCGCAGAGTGCGGGCAGATATCGCCGCTTCTGCTCCTCGGTGCCGAATCTCAAGATAGGGATCTCACACGCCCACATCTGCGCGTTGAGCGAGAAGAGCAGGCCGTTGTCCGAGCAGCCGTAGCCGAGCGCTTCCATCGCGAGCATGACCGTGAGGGGGTCGGCCTCTTGACCGCCGTACTCCTTCGGGATCGGCAAACCTTGGATCCCGAACTCGGCGCACCGCTGCCACGCTTTCGCGTCGAACTCACCCGTCGTATCCCGTTCGACGACGTCCTCGCCGAGCTCACGCTGAGCGAAGCGGATGACCTCGTCGCGGAAGACTCGCTGTTCCTCTGAGAGCTCGAAATCCATCGTCCTAAGACTCCTCGACGCGGTCGAGACAAATGAGAAGGGGGCGGCGCCTGAGGCGCTGCCCCATATCGAGGACCGCCGGCCGGAGAATCCTAGGCGACTTCCTCGGCCTCTTGCCCCAACTCGACGATCTTCTGCACGGCGCGCGCCCTGAGCCGGTGGCATTGCCGCTGCGACACCCCGATCGCGCGCGAGATGTCCGAAACGCCCAGTTGGGCGACGTACCAAAGGAACAGGACCCTGCGGTCTCGATCCTCGAGGTGAAAGACCCGCCGGCAGAGCTCCGACCGCTCATCGAGGGTTTCGATCACGCCGGGGTGCAATCCATCGCCGATCGTCGAACCACGGCGGGCTCCGCCGACCAAGAGCACAGACGCGCTTGCCGGCTGCCACCAGTCCGTATACGTGACCATGCAACGGATCACGTCGGACGGGGATGTGAGCATAGAACCAGCGGTCATCCTATGTTCTACCTGTTTCCGGAGCGACGCATCAGCCGGGGAAATCCCCTATCCCCGTTTGGCTGTGCCGAGCTCTTGACGCCGGCGGCGGATGCAGAAGCGGGAGGATCGAGCGTTATCGACGCTGGCGGCATCCCGACGATGGCTTCGGGTGCCGAGCCCTTGTTCCTGCGACCCAGGCGGATCACGGTTTTGAGCGCTCGTCCCGCGAACCGCAGAGTGGCCCAGGGTGCGCCGAGAATGATCTTGCGCAGGCTCCACGTCCGGTAGTAGCCACGAGGCAGCGTCGCCTCGGTGTTCCCGCTCAGAACGACACCGAGCACCGGAGCTTTGAGGCGCTTCAGCATCTCGCTCGAGCGCTCGGCGAGTTCGGGCTTCGTGGTGCCGGCCTTGACGACCACCAGAACGCCATCGACCTCGGGCAGCAAGAAAGCCACGTCGCTCGTGAGGATCGGTGAGGTGTCGATCAGGACGATGTCCGACAGCTGACGCGCTTCCATGAGCAGACGGCGCATAGATGGGGACGAGAGCAGCGAATCGGGGCTCGCGCTGACCGTTCCGCTCGGCACCGCCCAGACGCCGTTGATCGGCGTCTGCCACAACGCCGAGCTCAGCAGCGGCCCGCCGTTGCTGGACAGCAGCACATCCGTCACGCCGCGCTCGTTGGTGACGCCGAGCTCGATGTGGACCTGCGGGTGGCGGAAGTCGCAGCCGACCACAGTCACGGTCTTGCCCACGGAGGCCAGCGCACCCGCCAGGCTCGCGAGTACGGCGGTCTTCCCGTCTTCGGGGCCGGCGCTCGTCACGAGGATCGCCCTCGGCCGTACCCGGCGATCATGACCGGGAAGGCTGCCGTTCGTCGACGATGCCCCGTTGAGGCCGGCACCGAGCAGCCGGTACGCGTCGGCGACCGCCGGCGGCATGTCGGTGAGCTTCACCGGCCCTATATTCTTCCGCCGCCAAGGGAGCAAACCCCGGGTGCGGAGGACGGGGATCTCTGCGAGAACGGGGAATCCGAAATGGCGCTCGGCCGTCTCACGGGTGCGTATCCTGCGGTCCAGACGCTCGAGAACGAGCGCGAGGCCGATGCCGCCGAGGAGCCCGAGGATCAAAGCGATGACGAGCCGCGCTCCCAGCGACGACGGAAGAGCGAGCCCCGAGCCGCCCTTGCCGACGATCGCCGACTGTACGAGGGAGAGGCCCTCGGCGTCCGCCGTCCGAGACTTGACCTCCTGAAGCTGGAGGGACATCGTCCCGATCTGCTTCAACGCGGCGTTCCGCTGCTCGATCAGCGGATCGGCTGGGGTACCGGTGTTCGCTTGCACCTGCTCGGGGCCGCCGCCGCCGCTCCGGCTACCGGCACCGGCCTTCAGCGCGGCCGCCGCAACGGGATACTTCTTGATCTGCCTATCGAGCGCCGCTACTTCCCCGCGGATGCGAGCGATCTGCTCCTCGAGCGACTTGGCGAACGCTTTGTTCGTGATGGTTTCGCGTTCGACGAGGAACGCCAGCAGCTGCTTAGCGAAGCTGTTGGCGAGGATCTTGGCTCGCTCCGGATCTCCGGCGGTTGCGGTGATCTTGAGGAAGCCCGACTTCGCGTCGACCTCCGCCTTGACTCGCTTGGCAAGCTGCTTTGGATCTCCGACGAACTCGACCTCTTTCGCGACCCTCTGAACAACCTGGTCGACGGTGACGAGCGCGACGATCGTCTGGATGCTGGACGTTCCGCTCGGCGCGACGTTGTTCCGCGACGACGACGAGCTCGAGTTGGCCGATGCCTGCAGCAGCGTCGCCGTGGCGGTCGTTTGGCTCTTGGCTCCGAAGCCGACGACACTCGTGAGAGCCCAGGCTCCGATGAGTGAGAGGGCGACGATCGCCGCCACGATCCGCCAGCGGCGTTTGATCCCTCTTAGATACTCAACCGGGTCCATGAGTCGCCCCTCCTAATTTCCTCATCAGCCGCGAGGCGCACTGCCGCCGCCTGGTTCGCCGCTCCAAGTTTCGAGAAGATCCGTGTCTTGTGGTGCTCGACCGTCTTCGGGCTGATCCCCAGATGACGGGCGACCTGCTTGCCTGCGAGGCCGCGGCCGACCAGCGTGAGGATCTCCTTCTCTCGCGCTGAGAGCCGGCTCGGCGTTCCGCGATGCACCCGTGTCTCGGGTACGAGCACGCCGGCGAGCGCGGCGATCGAGGAGCCGGCCGAAACCCACAGACCGTCTTCCTCTTCCGATCCTTCTCCGAGCATGACCACCCGCACGCCCTTCGCGCGCAGCCGGTTCGCGGTCGACTCCGCTCCGGCCAGGTAGCGGTCGAGAACGACGCCGTCGGCGTTTTCGCCGAGACGCTCCGCCTCGGCCATCGTCGTGACGGCGCGGAGAGGAACGATCCCTCGGACGCGCGCCAGGCCGGCCGCGATCCCTTCCGCGATCATCGCGTGACGGTGTGCGACGAGGATGGTGCGGGTACGCACCTCAGGCACCCGCGTCGACGGTGCGAAGGGCGCCGTCGGCGAGCGCCTTCAGACGCTCTGCCAGACGATCGGCGTCCCCGTGAGCGATGAGGTCCTCCAGCTCGCGAAGGGCCTGCCGCAGGGTCGCAGGATGCGGAAGCGGCGGCCGCGAAACCACTATCTTCGGGTGGCCGCTCGGTAGAACCGCTTCGCATTCATCCATGATGTCTTCCGTCAGTTTCTCGCCGGGTCTGGGTCCGGTGATCGTGATCTCGACGTCCTTCCCTGGCACGTGTCCTGAAAGCCGGACGACCTTGCGCGCGAGGTCGAGGATGTTCACGGGCTCCCCCATATCGAGGGTGAACACCTCGCCCCCCTCGGCGAGGGCGGCCGCTTGCAGGACGAGCTGCACCGATTCGTCCACGCTCATGAAGTAACGGGTCATCGATGGATCGGTCACGGTGACCGGGCCGCCACGGGCGATCTGCCGCAGGAAAGTCGGGATAACACTCCCACGGCTCCCGAGGACGTTCCCGAAGCGGACCGCGCAGAAGACGACGCGACGCCCTTGGACGGTACGGACGAGCTCTTCGGCGATGCGCTTGGACGCGCCCATGACGCTGACCGGACGGATGGCCTTATCGGTCGAGATCAGCACGAAACGGCCGACGCCCGTAGCCACCGCGGCGTCCACGACCGACCCGGTGCCGGCGACGTTGGTGCGCACGGCCTCCTCAGGGTGAAGCTCGAGCATCGGAACGTGCTTGTGGGCGGCGGCGTGAAAGACCACTTCGGGACGGTGCCGGGCAAAGACCGAGAGGATCCGGTCGAAGTCGCGCACGTCGGCGAGAGCCGTGTGGAGCTTCTCCGATGCCCCGATCTCCGAGATGAGGTCGTGCAGGTGCGTCTCGTCGTGATCCAGCAGCACCACTTCGGCCGGATCGAACTGCAGCACCTGGCGCACGATCTCTGAGCCGATCGACCCGCCGGCGCCGGTGATAAGCACTCGGCGTCCTTCGAGGATCGCCCGAACGGCGCCCAGGTCCGACTCGACCTGCTGGCGGCCCAGCAGATCCTCGATGCGTAGGTCGCGGATGTCGCGTGCCGCCACCCGTCCGCCGACCGTTTCACGGACGGTCGGAAGAACACGGAGGGGAACGTCGGCCTCTTCGGACAGCGCAGCGATGTCGCGGACGACGTCGCTCGTCGCGGAGGGGATGGCGAGAAGGACCTGATCGGCCTTGAGCTTGGGAACCAACACGGGGATCAACGAGCGCCCGCCGAGCACCGGCACGCCGTTGAGCGCGCGCCCGATCTTGGTGGGGTCATCGTCGATGAGACCGACCGGCTCGAGACCCATCGAGGGGTTGCGCTGGATGTCCTTCAGGAGCATCGAACCGGCGTCGCCGGCACCCACGATGAGCACGCGCTTGTGCTCGGTCATCGCGGACCGTCGGCGCACCGAGAACAGGCGGCTCTGGAACCGGATGGCCCCGAAGGCCATGATCGAGAAGACGGCCCCCAACGCGATCACGGAGAGCGGCAGCGGACGGTTACCCCGGGCGATCACCGCCCCGGAGGCGATAACCATGAAACCACCGCTTGCGCCGGCGAGCACAACGCGACGCGCTTCCTGGACGCTCGCGTAACGCCACATCTGTCCGTAGAGACCGAACAGGTAGTTCGAAGCCACGTGCAGGACGACGATGAACGGTGCAAGGGTCCAGAAACCGCGCCAGAACCGGTCCGGAACGGCCCCTTCGAAGCGGAAAACGAGGGGGGTGAGGTACGCGGCGAGCAGCGCGACGATGTCGAGAAGCGCGAGCGGAACATCCCTCCGCACGAAGCGGACGATGCTCATGGGCAAGCCAGTGCCTACGGTCTTTCTCGAAGAGAACAGCATGACCCCCGATTCCCCCGCCGCCGAATCGTGCGACCTGCGCATCTTAGGGGCCACGGAGCGTGTCCCTCAACGAACGCGGTGCGTAACTTCTCTACGTTCTCTTACGTAGGTCCGGTTCTGGATTCGCCGATATCCCCGGGTAGACCGCAGATTCCGCCGGATCGGCCAGCTTCGCAGGAAGGGGAGGTCTAGGAACTAGCGACGTACGAACCATAGATTTCGTACGTCGCACGCCCTAGGCAGGTGGGACGTTCGGCTCAGTCTGCCAGACGAGGAGGCCGGCTTCGTCGAACTCCTTGAGGACCCGGCGTACGTCCTCGCTGACCAGATCCCGGTGCATGCGGCTGATCTCGCAGATCGCGTCGATCATCTCTTCGGGGTCGGTGTCCCCGTCGCACAGGTCCCAGATCGCCCACGCAGTCGCGTTGAGGAGATGCACCTTGCCCGACTCGGGGTCGTACACGGCGTTCTCTCCCTTGGCTTGGCGGAGGAAGAGGCCTTCCTTGCGGAGCGGCCGTAGCCCGGCGAGCTGTGTCATCGGATCGCCTCCTGGAGCTCGTCACGGATGCCGTTGCGGATGACGAAGGCGGCTGCTTCCAGCCGCGAATGAACCCCGAGCTTGGTCAGCACGTTCTGGACGTGTGTGCGCGCGGTACCGGGGCTGATGACGAGCGCCTGCGCGATTGCGTTGTTGTCGGCGCCGTCGGATAGGAGCGCGAGGATCTCCTTCTCACGCTTCGTGAGCTTCGACATCTGACGATAAGCCTGGTCTTGCTCGCGACGGCGTCGGATCAACCGCCCGAGGAGAGGACCCAGGAGCCGCGGCGGGATCAGCACCTCACCGCGCTGAACGCGCCGGGCGGCGTCGATCAGCTCGGAGAGCGGAGACCCCTTCGTAAGGAAACCGCTCGCGCCGGCTTCCAACGCCTCGATCAAGAGCTCGTGATCCTCTACGTCCGCGAGCACAACCACCTTGCATTCAGGCCGGCGCTCGAGGATCAACGGGGTTATGTGGACACCGTCGGCGTTGGGCAGATGAGCGTCCACCAAGGCGACATCCGGCCGGGTGCGTTCGGCTTCGAGCGCCGCCTGTAAGCCGTCCCCGGCCTCGGAGACGACCTCGAGGTCCGGCTGACTCTCGAGCACGACCCGAACGGCCTCGCGGAAGAGCGACTGCTCGTCCGCGAGCAGGATGCGTATGCGTGGCTGCTCGCCGGGCTCCATCCGACCTCAGGCTACGAGCGGATCCGGGACTCCGCGTGCGCCCGGCGCCGTATTCGCGATACCGCCATCGGAGGAGTTCACCGCCCCAGACGGAGGATTCGTCACGATAGGTGACCGATCGTGGCTCGGTCACCGGACTGAGCCGTCGGGCTAGACCGGCTCGGACCCTGCCGCCTCGGTACGTGTCGGTCAATCCTTCTCGTCGCGAGGCGGGCGGAGCCGGTCGGGCTTCTTCGGCAGGTGCCGAAGTCCCATCCAGGCGAGGGCTGCGACGTGGCTCGCGACTGTCTCGACCGACGGCCTGCGAACCTCGGTCCACCACTGCCCCACGAACGCAACCATGCCGATCAACGCATTGGCGTAGATGGGCGCGGCCTTGGAGTCGTAGCCGGCGCGCTTGAACTCGGCGGTGAAGATCTGACCGACGCGGTCTGCAAGCTCGTTGAGGAGGCTCGACATCCGGCCGGGGGCGTCGCGAGAGAGGACGGTGAACCCATGCGGCTCTTCTTCGACGTAGGTGAGGAACGCGACCGCCGCGCGCTCGATCCGCTCTCGAGGGGAGCCCGAGGAGATCGCAAGACTGATCCGATCGATGATCGTCTGGATCTCGCGGTCGACGATGACGGCGTAGAGACCTTCTTTGCCACCGAAGTGCTCGTAGACGATCGGCTTGGAAACCTTCGCACGCTCGGCGATCTCTTCCACCGAGGCGGCCTCGTAGCCTCGTTCGGCGAACACGGCGCGGCCCACCTCGACGAGCTGCGCGCGCCGGGCGGCACCGGTCAGCCGAACGCGACCTCCGTCGTTCCCCATGGACCAAAGCGTACGACAGTGTTCGTCGATCGCGGGAACCGGTCTCCTATCCCCCGAGCACGAGCTCCTGGGAGTACGAGAACCGCAGGATGCCACCGGCGCCGGTCGCGGACTCGGCGCCGAGGATCACGGCCAGAGGCGATCCCGCGGTCGCGGTGACGCTGCCGACCCCCGGTGCCAGGAGGACGTTGGTGTGCGCGCCGTCGGTCCGCACGCGACCGAGGATCCCGTCCTGCCAGTGCACGCTGGGGAACGGGATGCCGAACGGTGGCGGCTTTATGGCAACAAGCGTCCATTGATACGGCGAATGCTCCCACGGGGTGTTCGCAGACACGTTGACGATGGGGCCGGCGAGCGGTTTGGTCTTGAATCCGACTTCGACCAGGCCTTGCTCCAGGCCGAGAGCGGCCACGTGGTCGAAGTACTCCTGATCGTCGACCGTCATCAGGATGTCGTACGCGTGAACCCCAAGGCTGCCGTCCGGCGGCTTCACGAACGCGGCCACTCCGGTGAAGATCAGGTCTCGCGGTGGTCCGCCGTCGATGGACACCGCCTCGCAAGAAACCGTGTATGGCGTTTTGCACAGACCAGTCGACGCCGCCTAGGAAGGAAGCGGGGAGGCTCGCACATCTGGCCGACATTCTCGATACTGCCGGAGAGGGCAATCAAGGGGGTGAGCAGGGAGTGGCCGGCCAAGGGCCCACGAGCACTGGGCCGGTAGCTTCTGACGCCGGGGAGTCCGGCAACGAGATCAAGATCTTCCTCTTCGCCGACATCCGCGGGTACACCCGATTCACCCAGGAGCGGGGAGACGAGGCCGCCGCCCGGCTCGCGGCGAAGTTCGCCGGCATAGCCCGAGAACGGCTCGAAGCGCGGGGCGGCTCAGGTATCGAGATCGCCGGCGACGAGGCGCTCGCCGTATTCAGATCTCCCCGGCAGGCCATCCGAGCAGCCGTCGAGCTCCAGGCGCGGTTCGTCGAGGAAACTGCCGCCGACCCGACCAATCCGCTCCGCGCTGGGATCGGATTGGACGCCGGTGAGGCGGTACCGCTCGAAGGCGGGCACCGCGGCGGCGCGTTGAACACGGCCGCGAGGCTCTGCGCGCTCGCGGCTCCCGGCGAGGTGCTTGCCAGCCAAGAAGTAGGCCATCTGGCACGGCGCGTCGAGGGCGTCCGCTTCCTCGAGCAGGCGCCGCTTCGCCTCAAAGGCATCGCGCAGCCCGTTCAGGTGATCAGAGTCGTTGTCGAAGCGGCCAACCCCTACAAAGGTCTGCGTGCGTTCGAGGAGGCGGACGCGTCCGATTTCTTCGGCCGGGAGGCTCTCACCCAGCAGATCGTGGCCCGGCTTTCCGAGCCCGGCGAGCATTCGCGGTTCCTCGCGGTCGTGGGACCGAGCGGGAGCGGCAAATCCTCCGTGGTGAGGGCCGGCGTCGTGCCGGCCTTGCGGCAAGGAGCATTGCCCGACGTGACCCGCTGCCTCGTCGCCGTCATGCTGCCTGGACAAGAGCCGTTGAAAGAGCTCGCGGCCGTCCTCGCGGAAATACGCGTGGCCGAGCCCCAAGACCTCGAGGACCTCCGGCAGGGCAGGCGTGGCATCGATCCCGTGATCGAGGATGCGCTCCCGCCGGGGGCAGCGCTCGTGCTGGTCATCGATCAGTTCGAAGAGCTGTTCACCCTGGTCCAGGACGAGACACAACGGGCGCGATTCCTCGAGAGCATCGCGGCTGTCGTTCAAGCGGCGGGGCGCGTGTGGTGCATCGTCACCTTGAGGGCCGACCTCTACGATCGTCCCTTGCATTACAAAGCGTTCGGCGATCTCGTCGGCGCCCGAACGCAAACCGTAACTCCCCTCTCGGCCGAAGAACTTCAGCGCGCCATCTCGGGACCGGCAGAGCGGATGGGAGTCGTTCTCGAACCGGGGCTGGTGGCTCAGATGGTGGCCGACGTGAGCGATGAGCCCGGAGCCCTCCCCCTGCTCCAGTTCGCCCTTACCGAGCTTTTCGAGCAGCGGCGCGGCAACACCATGACGCTTGAGGCCTACATCGGGATCGGTGGAGTTTCCGGCGCGCTTGTTCGCCGGGCCGAGTCGGTCTACGAAGGGCTCGACGATGTGCAGAAGCAGACCGCTCGACAACTCTTCTTGCGGTTGACAACGGCCGTCGACGAGACGGAGGTCGCTCGGCGGCGCGTTCCCCGGCCGGAGCTCGTTTCCGTGCTGGTCGACGCATCGGCGATGGAGACCGTGATCGACGACTTTGGTGCCGCCCGGCTCTTGTCGTTCGACCGTGACCCAGTTACCGGAAACCCGACGGTGGGGGTCGCGCATGAGGCGCTGCTGATCGAGTGGGCGCGACTGCGAGGCTGGCTCGAGTCGGCACGCGAGGACCTCCGGACGCAACGCCGGATCGCCGCGTCGGCACGCGAATGGCACGACGCCGGCCGCGAGCATTCCTTCCTTGTGGCGGGATCGCGCTTGGAGCAGTTCGAAGGGTGGCGCGAGAGTTCGGGGCTGGGCGTGACCCCAGAGGAGCGCGAGTTCTTGGAGGCCTCCCTCGTCGAGCGGGATCGCCGACAGGGTCTGGAGCGTCGGTCCCTACGCCGGCTTCGTGGGCTGGTCGCCGTGCTGACGGTGGCTGCGCTCCTCGCCGGCGCGATGACGGTGTTCGCCTTCAGCCAACAGGGGCGCGCTCAAAAAGAAGGCCGGCTGGCGGCGGCCCGCGAGATCGCGGGCGCTGCAGTTGCGAACCTGGACGTGGACCCCGAGCGCAGCATCCTCCTGGCGCTGGAGGCCGTGAAGCGCACCCGGTCCGTCGACGGCTCGGTGCTGCCCGAGGCCGAGGAAGCGCTCCATCGGGCCGTCGGTGCGTCGCGGATCGTGATGACGATCCCCGGCGCGGGCGGAAACCTGGATTGGAGCCCGAAAGGTGTCTTCGTGGCCGAGGTTCCCGGGGTCTCGGGGATCATCGACATCCAAGACGTCGCCACCGGAAAGAGTGTGGGGGGGTTCAGAGGCCACCTCGCCGACGTGAACGACGTGGCCTTCAGCCCGGACGGCACGACGCTCGCAGCGACGGACGACGACGGCGTGTTGAAAGTATGGGATCCGGCGACGGGGCAACTCGCTACGAGTCAACTTGGAGTGGGTCCCGTCAGCGGTCCCTCGTTCAGCGCCGACGGATCGCTGGTCGCCGCCGCCTGGGAAGAGGAGGGGATCGCGAGAGTCGTGGATCGCAGCCGGCGCGGAGACATCAAGACGCTTCGCGTGACGTCGGCGTTCGACACCGCTTTAAGTCCCGACGGTGAACGGCTGGCCGTGACATCCACGGCAGAAGGGCGCGTCATCGTGTTCGACCTCTCCACAGGCGCATTCGCCTTCGAGCTGACGGGGCACGAGGGCTCTGTTTGGGCCGTGTCCTGGAGTCCGGACGGCCGGTTGATCGCCACGGCGAGCGACGATGGGACGAGCAAGGTCTGGGACGGCCGGTCGGGACGTCTTCGTTTCACGCTTTCCGAGCACACGGGAGGGGTCCTAAGCGTGGACTGGGCCCCGGATTCGTCTCGACTGATCACCGGAGGAGACAGCGACGGCACGGTACGCGTGTGGGAGATCACAGAGGAGACGGCCAGGCAGGTGCAGGTGCTTTCGGCGCAGGGGCTCGGCAGCGGAGCCTACGGCGTGTTCTCGCCCGATGGGACTCGGGTCATGACCGGAGACGTCGGGGTTACCAACGTGAAGATCTGGGACGTCGGCATCTCGGGCGACGCGGAGTTGGCCAACTTCCCCGTCCAGGAACTGTGGCACGGCGATGGGGCGTTCATGCCTGATGGGCGACGGGTCGTGGGGTCCGCGGGGAGGGGCTCGTTGACGGTCTGGGACGTCGACACGAGGAAGGCTATACGAACGAGCAGACCCGACCCGACACAACATCCGAGTGGGTTCGAATTCGAAGAATGGGACTTGAGCCCGGACGGGAAGTCGATCGCCGCTGCCGGGTTCGATGGGACGGCGAGGGCCTGGGATGCGGAAACCGGAAAGGAGCTCTTCCGGGTCCCGCAAGACGCGTCCGACGTCGACTGGAGCCCCGATGGTACGCACCTGGTCGTTTCGGACTTCGGCGGGTCGACGACGATCGTGGATCGAACGGGCCGCGTTGCGCGCGCCAGGGAGGACGACTATGGAGCGTACGTCTCCGCTGCGCGGTTCAGTCCCGACGGCCGAACGGTAGTCACTTCCGTTCAACCCGAAGGAGGCGGTTCGCACGTCAGGATCTGGGAGTGGGAGCGAAATGTGGTGACGAGGACCCTTGAGACCGAGGCCGAGGTGTCGGTCTTCGATCCCAGCGGCTCGAAGATCGCCACCGCCGATCCGCGCGGAGACGTTAGGGTCTGGAACGTACGGAGTGGAGCGATCCTGGCGACGCTTGCCGGCCACACCGGCGGAGTCAGCGACGTCGCGTTCAGCCCCGACGGGTCTCGGATCGCCACGGGAGGTTTCGATGGCAACGTTCGCTTGTTCGACGCGGATTCCGGCCGACAACATCTGATGCTTCGTGGTCACACGCTCAATATCTCCAGCGTGGCCTTCAGTCCGGATGGCACGAAGCTCGCGTCGGAAAGCGCGGACGGCATCCTACGCATCTGGGCGCTCGATCTCGACGACCTGATCCAGATCGCCAAGCAGGAGCTCACTCGGGGACTGACCCTCGATGAGTGCCGCCGGTACCTCCATCTGGAGCGATGCCCGCGGGATTGATCGGTCCCGGTCTCCTCTAGGAAGGAGGCCGGGACCGCGCGACGAATCCGGTTCGGTATGGCCCGGATGTCCCGCTCGTTCGCCGCGCTCCTGACGCTGGCTCTTTCGATGACCTTCCTGCCTGCACCGGCACGCGATGCGATCGCGCCCGTCGGAGAGGCCGCGGGGATCTGCGACCCGATCGATCCCCAGGCGTGCCTGCTGCCCTGGCCCAACGACTTCTTCACCGTCACCGACTCGAGCACAGACACGGGCAGGCGCCTCAACATGAACCTGATCGCGATGCCGCGCAACGTCGCGGGAGTTCCCATCGACCCGACCGACATCAACCGCAACGACGGCTTCTCACCCGGCGCGCTCATCGTGACCAAGGTGCCGGGGCTCGACACGCCGGCAGCGCTCGCGATAACCAACCCCGTCGGCCTCACCGACCTCGCACGCTACGCGGATCCCGCGGCGCCGGTCGTCGTGCTCGATGCCGCGACGGGGCAGCGTCATCCGATCTGGGTCGAGCTCGACCGCGCGGTCGGGCTGAACGGGAGTCCGCCGGCGCCCAAAGACACGACGCTGCTCGTGCGTCCTGCGGTGAACTTCGCCGAAGGGCACCGCTACGTCGTCGCGCTACGTTTCTTGAAGAACTCATCCGGCGCACTCTTGAACGCGCAGGCGCCGTTCGCCGCGTTCAAGAACGGGACCGGGGCGGCGCCGCGCCAAGCTCAGATGAACGCGATCTTCGCCACGCTGGCGGACGCAGGGATCGCGAAGAGCGATCTGTATCTCGCGTGGGACTTCACGGTGGCGAGCGAGCGCAACCTCTCGGAGCGGATGCTGCACATCCGCGACGACGCGTTCGCGGAGCTCGGCGACACGGACCTCTCCGACCTCGTCGTGCAAGGATCGTCACCGCAGTTCATCGTCGACACGATCACCAGTCAGCTGCCGTGCCGGCCATCGGTCGACATCGACGTACCTCCGGTCTCCTGCGACCCGCAGGACGAGCTCGACGCGCGGATCGCGCGTCGCGTCGAAGGCCGCATCATCGTCCCGTGCTACCTAAACCTGCCCGGCTGCCCGCCGGGATCGCGGTTCCTGTACCCGGATCTGGGCGCGTCGCTGCCGATTCGCATCCCCGGCAACATCATGGCCGCGACGTTCGTGTGCAACATCCCCGCCGGCGCGACGCAGGGCCAGAAGTTCCGTCCCTCTCTGTACGGCCACGGCTTGCTCGGCGAAGCGAGTCAGGTGAGCACCGGGAAACTCTACGACCTCGCCGCGTACGGGATGATGTTCTGCGCGACGGATTGGAGCGGGATGGCGAGCGAGGACTTGCCCAACGATGCCGCGCTGCTTGCCGAGATCGGACGGTTCCCGTCACTTGCCGACCGGGGCCAACAGGGGATGCTGAACTTCCTCTATCTCGGCCGCGCGATGATCCATCCGCAGGGGTTCTGTGCGCACGCATCGTTCCGGTTCAACGGCTCCTGTGCGATCGATACATCGCGCCTCTACTACAACGGCGGGAGCCAGGGCGGGATCATGGGCGGCTCGCTTACCGCGGTCGCGCCGGACTTCACGCAGGCGCACCTCGGCGTGCCGGGCATGAACTATTCCACCTTGCTGAATCGCAGCATCGACTTCGACACTTTCGCGCTGATCATGTATCGCGCGTATCCGAAGCCGGTGGAGCGGCAGCTGATCTTCTCGCTGATCCAGACGTTGTGGGATCGCGCCGAGGCGAACGGCTACGCGCATCACATCACCGGCGACCCGTACCCGAACACGCCGGCGCATCGCGTGCTGCTCACGCCTGCGTTCGGGGACCATCAGGTGTCGAACTGGGCAACCGACGTGATGGCGCGAACGGTAGGCGCCTCGATGCGCATGCCGGCGCTCGACCCCGGGCGGCATCCTGCGGGCCCGAACGCGTACTGGGGCATCCCGGTGATCGGCTCCTATCCGTTCGCCGGCGACGCGATGGTCGT
>JBKKCR010000037.1:0-20300 GCA_046712825.1 Actinomycetota bacterium | reverse complement strand
AACCACGCCCCCCCGCCCCCGGCCCCCCCCCCGGGCGGGGCGCGGCGGGCCCCGGGGCCGCCGGGTCGATCCGCGAGTCCGCCTCCAGTCGCGTCGCCTCGTCGGCGAGCCGGAGGATCTCGTCCTCCTCGTGGGTCAACGTCGTTGAAGCCTCCTCGAGCCGTTTGGTCGCTTCGGTGGCGGCGGCCTCGACGCTGCGGAGCTCTCCCTCCTTGATCCGAAGCTCAGCGAGGATCTCATCGGCGGAGACGCGCTCCGAACCCGCCCGGTCGTGCGCAGCCTGAGCCTCCGCCCTCCGCGCCTCGAGGTCAGGACGCGCCGCGAGATCGCGTTCCAGTGCCTCGAGCAGGGTCGCCGAGACATCACCTTCGGCCTGGGCGTCTTTGCGCTTCTCCTTCGCGCGGTCGGCGAGCCGCTCGTAGATCTCGAGGCCGAGGATCTTGGCGAGGACGTCCTTCCGTTGCCGCGGGTCGAGTCGCGTGAACGTGTCCGCACGGCCTTGGAGGATGAAGGCGCTGGCGACGAAGGTCTCGTAGTCCATGCGGAGCCGCTCGATAACTCGCCGTTGCGTGTCGGCGATCCCCTCCCCCGCCAGATCCGTCCACGACCCGTCCGGCGCCAGAACGTTGAACGCGATGTCGGCCTTGCCCGTGCGCCACCGGCTGCGAGCGACTCGGTAGGTCTGGCCGTCCAGCTCGAAGACGAACTCGACACGCATCGCGTCGGCGCCGTCGCGAATCAGCCGCTCCTGCTCTTGCCCGCCCTCGCACCCCCGCGCCTTCCCCCACAGCGCCCACGTCATCGCGTCGAGGAGCGCGCTCTTGCCGTGACCGTTCGATCCGGACAGGCACGCCAGCCGTACCTGCGATAAGTCGAGCGGCTCGGGCATCGTCTTGTACGACAGGAAGTCGGTGAGGTGGAGCCGGATGGGGATCATGCGCCCGACACCACGTCGTTGATGAGGTCTCGTCCGAGCCGGAGCAGGTCGTCGGCGTCCTTGGCGAACGAGCCCTGTGATCGGACGTACTCCTCGAGAGCCTGTGCCTCGGAGATCTGCCCGGCGAATCGCGGGTCACGGATCACGACCTCCTCTTGCTCGTAGATCGGCTGCACGCGTGCGTCGTACGCGGTTTCGAGCGCGCGACGAACGGCCGAGAGGTCGATCGCCGCATACAGCTCGCGCGGCGCGGAGACGCGGACCCGGACGATCGCATCGCCGACGTCTTCCTCGCCGACAGCCGCGAGCACACTCTCGGTCGGCGCGTCCGTCGAAGCCGTAGCGTTGACGGTGACGAAGCGACGCGCGTTCACCGTCTCGAAGTGCGGTTCGGAAGCGAGGCGCCCGTCCTCGAGGTCGAAGACGTAGAAGCCTTTCTGCTCGCCCTCCTCCCCGAAGTCCACGCGATCCAGCGAGCCCGAGTAGGCGGCGAACGTCTGGCCCCGACCCCATTCCGGACTGAGCGCTTGCGGCTTGTGGATGTGGCCGAGCGCGACGTACGGGAACGCCTTGTGCGCGATCGAGGAAAGCGACAGCTCGAAGTCCGAGATGCCGTAGAGATCCTGCGCCGTCGAGACGCGGGCCTTCGTCACGTGGCAGTGAGCGGTCAACACGGCCGGCAACGTGGGGTTCAGCCGGCTCGCGAGCTGGTCCACCTTCTCGGCGACCATCCGGTCGATCGCCCGATCGACCTCCAGGGGCGACAGCGGCTTGGCGATCTGAGCGAGCAGCGTGCTCCGCCAGAAATGCGGCATCGCCGCGATCTGCAAGACCTCGCCCTTGCCCGTCTCGATCTTGTACACGCCGGCTTGCTCGGCGACGGTTACGCCGGCGACCTCGAGCGCGGGATAGACGCTGAACGCGGTGACGTTGGCGACCATGCGCGGCAGGTCGTGGTTCCCGGCCAGCAAGAAGACGCGAACCCCGCCCTTCGCGAGCCGCCAGATGCGCTCCGCCAGCAGCTTCTGGACGGTCGGGCTCGGGTGCGCGTTCTTGAACGCGTCGCCGGCGAAAAGCACGACGTCGACCGCGTTCGCCAGCGCGAAGTCGATCAGCTCGTCGAGCCGCGCGGCGAAGTCGAGGATGCGCTGATTGATGCCGGTGGCGGGATCCGGCTTCCCGTACGAGTCGGAGCCGAGATGGTAATCGGAGAAGTGCAGGACCCGGATCATGCCTCGGGCGACGACCCCCCTCCCCTGCCGGCCCACGGATCGGTACCGGAAAGCGCTCCCGTCACTTGTCGCCGGATCCCTTGGAAGAACGTGTAGTAGTCGTCCACGTCGACCACGATCGGCATCGGCATCGCGTAGCCCGAGAGCAGTACCTGCTTCTTCGGCTCGAGGTTGTTCAGCAGCACACGCATGGCCGGAGCGTCGGGCAGCCCGGCGAGCGCTGCCTGCTGATCGCGCTCGTCGTCGAGACTCGCGATGATCCGCGTACCGAGCTGGGAGCGGATCTCGTCGTCGATGCCGCTCGGCCGTTGGTCGACGACCAAAAGCCCGACGTTGTACTTGCGCATCTCGCGCGCGATCTCGCCGAAGATCGACTGGCCGGCCGCCTCGGGCGACAGGAACTTGTGCGCCTCCTCGATCGTGATCGTCAGCTGCGGCGGGTGATCGTGGCGGCCCTCGGCGGACGCGGCTTCCTTGGCGACCCGCCAGCGGCCGTGGATCCGGCGCGTGAGGATGTTCGCGACAAGCATGTACGCGAGCAGGCTCGTCTGACCGCCGAACTCCAGCACGACATGCTTGCCGTTCAGCAGCCCTTTCACGATGCGCTCGACCGAGTCGTCGGTTCCCGACTCCTTCAGGAAGGGCAGCTTGCGGAGCCGCGCCAGGTTGCGGTGTAAAGCCGCCAAGGAGCCGGGGTGCAGGCCGTGGTCTTCGGCGAACGCGTTCAGCTCGGTCCCGGGTGAGAGCGCGAGGAACTCGAGGATCCAGTTCGCGCCGAGCGTCTCGTAGAGCCGGTGCATCGCTGGGATCTGCGCTTCTTTGATGTTCAGCTCGCGCGCGAGCAGCGCGAGGTCGTCGGCCTCCACGTCGCGGAACGCGATGTGGACCTCGTAGTCGGGCGTCACCTTGCGCCGGGCGCTCGAAGCCGGGTCGAGCGTGAAGATCAGCACCTCGGAGTCGAACGCTTGCTTGAGGCTCGGGGCGCTGCGATGCGTTTCCTCGTCGTAGGACTCCCAGCCGTACTCGTTGTGCATGTCGAAGACGAGGTTCACCGCGGCGCGGCTTCGCACCAGTCCGGCGAGAACCATCCGCACCAGGAACGACTTGCCGGTGCCGGTCTTTCCGAATACGCCGTTCGATCGTTCGACGAAGCGCTCCAGGTCGAGGCACACGGCGGCTTCCATCTCGAGCGGCGAGCCGAGGCGCATCATCGTCTCGCCGGGCTCGCCGAACACCAGCGCGACGTCCTCGTCGGTCGCTTCGGCGACCCGCGCGAAGTGTCCGGGGATCGTCTTGACCGGATGCACCTCGCCGTCCGAGCGCTCGAGCATGAGCTTGGGCTTGAGCTCGAGCGTCACGTAGGTCTGCGTCCCGGCGAGTGAAGCACGCGCCAGGTCGAGCTCGGGCGGCGGCGCCTTGAGCACCGCGAGGTTGGCGGCCTCGAGCTTCACGTCGTGGACGGAGGAGAAGAACCGATTCCGGGCCCCTTCGACGACCACGAACCGGCCGACGCGCAGGTCCTCTACTTCGGCGTCGTCCGCAAGGCGGGCGACCAGACCCTCCAGCAGCGACCCCTGGATGACGTGCGCGATCGTTTTGGTCTGGAAAGGCCGGTGTCCGTTGCCGTCGCTCATGACAGCCTCCGCACGATCGACATCGCGAGCTCGTAGTCGTCCTTGAACAGCTCCGCGACGGCGCGGGCGGCCTCGTTGACGAAGAGGGCATCGCGTCCGCGCGCGAGCGACGCTTCGCGGATCGCAGCTGCCACCAGCTCATGAACGGGTCCGTCGTGCAGGCCGGCGAGCGTTCGCACGAACTCCAGCGAGTCCGTGAGGGCGGCCACCTCGGTAGGCGGGCAGCGCGACACGAAGTCGTGAAGCCGGGGAGGGTACGGCGGGAGGTAGTGGTGGAGAGAGTCCTCGTCGCCGTACCCGATCACCACGGTGTCGAACTCGGTCTGGAGAAGCTCTACGATCTGGGGTTGCTCGCGGACGAGCTGCTCCCACGGCATGCCGAAGGCCATGGCGCGGCGCGACGAATCGAACGAGGCGGTCTCGACGTTCGAAACGACGCCGTAGACCAGCCCACCGGCCGAGGCAACCTTCACGAACGAGCCGAACCGCGGCGGCTCGAATACCTGTTTCGCGACCGCGCGGAACCGGGTGGTCGACGCCCCGACGACCTCTCCGATGACGCCGTTCAACTCGCTCAAACGAGGGCTCCTCTCTTGCGGAGTTGCTTGCGGGACAGCGCGACGCGGTTGCCCTCGCGGACGAACCGCTGAGCGACGATGCGGAAGAACGCGTCTCGGTCGGCCCAGCGGACGATCGCTTGCTCGTGCGCCTCTGCAAGCGCGACCGGGTAGCCGTAACCGCGCCGTGACTGGTCGGCCGCCGCCCAATGGGCTAGATCGGTCAGTTCCTCGCTGTTGGCGACGTACGCGGGGAGCTCGAGGCGAGCGATCTCGTCTCCGGCGTCCAGATAACAGAACGCGACGCGGTGGCCTCCGTAGGCATCCAGCACCGGGGCGCTCGACCAGAACAACGGCGATCGCTCGCCGGTCGTGAGCATCCGACGGAAAAGCATCGCGTCGGTGACGCGGGCGACGGGGTCGCAGGGCTTGTCGTGCACTGCGGTCGGGCGCGTGCCCTCGGGCGTGAACGGACAGCGGTCGCAATCTACCGGATGCTCGGGGCATAGCATCACCTTGAGCGTGTTTACGACGTCCGAGCCCCCCGGCGACGATACGTAGCCGACGACCGGGATCCCGGCCTGCTCCCCGGCTTCGAACAGCTCGAGCATCGCGTCGAGTCGCTGCTTCTTGACATCGTCCGGAGCGAGCGCTGCCAGGCCGCGGGGGTTCGACTCGTCCCGCCAGAGGATCAAGGTTCCATCGACGAGGGCGACGGCTGGCCGGTCGGACTCGCGGACGAGCTGAGCGAGGCGGCGGAATTCGTGCGCGTCGCGGATGGCGGCGACCACGGCCCCGTCGGCGGCGCGCTCCTCGTCCCCGTAGATCGGGTAGAGGTCCTCGGGCTCGAAGAATAGCGACGGAGCGCTCGCGAGCGTGGCTCCCGGCTCGGCTCCATAATCCAGCACGACCTCGCCGACGTTCACCAGGAAGCAGGGCGCGATCTCATGGCGGGAGACCTCGATCTGGGAGCCGTCGGTGGCGAGGATCCGCCAGCGCTCAGGAGTCAGCTCAGGGAGTCGGCGGTTGCCCGGGCGTTCGAGCGGCTGCGCGAGGAGCCACGAGGTCTTCGCAGCGGCGACCTTTCCGCGGACCCGATCCATGTCGGGCCAAACGCTTTCCCACTCCCCCGTCGCCGTCTCGAGCCGGGAGGCCAGGTCGTCACGGGCCGTGGCCACGGCAGCGCTCATCGCCGTCACCTGTCCGTACACCTGATCGAGCCTGAGCGTCATACCTGCCTCCTGCCGTCGAACCTTAGACGCCGGGTACGACAGCAACGCCGTGACCAGCACGGACGCACGCGTCCAGAGAGGAAGCCTCGGGAAGGAGGAGGGGCCGGATGGCCGGATGGATTATGCCTGCGGACTCCTCCCGGTTCCAGGAACCCGGAGGATCAGCTATCGACCAAGTACAGCTGCCAGGTGCCCGGGACGCCTTTCAGCTCGTGCTCGCCCCGGTCGGAGAAGGCGAGCCCAGAGCCCACAACGAGGTCACGGACGGTGCGAGATACGAGCACTTCGCCGGGCCCCGCCTTGGCCGACACGCGGGCACCGATGTGCACGGCGATGCCACCCACATCCGTCCCACGGAGCTCGCACTCGCCGGTATGGAGCCCGGCGCGGATCTCGATCCCGAGCGGCCGCACCGCCTCGCGGATGGCCGTAGCGCTTCGCACCCCGCGTGCGGGTCCATCGAAGGTCGCCAGGACGCCGTCTCCGGTCGTGCCCACGAGGCGTCCGCCGAAGCGCTCGATCTGACGGCCCGCGGTCTCGTAGAACCGATCGAGCAGCTTCTTCCACCGCTGGTCGCCCATCTCCGAGGCCCGCTCGGTCGACGACACGATGTCGTTGAACATCACCGTCGCGAGGATGCGATCTGGGGCGGTTTCGTGCCGGGAGCCGGTCAGGAATTCCTGGACCTCCCCGACGAAGCGGTTCACGTCGCCGGCCCAGGGCACGTGGTCGTTGCCCGGCACCTCGACCATCTTCGCGTTGGGGATGTGCTCCGCCAGGTACCGGCCCATCTCGACCGGCGTCATCATGTCTTGCTCTCGGTGGAGGACGAGCGTCGGGACGTTGATCGTCGGAAGGATCGACCGGACGTCGATGTCGAGGTTCAACTTCATCAAGGCACGAACCATCCCCGGACTGGCGGCGCTTCGCTCGTAGCGTCCGAGCTCACGCCGGTTCTCGGGGGTGTCCATGCTCGGAGCAGCGATCTGAAGGATGAGTCCTTCGCCCCAGCTGTCGATGAGGTCGTCGATCGCCGGCTCAACGAACTCCCTCGGGACGCCGATGTCGTAGTCCGGCGCCCAGGTGGCTCTCGCGAACGTACCGGTCAAGACCAATGCCGAGGTTCGCTCCGGATAGGTGGCCGCGAACACCATGCTCATCGGCCCGCCTTCGGAGAGGCCGATGAGAGCGGCGCGCTCGCTTCCGGCGGAGTCCATGACCGCGCGGACGTCGTCCATGCGCTGCTCGATCGTCGCGGGAGTGCTGACGGGAACCGGGTCGGACAAGCCGGTTCCACGCTTGTCGAAGAGGATCAGCCTGCTGAACGATGCTAAGCGCTCGAAGAACTCCGCCATGTCGATCCATTCCCACGATTGCTCGACGTGGGAGAACCAGCCGGGGACCCAAACGATATCGATGGGCCCATCGCCGACGACCTGATAGGCGATATGAAGATCGCCGCTGCGCGCGTAGCGGGTCTTAGGACGCTCCAACGTGTCCCTTAGAGATCCAGCTCCGCGCAGCGCTCCTCGACCGCCGTATCGATCTTCTCGGCGACGCCGGGAAGGTCGGAGGCCATCGACCGGAAGTTCGGGCCGAATATCACGATAAGCTTCATCGGGCTCTTGGCGACGACGGACGCGGTACGGCGATCGGTGCGGATCAGCGCGATCTCACCGAAGAAGTCGCCGGGTCCGAGCTCGGCGACGGTCTTGCCGCCGTGGACGACCTCGGCTTTGCCCTCCTCGATAACGAAGAACTCGTGTGCGAACTTCCCCTCGTCGACGAGGCGCGTGCCTTCGGGTACGTCGACCTCGTCGGCGAGGTGCGCGACCTGCTTCAGCTCTTTCTCGTTCAGGGTGGCGAACAGTGGCACCGTCTTCAGCCGGCTCGAGTCCATGTCTCCTCCTCGCTCAATGTCGCCGGAGATGTTGACACACCCGACGCACCGGACACCAACGCCCGGGCCGTCTACAGTTCGCCGGAGACGACCCGGCCCCCGAGGACGGTGGCCGCAACCGAGGCCCGCCGGGATCGGGCGGGGTCGCCGTCCCAGACCGCCCAATCGGCCCTGTAGCCGCACGCCAGCCGGCCTTTCACCCCTTCTTCCCGTGCCAGCGCGGCGGCTCCCAGCGTCGCACACCGGAACGCGTCGGCGAACGCGATCGCGTGCGAAGGGTTGGAGGGTTCGGCCGCCGCCCGAACGCCTGCCATCGGGTCGAACGGCGTGATAGGCGAGTCGCTGCCGAAGCCGCACGCGCACCCGGCGCCGAGCACGGCCCGGAAGTTGTTCATCGCCCGCGAGCGGCGGGCGCCGGCACGTTTGGCGTACATGCGGCCGGGGCCGCCCCATGCGGCGTCGAACGCCGGCTGCATCGAGATCCCGGCGCCGAGTCGCGCCGCGCGCCCGATCAGGTCGGGCGACGCCATCTCGAAATGCTCTAATCGATGGCGCAGCCTGCGCACCGCCGCGAGCGATGTCCGTCGTGCCGCCCGTTCGAGCCCACGGACGGCCGCCCGGCAGGCAGCGTCGCCGATGCAGTGCACGCCGCCCTGAAGTCCGGCGCGAGTGGCTTCCTCGAAGAACGCCGCGCAGTCGCCGGCGTCCCGGTAGAGCGACCCCGCGTGTCCACGTGCGTCGGCATACGGCTTCTCCAACGCCGCGGTGCGCGAGCCGAGCGCGCCGTCGACGTTCAGATCGCCGCCGATCGTTCGCAAGCCGCGTGAGCGCGGAACGCCGACGTCCTCGGACGCGTAGTAGGCGACGACCTCCACCGGCAATCGCTGCTCGAGCAGGATGTCCAGGCCGGACTCCCCCGCGCCGTGCAACGGGCCACACATCTCGTGCACCGTCGTGATCCCGACGGCCGCGGCGGCGCGGGCGGCGGCGAGATTGGCGGCGGTGAGCGCTGAGGCCGGCAGCTTGGCGAGCGCCAAGCGGCGAGCGGCGTGATGCGCGTCGCGGCGGACGACGCCGGTGAAGCGTCCACGGTCGTCGACGTCGGCACCCTCGTGCTTCGCGCATCCCGCAGCGTCGAAGAGGCGCGTCGATACGACGGCCGAGTGGGAATCCACCCGGGTCAGGTACACGAATCGATTCGCGGCGGCGCGGTCCAGGTCTTTGCCGGTCGGTCCCCTCCCCCGCCACGCCGGGGCGGCGTCGTCCCAGCCGGTTCCACACACCAAGCGCCGGCCGTCCCGTTCGCAGTAGCGAGCGACCGCGCGCCGAACGGCCTGCGCGCTACGCACCGACGACAGGTCGACGCCCTCCATCACGAGTCCCGTCATCGTGAGGTGCGCGTGCGCGTCGACGAACCCCGGCGAGACGCGACGGCCTTTGAGCGACACTCGGCGAGCGCATCGCGGAGCGTGCGCGAGATCGGCGCCGACCCACACGATCCACGGCGGATCCACCGCGAGCGCGCGGAGGCCCGTGTCGGCGCCGTCGGGGCCGAGCACGACCGCGTCGGTCCACAGAACCGTCACGAGCCGCCCCTCAAGCGAACCCTCTGGACGCGGCGTCCTAGTCGCGGCCGAGCGAGCGACCGATCACGAGCCGCTGGATCTGATTGGTGCCTTCCACGATCTGCAGCACCTTGGCCTCGCGCATGTAGCGCTCGACGGGGAACTCTTCGACGTAGCCGTAGCCGCCGTGCACCTGCACGGCGTCGGTCGTGACGCGCATCGCGGTGTCCGAGGCGAACAGCTTCGCCATAGCGGCCTGGGTGGCGAACGGTTCGCCGGCGTCGCGCCGCCGTCCGGCCTCCTGCGTCAGCGCGCGGGCCGCGTCGACCTGGGTCGCCATGTCGGCGAGCATGAACGAGATCCCCTGGAACTCGATTATCGGCTTGCGGAAGGCCTCGCGCTCGCGCGCGAACGCCACCGCTGCGTCGAGGGCTGCCCTGGCGACCCCCACGCTGCACGCGGCGATGCCGAGCCGGCCGCCGTCGAGTGCTTGCATCGCGATCCGGAATCCGACGCCCGGCTCGCCGATCAGGTGACCCTCCGGCACGCGCACCCCGTCGAAGAGCATCGCAGCCGTCGGAGACGAACGCATGCCCATCTTGTGCTCGAGCTTCTCGCGCGAGACGCCGGGCGTGTCGGCGGGGACGAAGAAGCATGAGATCCCGCCGGGCCCGGCCTCACCGGTGCGGGCGAGGACCTGGTAGTAGTCGGCCTCACCGCCGTGCGTCACGAAAGCTTTCCGTCCGTTGATCACCCACGAGTCGCCGTCGCGCTCGGCCTTGGTCACGAGCGCCGAGGCGTCCGACCCCGACCCCGGCTCGGAGAGGCAGTACGCGCCGATCCAATCCCCCGCGCACGCCGGCGGCATCCAACGCGCCTTTTGCTCGGCGGTGCCGTACGCATGCGTCGGGAAGATCGTCAGCGTCTGGACGCTGGCCCCGAGCCCCACGGAAAGGAGCGCCGCCGCGAGCTCCTCGAGCACGAGCAGGTACACCGCGTTGGGCTGCGCTCCCCCACCGTATTCCTCCGGGTAGACCAGCCCGAGTAGTCCGGCCTTCCCCAGCGCGTCGAACGCCGCGCGCGGGAAGACGGCGTCGCGTTCCCACGCATCCACGTGCGGCGCGATCTCGCGGCGAGCGATGTCTTTGACGAGGTCGAGCAGCGCGCCCTGCTCCTCGGAGAGTCCCAGTGGCGCTGCCATGGCGGCACTATACTTCGCCCGGTGACACGCGCCCGGCTCGACCGACGCGACTTCCTGCGCGTAGCAGCGCTGGGGACGCTTGGGATCGCAGCGGCCTGCTCGGGAGATGATTCCGCCGCTCCATCGCCGAGCCCCTCGACGCCCGGAAGCGGGTCGCCCTCCCCGTCGCCCACGGTGTCGGCACCTCGGACGCTGGCGTGGAGCGCGCTCGCCGCGCAAGGCCCGGCCGCTCGCCGCGACCACACGTTCACGGCGAACGACGGCGGCTCGATCGCGTTCCTGTTCGGCGGTCGCGCGGCCGGCAAACCGCTCAACGATTTCTGGGCGTTCGATCGGGCGAGCAACGCATGGCAGAAACTGCCGGGCAGTCCGGCCGCGCGGTTCGGTCACAGCGCCGCATTCATCGACGGACACCTCGTCGTGTTCGGCGGGCAGGGCGGCCCGAATACGTTCTTCAACGATTCGTGGGCGTTCGATCCGGTGCGCGGAACCTGGACGCAGCTGAAGCCGGCGGGTGGGCCGCCGGCGGCTCGGTACGGGGCCGGCGGAGCCAAGATCGGCACGTCGCTCACGATCTCGCACGGATTCACCGACACCGGCCGCTTCGACGACACGTGGGCGCTGTCCGCGAAGTGGACCGACGTGAGCCCGAAGAGCGGGCCGCGCCCGATCAAGCGTTGTCTTCACCGCGCGGTCTACCTGCCGGACTTCGGCCGGATGTTGCTCTTCGGCGGACAGACCGACGGACGGCCCTTCCTCGGAGATGGGTGGCTGTACAACCCTACGAAGCAAGAGTGGTCGCAGCTCGGCGGTAAAGCGCCGACGGCGCGCAACCTCTATGCGCTCGCCGGTACCGCGACGACCGCCTACCTGTTCGGCGGCGCCACCGCGGAAGGAGCCTCCAACGAGCTTTGGTCGTTCGAGGCCAAAGGGTGGAAGAAGCTGAACGCCGCGGGCACCGCACCACCGGCTCGCAGCGGGGTCGAGGGAGCGATCGTCGCCGGGCCGAGCATGCTCTTGTTCGGTGGTGCCGGGAAAACGGCCGAGCTCGCCGACCTCTGGGAGCTGTCGATACCGGCTTAGCCGGTCTGAACGAGGCTCGAGTCGGCGACGTCCTCGTCGGTCGACGACATGTTCTCGAACTTCAGGACGTCCATGCGCGCGAACTCCTCGCGCACGCGCGGTGTCAGGAGCCCGAGCTTACGGAGGTTCGGCACGATCTTCATGAACAGCAAGCTCCGGAAGAGCTTCATCCCTTCCGACTTCATGCGGATCTCAACGAGCTCCTTGACCGGCAGCCCCATCCGCTCGTAGAGCTCGGCCATGTCGAAGCGGTCTCGCATCATGTGACACGCCTCGATCGTGAATTCCTCGCGCTCCTTGAGCTCGGCCGAGGTCATCTCCGGATAGATGTCCTTCAGACTGAGCACGCCGAACGCGACGTGCCGGGCTTCGTCCGCCATGATGTATTGCGTGATCTGTCGGATCAGCGGCTCCTTCGTCGTTTGGTAGATCATGCCGAACGCCGCGAGCGCCAGCCCCTCGACGAGGATCTGCATCCCGAGGTAAGTCATGTCCCACCGCGAGTCGGTGAGGATCGCATCGAGCAGCGTCCGCAGCGGCGGCGTGATCGGGAACGTGCCCTCGAGCTTCTCCGTGAGATACTTGTGGTACACCTCGACGTGGCGCGCCTCGTCCATCACCTGCGTCGCCGCGTAGAACTTCGCGTCGATCGACGGGACGCTCTTCACGATCTTCGCGGTAGCGAGCAACGCGCCCTGCTCGCCGTGCATGAACTGTGAGAGCGACCACGCCGTGACGGCGACACGGAAGTCCTGTCGTTCCTTCTCGGTCATCCGGTCCCAGTACTCGGTGCCGTAGAACGGGATGCGCTCGTCCGGGAACTTGTCGGGTGTGACCTCGACCTTGATCGACCAGTCGGGATGGGTCTGTGCGTTCCACTGCTCGACCTTGGCGCGCTCGTAGAGCGCACGCAGGTCCTTACGGTTGACCTCGTAGTCCCAGCAGTAGACGGTCGGGAAGTTCGACGGGATGGACTCGATGACGTCCTGGACCTCTTCGCGTGTCCACTTCAATCCCTGCGGCTCACCCATGATTGGTCTCCGATCGATTCGGGAGGTGCGCTTAAGCAGAACCCATTGGAGGAAGAGCTCCGATCTGCGTCATGAACTCCATCTGGTCGAAGTACAGATGCTCGGAGACGATCTTGCCGCCGGAGACGCCCTTGATGGAGACGTAACGAAGGTTCACCGGATTGCCGCTCGCGGGGATCTCGCCTTGTGGCGTGCGGAACACGCCCGTGTGCGTGCCGGTCAGAAAGCCCTCAGCGATCACTGAGTCGCCCGAAGTGAAAACATCCGTCGACATGATCTGGGAGTCCGGAAGCGCCTCCCAGAAAACTGCTTCGACCTGGCGAACCTGATCCACGCCCTTGAGCTGCATCCCGCCCGGCATCTCGAGCTCGATGTTCGGCGCCGAACATGCTTTCCGTCCCTCGACGTCCTTGGCGTTCCAGGCGTCGTCATGAGCGCGAGCGACGTCGCTTGCGTCGGCCATCGTCGTCCACCTCCCCGCCGCGGGTTACCGGCCGGTAACTCCTCGGAATCTAACACCACCTCCCTGTGCCTGAAAAGAAGGCTAAGAGGTCAGACGAACGACCATTCCCACGGCCCGACGGCCGAAGCGCTCCCGAGTGACACGCGGAAGCTCCAACGGCGCTTGCCCGAGGGAAGCGAATCGAACCGCACGATCGCGGAGTCGGGGGTTCCCTGCGCGAAGCCTTCGTAGATCGCATCGGAGACGAGCTCGTACCGGGTTCCGTAGTCCCAGCCGGGCCGCGTCCCCCTGATCGACAGACCGACGTCGACGTGATCGACCCACCCGACGACCCCACGCAGATCAAACTCGAGCCCGTCGAGCTCCAGTCTTCCCGTCGCCTTGTCGGAGCGGGGCTGGTTCGCGGGCGTCGCCGGCCACACGCCGGACAGGTCGATCGGGATGTCGTCTCCGGCGGCGTACCCGAAGCCCAGCGAGTCGATCCGCACCCCGATAACGGGCGCAGTCGCGCTGGGAAGGAGCCTGCCCTCGATGATGAATCCGGTGATCGTCGAGCGCACGGCAACCTCGTCGGAGATCTCACCGCCTCCCGCGAGGATGAGCCAAACCGACGCGCTGCGGAGCTTGCCAAGGTCTGCGCCATCCGCGGAACCAACGCTGATCCGGGCGACGACGTTCTGCCCTCGCTGGGTAAAGCTCTCGAGGCGGAGGGAAAGGCTCGCGCTGTTCCGCGTGACGCCGACGTTGAGGTCCACCGCGGCGTCACGCGGAGACGAGACGGTTCGATCGCCCGCCGTATCCGCGTCGGGGAAGGCGAGGCCGGCAACGAAGGCAACGACAACGGCGGCCGCGATCCCGATAACCGTCGTGCTCGGCCGGCGCGCCGACGGTCGATCCGAGCTGATCTCGGGCTCGGGCTCGTTCGTTCGGACGATCACCGTCGCGTCGTCCGAGGGAATGTCGTCGGTGACGAGCGCGGTTCCGCAGCGAGGACAGAACCCGTCGTCGGCTTCATAGGTTCGGTCGTGGACCGGGCACCATCCGGTCACGCGGCGCCCTCGCTCATTCGAACCGCCACGTCCACGGGCCCGCGATGAAGTCGAAAACCCGTGTCGCGCGGATGCCCACCGGCCCCGCGTCGTCGGGGACGGACTCGAATCGGGCGATCATCTGCCCGGCCGAGATCAGCTCGGTGTCGCTCGCCGAGATCGATCTCCCGTGCACGTTCGTCCCCGTCGCCTGGCCGGGGGAGGATGTGAGGAGCTCGAAGCCCGCGATCTCCGCCCGGTTGCCGGCTTCGCCGCCCAGTCCTTTGAGCTCGAACACCGCCTCCAGCCGGTCGCTCCAGGCGATCAGAGCGGTGAGCCGCACCGATCCGCCGGCGACCGCGCGCGACGGCTGCTTCACGCGAAGAACCTGCGGCTCATCGTCGGACGCCACGGGCCACACCGACGACACGTTCGCCGACCATTCCGGGGATCGTCCCACCAGGACCTGGATGGAGCTGATCCGCAGACTGATGACCCGTCCGGGCTGGTCCATCCGGCCGGCCAGGGTGAAGCCGTTCGCGTCGACCACGAGTTGGACGTCGGAGACACTGAAGGACCTCCCCCCTCCCCCGGACGCCGCGACCGTGACCTCGACCGCTGCGCCTTCGATCAGCCGTGGAACGCTGAAGCCGGTCAAGGTTCGGAACGATGCGGTGATCCGATCCCCCGATTGCGTCATGCGTTCGAGCTGGATCTGTGCCCCCGCCGCACTTGCCTGGGGCTGGATCGCGACGAGCTCGTGAGAAGTGCCCGGCGTGTCTCCCGGAACGGATGCCGGCTCGTCCCGCGGGAACACCAAGCCCAGGGCGAACGCGCCTATGAGTGCCATCGCGATGAAGGCTCGGAAGATCCATGGGTTCGTCGACGGCTCTGGTTCGGGTTGGCCCGGCTCGTCGAGGACGAGCGCGGCGTCGCGCGGGATGATCTCCTGCGCGGCACCCAAGGGAACGAGCGCGGTTCCGCACTCCGGGCAGTCGTTCGCTCTCTCGAACACGCGGTCGTGCCTCGGGCACCAGCCCGAAGCGAGCGTCTTCACGTCAGCACCACCGGGTTACGCGGCGCGGCGTTCAATCGCTCGACGCCGTCGTCGGTGACCGCGACGATGTCCTCGAGGCGCATGCCGAATCGGCCACGCAAGTAGATCCCCGGCTCGACGCTGAACGTCATCCCCGCGGTGAGCGGCTCGGCGTTGCCTGCGACGATGTATGGCTCCTCGTGGACCTCGAGACCGATGCCGTGGCCTGTGCGGTGGATGAAGGCGTCGCCGTAGCCGGCCGCGTCGATCACCTTGCGAGCAGCAGCGTCGACATCCTCGGCCGGGACGCCCGGCGCGACGGCGCTCACCGCGGCGTCCTGCGCTCTCGCCAGGACGGTGTAGACGTCGGCGAAACCGTCCGGCGGCTCGCCGACACAGAACGTTCGCGTGATGTCGGACGAGTAGCCGTCGATCGTGCCGCCGAAGTCGCAGACGAGCGCGTCCCCCCGCTCGATCACGCGGTCCCCGGGCTCGTGGTGCGGCGAAGCGGAGTTCGGCCCCGACGCGACGATCGCGAAGCCGACCTGCTCGCATCCGCGCATGATGAGCGCTTCGGAGATCCAGCGAGCAACCTCGCGCTCCGTGCGGCCCGAAACCCGCTCCCCCGCCAGCCCCGTCGCGACGCCGTCCGCCGCCGCCGCTGCTCTTCGGAGTGCATCGAGCTCGTTCGCGTCCTTGCGGATCCGCAGCGCGTTCAGGATCCCCGACGCACGTGAGAAGACCGCGGCTGGGTACGCGTCTTGCAGCGCCAGCAGGAACGTCGCCCACATCCGCTCCCCTACCGCGAGCGTGGCATGGTCGGCGCCCACGGCGGTGCGAACGTGTGCGTAGGGGTCATCGGTCTCGTTCCACGTCACGATCCGTACGACGTCCCCGGCGCCCGAATCTTCCGCCCGCGGCCGCTCCAGCTCCGGAACGATGAGCGCCGGTTCGCCGGCCGAGGGTAGGACCAGCATGGTCAGTCGCTCGAGAAGTGGCGCGTCGTACCCGGTCAGGTAACGCAGATCGGCCGACGGCCCGACGATCAGCGCATCGATCCCGGCTCGCTCCATCTCGGCGCGGGCTCGCGTCAGACGTTTGGAGGAGGGCGAGGTCATCGGCGACATCTATGATAGGCGCCGTGCCGGAGATCGGGCCCGACACACGCGCAGAGAACCTCCAGCGCCTCGAGCGCGAGGCTTTCGACGTCTGCGTCGTCGGCGGGGGCATAACCGGGGCCGGCGTGGCCCTGGATGCGGCAAGCCGGGGCCTGTCCGTCGCCCTGGTCGAGCGGGACGATTTCGCGTCCGGAACCTCGAGCCGCTCCTCGAAGATGGTCCACGGTGGGCTGCGCTATCTGGCGCAGTACGACTTCCGGCTCACTTGGGAAGCGAGCCGCGAGCGCGACCTGCTGCGGCGCCTCGCACCGCAGCTGGTGCGACCACAGCGCTTCCTGTTCCCCGCGTACAAGAAGGGGATCCAGACACGTTTCGCCACGATCGGGCTGACGATGTACGACATCGTCGCGGGAAGGAAAGGGTTCGGCCGTCATCGCCGAGCGAGCGACGTCGACATCAAGCGTCTCACTCCCTCACTCGACCCCAAGCGCGTCGTCGGAGCGTGGACATACTGGGACGCGACCACAGACGACGCGCGGCTCGTCTTCGAGGTGCTGCGCACCGCGCACGGGTTCGGCGCGGTGGTCGTGAACCACGCGCGGGTTCACGGCTTCGACACCTCCGGCGGCACGATCGCCGCGGCGTTCGTCTCCGACGAGATGACCGGCAAAGAGATCACGGTCCGCGCGCGCTGCTTCGTCAATGCCGCGGGTGTCTGGGCGGACGAGGTCGGACGGCTCGAGGCGCGATCGGCCGCGCCACCGATCCGGCCGGCCAAGGGGATCCATCTCGTCGTTCCCGCTTCCGCGGTGCCGGTGCGAAGCGCCGTGGTCATGCCGTCGGTCGCGCGCGACCGGCGCTCGTTGTTCGCGATACCGGGGTGGGGAGACACCGTGGTGCTCGGGACGACCGACACCACGTACGACGGCCCGCTCGATTCTCCCTCCGTCGACGACGACGACGTTCGCTACACACTGTCGGCCGTCAACTGGTCGCTGGGCGTCGACGTGAACCCGTCCGACGTCGTGTCGGCGTGGGCGGGCCTGCGTCCGCTGCTGGCCGGCGCAGGCGGACCCGAGGCGCGAACGGCGGACCTATCGCGCACCCAGCATCTGTCGGCGTCGCCCGCCGGGCTCGTGACGATCACTGGGGGGAAACTGACGACGTACCGTCGCATGGCAGCCGACACGGTCGATCTCGTGTGCTCGCGGCTCGGGGTGCGGACGCGGTCGCGCACGAAACAGCTCTCGATCGGGCTCACGCGGCCGCTCGACGGTTTGCTGGCGGAGACGATCGCCACAGCGGACCGCGCCGGTATCTCCGAAGCGTCGGCGCGCCATCTCGTCGAGACGTTCGGAGATCGGGCGCCCGCGGTGCTCGAGCTCGCGGCGTCGGAGCCCGACCTCGCTCTCCCGCTCGTGCCGGGCTTGCCATGGCTGGCCGCTGAGGCGGTGTGGGCGGTGGATCGCGAGATGGCAGCCTCGCTCTCGGACGTGCTGGAGCGACGCACCCGCCTCTCGCTCGCCGACCGCGACGCCGGCCTCTCCTCGGCCGCGCCGGGCTTGGTCGCCCGCCGCCTGGGGCTCGGCCCCGCGATGGCCGAGCAGATAACGACCATGGCCGCGAAGATCGCTCAAGAGCGGGGTCCGGTGGCCCGGCCCGGAGGATCTGGGTCGGCGAAGGGCGCTTCGCCCGATTCCGCACGAGTTGTCGGTACGGGTGGGTGACTTGAGCGGGTTCATCTGTGCAGGAACCCAGACCTCACAGGGCAAATCCTTCGTTAGTACAACATGACGTTCAACGGACGGCTCCGCCGGCGTTTCGGGCTGCTTGCTGCAATGGCTGCGGCCGTCGCTGCCTTGGCATCGATGGGCTCCGGCGCGCAGGTGAATCCCGCCGGCACGACCCTCGAGCGGACGATCCTCGACCTCAACGGCGACGGGCGATTCGAGTACGCGGCTGGTGAAGCGCTGCTCGTCCGCGAGGACCTCGCGAAAGCACAAGCGGGACGCGAGAGCCGCCGCGATGCGCTCGCGTCGTTCGTCGGCTTCGCCGACTTCCAGCTGGCCGACGAGGAGTCTCCGCTCCGCGGCCCCTGGATCGACCTGTGCGGATCGCATCCGTTCATCTCGGCGTTCAGACCGCAGGAGTCAATGGTTCCGCACCTCATCAACTCGAACATCCGTGCGGCGAACGCGATAGCGTCCGGTCCCGTCACGGGAAGACCGTTCGACTTCGGGATCCAGCTCGGAGACGCCGCCGACAACACGCAGCGGAACGAGACGCGATGGTTCATCGACCTCCTCGACGGCGGCAAGCTGCTCGATCCCGACTCCGGGAACCACGATTGGTACGAAGGACCGCAGGGCAGCGACCCCTGGCCGAGCCCGGCCGGCGGCCGCAGCATCCTCGAGCTCGCGAACGATCCGTTCTTCGCGCCGGGACTGCGGAACGCGAACGGGCAGCCCGTTCCCTGGTACTCGGTGCTGGGCAACCACGACGCGAAGGTCCAGGGCACCTTGCCGAACCTCCCCGGTTGGTGGGAGCTCGCGCACACCTACGCGCAGGGACCGCTGTTCATCCGCACCCTCGGGCCCGACTACCTGCAAGAGCTTTGCGCCGATCCGGCCAAGGCTTCCGACCCCGCGTTCTGGACGCGGGTGCTTTCGCGGCCGGCGACGACCGGCCTCGTGACGCCGGACGCCCTTCGCGCGACCTTGACCAGGAATCAATGGGCGGCAGAGCATCTCCCTCCGGCCCAAGCGAAAGCGCTCGATCCCGACGCGCGAGGTTCGACGGGCTTGCCGGCCGGTCACGGCCTCCTGGGCCCGCGCTGCACCGACGCCGCCGGCGAACCGCTCGCGCGCCTGTGTTACTCCTACGACTCGGCGGGCATCCATTACGTCGTCCTCGACACGAACCCCGACGAAGGTTTCGCAGGCGGCAACCTCGACACGCAGCAGCTGGCGTGGCTCGAGCGAGAGCTGGTCGCGCACTCCTCGCGCTACTACGACGCATCGGGCGGCCTCGCGACCAACGCGGCGGCGAAGAACTCACTCGTGGTCGTCTTCTCGCATCACACCAAGGACTCCATGGATGAGAGCTTCCCCGTCAACCTCAAGACGACCGACTTCCCCACCCTCGAGCGGGTCGACGACGATGGGCGCGCCTTCGGCGAGGAGACGTCGGCGCTCCTGCTCCGCTTCCCGAACGTTGTGCTGCACGCGGCCGGACACACCCACGAGAACCGCGTGTGGCCGAGGGCCGGACTCCCGGCCGCCGACGGCAAGCCGGGCACAGGCTACTGGGAGGTGAACAGCTCCTCGCACGCCGACTGGCCGAGCCAGAGCCGGACGCTCGAGATCGTCGACAACAAGGACGGCACGCTCTCGGTCTTCGGGGTCATCTTCGACGCGACGGCGCCGCCCCAGGCGTGCCGCGGGGACGCAACGGATTCGGCCACGTGCATCGAGTGGGCCGACGATCCGACCGACGAAAGCGTGATGGGAGCCGGCACCGCGGAGGTCAACGAGGAGTACCTGGCGGCCGTGGCGCGCGAGGTCGGCTACAACGACCCGCAAGGGGGACACGCGGCCGACGCGGACGCACGCGGCCCGGAGAACTCGCTCGTCCCCGGACCCTCCCAGGACCGCAACGTCGAGCTCCTGATCGCGAACCCGATGTCCGCCGTCGCGTCGGGCGTGAAGTTCACGCGCGCGGTGGCCGGCACGAAGGTCGTCCCGCCCGCCGTCGGAGCGGTCAACCCAGGAGCACTCCCCGGTGCTCTTCCGGACATCCCCTCGGCGGGCGAACTGCAGTCCACGTCGTCCTCGTTCACGCGGACGTTCGGCACGGCACAGTCGCGTGAGGTGGAGGAACCGGCGACCCGCAGTGCGCTCCCAGACTGGGCGATCGCGTCGGCGTCTCTGCTGTTCTTCGCGGCGGCCGCCTTGTTCTGGATCGCCCGCGCGCGGGTGCGCGATTGGATGCTGGGCGTTCCCGCCCGGCGGCCGCCGCTCGGGTAGGCTTACCCTCCGTGGAATCCCACACCGTCGAGCTCGACGGCCCCGTTCACTACGCGGAATGGAACGGCCCCTCCGAAGGGCCGACGTTCGTCTTGGTCCACGGCCTCGGCGGCTCGCACGTGAACTGGCTCTCGGTCGCGCCCGGTCTCGCCGAGCAGGGACGCGTTCTCGCGATCGATCTCGCCGGGTTCGGCCGGACGCCGCCGGCCGGAAGACGCGCAACGCTGGGTGCGAACCGGCGCTTGCTGAACCGCTTCA
>JBKKCR010000036.1:0-10953 GCA_046712825.1 Actinomycetota bacterium | reverse complement strand
AGGAGATCAAGACCGGCGACAAGGTGATCCTGTGGTACATCGCCGCGAACCGTGACCCCGAGGTCTTCGAGGATCCGCACCGCTTCGACGTCGGCCGCCCCGAGTGCGAGCACGTGACCTTCGGCGGAGGGGGAGCGCACTTCTGCCTGGGATTCTCGCTGGCCGAGCTCGAGATCAAGATCATGTTCGAGGAGCTGCTGAACCGGTTGCCCGACATGGCGATGACGAACCCGCCGGCGCGCCTGCGCTCGAGCTTCATCAACGGCCTGAAGCACCTGCCGGTGAAATTCACGCCGGAACGCCTCTAGCCGCGCGCTCCGATCACGGGCATCATTAAGCCATGAGGACACGGGTTTGGCTCGTCCTGCTGCTCCTGACTGCGGGGTGTGCCGCGACACAACCGAACGCGGACCCGCAAACCGCGGCTTCTTCGCCCAGTGCCTCATTATCCGTGTCTCCGTCCTCCTCTCCGTCACCTTCCGTGGCGCCATCGGTTCGAGTCGGAGCGAGCGCGTACGTCGCCGTCCCCGTCGCGACTTTGTGGCGCTCCCCGGAATCTGCTCGTTCGGTCGACGCCCCTGCCCTCGCGAACCCCGTCCGGATCGAGGAATGGCTCGAGGCTATGACGCTCGCGCAGCGCCGCGCTCTCGGGCCGGTGCGAGAAGACAGTCAGGTCTTGCTCGGCGAACAGGTGAAGGTCCTGTCGGTGCGCGGGTCTTGGGCCAACGTGTTCATCGCGACACAGGCGAGCACCCAGGACCCGAAGGGTTATCCGGGATGGATCCCGCTCCGACAACTGAGCGCGCGAACGCCGCCGGCGACGCGGATGGTGGCTACCGTTACGGCGAAGACGGCGGAGCTTCGGACGGCCAAAGGCGCGTCCGCGATGAACGTCAGCTACGCGACGCGCCTACCCTTCGTCGGGCATGCGGGATCGTTCGTCAAGGTCTGGGTGCCGGACGGCCGCACGCTCAAGGTTGCAGCGAAGAACGTTGTCGTGGCAGATCGGGACGCGCCGGCCCTTCCCCGCACCGCCGAAGCGATCATCGAGGATGCGCGCCGCTTCTTAGGTCTGCCGTACCTCTGGGGCGGGAACTCGGCGTACGGCTTCGATTGCTCGGGAATCATCTACCAAGTGTTCCGCACGCACGGGATATTGGTTCCGCGGGACTCCGCGGTACAGGCAGGAGCTGGTCGTGCGGTGGCCCGCTCCTATCTCCGGCCGGGCGACTTGGTCTTCTTCGCGACGAAAGGCGTCGTCCATCACGTCGGTCTTTACGTTGGTGATGGCAAGATGCTCGAGGCGCCGGGTACGGGTGAGGTCGTGCGTATCACGAACCTGTCTGACGCCCCCTACGACGAGGAGTACTCGGGCGGCCGGCGCGTCCTCTGAGCCTGCCTATCCGTGTCAGCAAGTTGACGTCACTTTGTCTGACGCCGAGCGGCTCCAACTCTCTAGAAACCCATCGACGCCCGAAAGAGCGCTGTGATCGCGATGAGCCCGCCGATCACCGCGAAGACGATCGGTACATAGGCGAGGTCTCGCCGCCAGCGGAAGATGAGCGCGCCTACCAACGGCAAGGCGATCCCGATCAGGAGCTCTATCTCGGATTCACGCATCGGTTCAGGGTAGTGAGCCTCGATCAGCATGTCAGACAAGTTGACGTCCAACTTGTCAGACAGTGCCGAAAAGGTGTCAGACCTGCCTCGACCTAGTCGTCCGGCTCTTCGCGATCGCCGAACCAAGCGGCGGCCGGATCGTCGACGACCCACGGTGCCGGCCAGTCGTCGGCGCGGATCTTCGCGTCCGAACCGCCGTCGGCGAACACGATCGAGCCGGCGATCAAGCTCGCCTCAGGTCCGAGCAGGAACGAGATGATCGCGGCGACTTCCTCCGGCCGGCCGGGGCGACCCATCGGCACGGGAAATAGATCCAGCGCCTGGCCGATGAGCGGGTCGGAGCGGAGCTCGTCGGTCATCGGCGTCTTGATCAACCCCGGCGCGACCGCGTTGAGCCGGATGCCGCTCCCGATCCACGCCTTCCGCGGCGCATGCCGTCGCACCCATCGAGCAACCGCCATCTTGGTCGCGGGGTAAGTCGCGATCGATCCGCCGGGCGTCGCATCTGCCGCGGCCGCCGCCCGCTCGACGTCGCCGGAGAGGCACGCCTCGACGACGTCCATCGGAACCCCCGGCTGCACGGTGGTCGAGTTCGAGCTGATGGCGACCGCCGCACCGCCGCTCAGCGATGGCCGCAACCCTTCGAGCAGCTCCACGGTGCCGAAGTAATTCACGGCCGTTAGCAGCGAGCCCCGCCGGTTGGGCATCCCGGCCAGACCCGCGCTGGTCACCAGGCCGGCGATCGACCCGCCAGACAGGGAGAGCACCGAATCGATAGCCGAGCGCCGACCCTCGACGGTCGAGAGATCCGCGATCACGTCCGCGTCGCGCAGGTCGACGCCGATTATCCGATGGCCTTCGCTCGCGAGACGCGCGGCGCACGCGGCGCCGATCCCGGAGGCGGATCCGGTGACGACGACCGAAGACACGCGCTACTTGAACTCGATTACCGTGCGGATCACGTCGCCGTTCTTGCACGCGTCGAACGCGTCGTTGATCTCCGACAGGTCGATGCGTCGCGTGATCATGCCCTCGAGGTCCAGCTTTCCGGCCCGCCACAGGCGCAACATCCGATGGAAGTCCGTGCGGACGTCGGCCGACCCGTAGAAGCAACCGAGCAGCTTCTTCTCGAAGTAGAAGAGCTCGAAGGCGCTGAACGAAACCATGGCTTCGGCGCGGCCTGCCCCGACGACGACGGTCGTTCCACCGCGGCGAGTGGCATCCCACGCGCTGCGGATAGTGTCGGGAAGCCCGATCACTTCGAACGCGTAATCGAATCCGAGCCCCGCGGTCAGCTCCCCGGACAACGCCGCAAGATCGCCGGGCTTGACCGCGTGCGTCGCGCCGAACTTCTTCGCGGACTCGAGCTTGTGGTCGAGCAGGTCCACGGCGACGATCTCGGCCGCGCCCGCGATGCGCGCCCCCTGGATCGCGCTGACGCCGACGCCTCCGCAGCCGAACACGACGACGGACGAGCCCGGCCGCACCTTCGCCGTATTGAGCGCGGCACCGACCCCAGTCATCACCCCGCACCCCACGAGCGAGGCCACGTCGAGCGGCACGTCGTCCGGGATCTTGATCGCCGCGACCTGCGGAACGACGAGCTCCTCGGCGAAGGTGCCGGTCCCGGCCATCGCGCCGATCGGCGTGTCGCCCATCACGAAGCGCTGCGCCGTGAGCGCGTCGAACAGGTACGTCTGGCACAGGTTCGGCTGTCCCTCGAGGCACAGGCGGCACCATCCGCACGGCGGCACCCAGGACACGATCACGTGATCGCCTGGAGCCAACGTGGTCACGCCGTCCCCGACCGCAAGTATCTCGCCGGCGCCCTCGTGTCCGAGCACGCCCGGCATCGGCGAAGGCAGCGTCCCGTTCTGCGCGGAGATATCGGAATGGCAGACCCCGCTGGCGACGATCCGGATGTGGACCTCGCCGGGACCGGGCCCGACCACGCTCACGTCGTCGCGTACCTCGAGCTTCTCGTTGAGACCGGGAAGGATGGCGGCTCGCATTGTCGACCTCCGCGCTCGCGCTGGCTGGGCAAGAATTAGAACACGTTCTCCCTCGCGCGCTCAACCGGCTGCAGAATGCCGGCCATGGCGCTCTCCATCGTCGCCTTCCTCACCATCGTGAACTCCATCATCGGCGCCGCGATCGCGATCGACCGCGAGGAACCCGCGGGCTGGCTCGGGATCAGTACCGGGCTGACGGCGCAGAACGACTTCCTCTACGGGCTCGGCACCGGCATCTCGCCGCCGCTCTGGTTCCTGATCCTGTTCGTGGCAGCGTCGTGGGCGGCGATCTGGGGCGGCCGAGCCCGGCGCCTCGGGACCGCCGCCTTGACGCTGAGTGGCCTGATCATCGTGATCGGCCAGCTCGGCGAGCCGATCACCTACCGGGCACTGAGCGCGTCGGGGTTCGGCGGGGCCGAATCCGTCGTCGTGATCGGCAATCTGGTCCTCGGGGCTGCCCTGCTCACCTTCGGTGCTCGTGCTTTGGTAGCCGACCGGGTTGCACCTCAGAACGAGAACGTGTTCTAATTTCGCTCGTCGTGGGTGAACTCGGGTTCTGGAACCTCGCGCAGGCCGATCCGGCGCGTCTCGCGCTCGTCGATCCCGACGGCGTCGAGATGACCGCCGGGGACCTTCTGGCCGAAACCAACCGGCTCGTGCACGGCCTCCGCGCGCTCGGACTGCAGAAGGGCGACACCGTCGCGATCCTCCTTCCGAACTCGATCGCGGCGACCGAGGCTTACCTCGCCGTTATGCAGGCGGGCTGGTACCTCGTGCCGATCAACTACCACCTCACCGCGGCGGAGATCGCGTACATCCTCCAAGACTCGGAGGCCAAGGCGTTCATCGCCGACGCGCGGTACGCCGAGGCGGCACGGGCAGCGGCCGAGGAGGCGAACTTCCCGGCCGACGCGCGATTCGCCGTCGGCGGCGACATCGCAGACTTCCGTCCCTACGCCGACGTGAAGTCGGGACAGCCGGACGCCATGCCGGACGACCGTGCGACGGGCGACATCATGAACTACACGGCCGGAACGACCGGGCGCCCGAAGGGTGTTCGACGGCCGGCAAGCCAGTTCGACCCCGACACCAATGCCGAGCTGAACGGGTTGTTCCTGATGCTGTTCGCCATCCAGCCGAAAGACGACAACGTCCACCTCGTGGTCTCGCCGCTGTACCACACGGCCGTGCTGCGCTTCGCGTCCAGTTCGCTGCACATGGGCCACACCGTCGTGCTGATGGACAAGTGGACGCCCGAAGGCACACTCGATCGCATCGAGCGCTACAAGGTCACGTCTTCGCACATGGTGCCGACGCAGTTCCATCGTCTGCTCGCGCTCCCGAACGACGCGAAGAACACGCGCGATCTGGGCTCGCTGCGCTACATGATCCACTCGGCCGCGCCGTGCCCGATCGAGACCAAGCGACGCATGCTCGACTGGTGGGGCCCGGTGATCTACGAGTACTACGCCGCGACCGAGGGCGGTGGCACGCTGGTGACGCCGGAGGAGTGGCTGAAGAAGCCCGGCACCGTGGGCAAGCCGTGGCCCATCTCGCAGGTGTCTGTCCTCGACGATGACAACAAGCCCGTTCCGGCGGGGACGCCCGGCACCGTCTGGATGAAGATGGGCGACTACACCTTCGAGTACCACAAGGACAAGGCGAAGACCGACAAGACCTGGAACGAGGGCTTCTTCACGGTCGGGGACATCGGTTACCTCGACGAGGACGGCTACCTGTTCCTTAAGGACCGCAAGATCGACATGATCATCTCGGGCGGTGTGAACATCTATCCCGCCGAGATCGAGGGAACCTTGCATCAGCATCCGAAGGTCGTCGACGCCGCCGTGTTCGGCATCCCTCACGACGACTGGGGCGAGGAGGTCAAGGCCGTCGTCGAACCGACGGCCGGCGTTGAGCCGGGCGAAGCGCTCGAGCAAGAGCTGACGTCGTTCTTGTCGGACCGACTCGCGAAGTACAAGATCCCACGCACGATCGACTTCATCGCCGAGATGCCGCGCGATCCCAACGGCAAGCTCTACAAGCGCAAGCTCCGGGACCCGTACTGGGCCGGACGCGAGCGGGCGATCTGACGCCATGACGGCGGGGGCGGGCGACACCCAAGTCCTGACGGCGCTCCACGTCCTGGAATACCCGTACAAGCGCAGCGTTGGCCCCGTGATCGGACGGTTCCTGACCGGTCTGCGCGACAAGAAGCTCGAGGGCATCCGCGGGAGCGACGGCCGCGTGATCGTTCCGCCGGTCGAGTACGACCCGCAGACCGCCGCCGAGCTCAGCGAATTCGTCGCGGTCGGCCCAGCAGGCTTGGTGACGACCTGGGCCTGGATCGCCGAGCCGCGCCCGAACAATCCCTTGAAGAAGCCGTTCGCGTGGGCGCTGATCCGCTTGGACGGCGCCGACACCGCGCTGCTGCACGCCGTCGACGCCGGCGACGAAAGAGCGATGAAGACCGGGATGCGCGTGAAGCCGCGCTGGCGCGAGGAGCGCACCGGACACATCCTCGACATCGAATGCTTCGAGCCGGAGGCGTGATGTCCGATCCCGTCGAGATCATCCAGACGCCGATACGGCTCGAGTACAACTACACGCCCGGCGTCGCGCGGTCACGATTCCTCAACGGCCTCGCCGAGGGCCGCATCCTCGGCGAGCGCTGCGAGCGCTGCCACAAGGTGTACGTGGGCGGCGGCAGCGGCGCGTGCCCGCGCGACGGGATCCCGATGACCGAAGTCGTCGAGCTCCCGCACGTCGGCACCGTAACGACCTTCTGCGTCGTGAACATGCCGTTCGCCGGCTCGACCGTCGAGATCCCCTACACGACCGCCGCGATCCTGCTCGACGGCGCCGATATCCCGCTGACCTCCTTGCTGCAGGAGGTCCAAGCCGCCGACGTCCGCATGGGGATGCGGGTCGAAGCGGTCTGGGCTCCGGAAGCCGAGCGCGGCCCGTCGTCGGACTCGATCCGCTACTGGCGTCCAACCGGTGACCCCGACGCGCCGATCGACGACGTGCTCAAGAGGATGCGCGCCGATGCGTGAGGTCGCCGTCGTCTCGTTCGCGCAGTCGACGAGTGTCCGGAACAACGCCGTCCAGAACGAGGTCGAGATCCTCATGCCGGTGATCCAGAAGGCCGTCGCCGACTCGGGGATCCCGTCGAAAGAGATCGGCTTCACGTGCTCGGGTTCGGCCGACTACCTGGCCGGTCAGCCGTTCGCGTTCGTGTACGGCCTCGAGGCGATCGGAGCCTGGCCTCCCGTCCGGGAGTCCCACGTCGAGGCCGACGGCGCCTGGGCGCTGTACGAGGCATGGGTGCTGTTGCAAGAGGGCGAGATCGACTCCGCGCTCGTCTACGGGTTCGGCAAGTCCTCGCCGGGACAGGTGCGCGACGTGCTGACCCGTCAGCTCGATCCCTACTACCTGGCGCCGCTGTGGCCCGACGCGATCTCGCTCGCCGCGTTGCAGGCTCGCGCCCTGCTCGAGTCGACCGACCACACCGAGCGCGAGATGGCCGACGTCGCCGTTCGAAGCCGCCGCGACGCGAAGGCCAACGCGAACGCACAGGTGACCGGCGACTTCGACGTCGACCAGATCCTCGCCGACCCGTACATCGTGTCGCCGCTCCGCAAGCACGACTGTGCGCCGATCTCCGACGGCGCCGCGGCCGTCGTGCTCGCCGCGGGGGACCTGGCGCGGAAGGCATCGAGGCGTCCGGCGTGGATCCGCGGCATCGACCACCGCATCGAGCCGCACTATCCGGGCGTGCGCGACCTGACGCGCTCACCGTCGACCCGCAAGGCCGCGGAGGTGGCCGGCGCGCTCGACGGCTCGATCGACGTCGCCGAGCTGTACGCGCCGTTCACGCACCAAGAGCTGATCCTGCGCGACGCCCTTGGGCTTGCGAAGCCGAACGGCACAAAGATCAACCCCTCGGGCGGAGCGCTCGCTGCGAACCCGATCATGGCCGCCGGTCTGATCCGCATCGGCGAGGCCGCGACGCGGATCTCGAACGGCGAAGCGAACCGCGCCCTCGCCCACGCGACCTCCGGCCCATGCCTGCAACAGAACCTCGTGTGCGTCATGGAGGGCGAGTAGCGATGGAGCGCACCGCGATCGTCGGGATCGGCCAGACGAAGCACGACACTGCCCGCGAGGACCTTTCGATCGCCGGGCTCGTGCGCGAGGCCGCAACTCGCGCGCTCGACGACGCCAACATGGGATGGGGCGACATCGACGCCGTCGTGGTCGGCAAGGCGCCCGACATGTTCGAGGGCATCATGATGCCCGAGCTGTACCTGGCCGACGCGCTCGGCGCCGTCGGCAAGCCCTTGCTCCGCGTCCACACGGCCGGCAGCGTCGGCGGATCCACCGCGGTCGTCGCCGCGCACCACGTCGCGTCCGGTCTCTACGAGCGCGTCCTCACCGTCGCGTTCGAGAAGCAGTCCGAGTCCAACGCGATGTGGGCGCTCGCTCCGAAGATCCCCTTCCAGCCGACGCTGGTCGCCGGGGCCGGCGGCTACTTCGCGCCGCACATCCGTGAGTACATCCGCCGCGCGAAGGCGCCCGACCACATCGGGATCGAGGTCGCCGTCAAGGACCGCGTGAACGGCATGAAGAACCCGTATGCACATCTAAGAATCCCCGACATCTCGTTCGAGAAGGTCGCCGAGTCGCCGATGCTGTGGGATCCGATCCGCTTCCTCGAGTGCTGCCCGTCATCGGACGGCGCGTGCGCGATGGTCCTCACGAGCGAGCGATACGCGGCCACCGGCAAGAACCCGGCGGCCTGGGTGCGCGGCACGGCGGTGCGGAGCGAGCCGCTCGGCATGGCCGGCCGGGACGAGGTCAACCCGCGCGCCGGCCGGGACTGTGCCGCCGATGTCTACGCTCAGGCCGGCATCACCGACCCGCGCGGCCAGATCGACGTCGCCGAGGTCTACGTTCCGTTCTCCTGGTTCGAGCCGATGTGGCTCGAGAACCTCGGCTTCGCCGAGGAAGGGACCGGGTGGCAGCTCACCGATAGGGGCGTGACCGCTCTGGACGGCGACCTGCCGATCAACCCGTCCGGCGGCGTGCTGTCATCGAACCCGATCGGCGCGTCCGGCATGCTCCGCTTCGCCGAAGCCGCGATGCAGGTCCGCGGCCAGGCCGGCGAGCATCAGGTGGAAGGCGCGCACCTCGCCCTCGGTCACGCGTACGGTGGGGGATCGCAGTTCTTCGCGATGTGGATCGTCTCGAGCGAGAGGCCGTAACCATGAATTTCACCTTCACCGACGAGCAGGAAGAGCTTCGCCGAACTATGCGGCGTTTTCTCGAGGACAAGTCACCGACGACCGAGGTCCGCCGGCTGATGGAGACGCCGGACGGCTACGACGAGTCCGTGTGGAAGCAGATGGCGGCCGAGCTCGGCCTCCAGGGACTCCATATCCCGGAGGAGTACGGCGGGCAGGGCTTCTCGTTCGTCGAGCTCGGCATCGTGCTCGAGGAGATGGGCCGGTCGCTGCTGGCGGCGCCGTTCCTGTCGAGCGTGTGCCTGGCCGGCAACGCGATCCTCGATCTCGGCTCCGACGCGCAGCGCAAGGAGCTGTTGCCGGGTATCGCGTCCGGCGAGACGATCGCCGCGCTCGCGTTCGCCGAGCCCAACGGCCGCTGGGACGAGAGTGGCGTCGAAGCGACCGCGGAGAAAAAAGGCTCCGACTGGATCCTGAACGGCACCAAGCGGTTCGTGGTCGACGGCGGGATCGCTTCCGTGCTGATCGTCGCGGCCAAGGCGCCCGAGGGTGTCGGTCTGTTCGTGGTCCGCGGCGACGCCGACGGTCTGACCCGCGAGGCACTTCCGACGCTCGACCAGACCCGCAAGCAGGCGGGCATCGAGCTAAAGAACGTGCGTGCCACCGCGCTCGGCGACATCCCCGCGACGCTCGACAAGCTGCTCGACCACATCTCTGTCTGCATCGCGGCCGAGATCGTCGGCGGCGCGCAGCGATGCCTCGACATGGCCGTCGAGTACGCGAAGAACCGCGTCCAGTTCGGCCGCCCGATCGGCCAGTTCCAGGCCATCAAGCACAAGTGCGCCGACATGCTGCTGCAGATCGAGTCGGCGAAGACCGCCGCCTACTACGCGATGTGGGTCGCCGCGAAGGATGACGACGAGCTCCGTCTGAGCGCCCCGCTCGCCAAGGCGGTCGCCTCCGACGCCTACTTCTTTGCCGCCTCGGAGAACATCCAGGTTCACGGCGGCATCGGCTTCACCTGGGAACACGACGCGCACCTGTACTTCAAGCGCGCGAAGTCCTCCGAGCTGCTGTTCGGCGACCCCGTCTACCATCGGGAACTGCTGGCAACCCGGCTCGGGATCTGAAAGGACAACAGTGGGACGGCTCGACGGCAAGGTCGCGCTGATCTCGGGCGGCTCGCGTGGACAGGGCGCCACCGCTGCCCGCCGGTTCGTCGCCGAGGGCGCGCGGGTCGCGCTCGGTGACATCCTCGACGACGAGGGCAAGACGCTCGCTCAGGAGCTGGGCGACGCCGCCATCTACACGCACCTCGACGTCACCAAGGAAGACGATTGGGTTTCGGCCGTCAAGGACGCCGAACAATCCTTCGGCAGGCTGGACGTGCTGCTCAACAACGCCGGCATCCTCAAGTTCGGCAAGCTCGAGGACTCAACGCTCGAGGAGTACATGCAGATCATCAACGTGAATCAGGTCGGCGTGTTCCTCGGCATGAAGGCGGCCGTGCCGGCCATGAAGCGCGCCGGCGGCGGCTCGATCATCAACATCTCCTCGGTCGAAGGGCTCCGTGGCCTTCCGCGCCTGACCGCCTACACGGCCAGCAAGTTCGCCGTCCGGGGGATGAGCAAGTCCGCCGCGGTCGAGCTCGGGCGCCACAAGATCCGCGTGAACTCCGTGCACCCGGGCTTCATCGACACGCCGATGACCCGCGCGCTGGGCCTCCAGGACGTCGACGTCGACAAGCTGTTCGAGTCCGGCATCCCGCTCCGCCGCGCGGGCGTCCCCGACGACATCGTGAACATGGTCTTGTTCCTCGCCTCGGACGAAAGCTCCTACTGCACCGGAGCCGAGTTCATCGTCGACGGCGGCGCGACGTCGTTCGTCGGCTGGGGCGGGCACATCCCAAGGTTCGGGTAGGGGTTCGGTGCGCGTCGCCTATTCCGACGAGCAGATCGCGCTGCGCGACGAGCTGCGTACCTACTTCGCGAAGGTCCTGACCCCTGAGCTGCGCGTGGAGCTTGGCCCGCGCGCCGGGGAAAAGATGGGACCTGCCTACCGGCGCGTTGTCCGTC
>JBKKCR010000035.1:0-5049 GCA_046712825.1 Actinomycetota bacterium | reverse complement strand
AGCGGATCACGTTCGGCAAGCCGCTGTCGGAGAATCAGGCGATCCAGTGGATGGTCGCCGACTCCGAAACCGAGCTCTACGCCGCGCGGTCGATGTGCTACGACGCCGCGCAACGCGCCGATCACGGCGAGGACGTGTTCAAAGAGATCGCGATGGCGAAGCTGTACTGCTCGGAGATGGTGGGGCATGTCGTGGACCGGGCGGTGCAGGTGTTCGGCGGGATCGGCTACACCCGCGGGCACACCGTGGAGCGGCTCTACCGGCTGGCGCGGGTGATGCGGATCGCCGGCGGGTCGTCCGAGATACAGCGGATGATCATCGCTCGGATGAGCTGACACGTTTCAGCCGGGCCTTGATCGCCGGGATGTCGAGCTCGGGCTCGGGGTACTTGGGATCCAGCTCGTGGAACGTCTCGACGAGGATCCGCCCGATGGCCCAGTTCCGGAACCACTTGGCGTCGGCGGGGATCACATACCAGGGCGCTGCCTCCGATGAGCACCGCGCGATCGCATCGCTGTAGGCCTCGGTGTAGTCGCTCCATCGTTCCCGGGCGTCGAGATCGTTTACATCGAACTTCCACCGCTTCGTGGGGTCGTCCAGTCGCTTGAGAAGCCGGCGCGCCTGCTCTTCATGCGAGATGTGGAGGAAGAACTTGAGCACCGTGACGTCGCGGTCGGCGAGGCTCTTCTCGAAGCGGTTGATCGCGGCGAACCGCGGGCGCCAGGTCTTCTCCGGAACGAGCTCTTCGACCCGAACGACCACGACATCCTCGTAGTGGGAGCGATTGAGCACGCCGACCTGTCCGGTCTCCGGCAGGGCCTTGCGGATCCGCCACAGGAAGTTGTGCTCAAGTTCCTGCCGGGTCGGGGCCTTGAAGGCCGTCACCTTGCAGCCGAGCGGGTTCATCGACCCGATCACATGCTTGATCGTTCCGTCCTTGCCCGAGGCATCCATCCCTTGGAGGACGACAAGCAGGGAACGCTTCCCTTCCGCCCAGAGCCGCTCCTGCCAGCGAGCGAGCCGCTTCCGATCCGCCGCTGCGTCCCGGTCGGCCTTCGTTCGGCTCACGCCACGTTTCGGGGCGGGATTCACGTCGGCGAGCGAGAAACGTCCGTTACCTGTTTTCGCCCGGAGCGAGGCACGGATCGAGGTCGGCATGTTGACGCAGGTTACCCATGCCTCGCGAAGCTCAAGCGAGACGTGCCTTGTCCACCTTGAACATCGAGGTGAGCGGCAGCTCGTCCTTGATCTCCACGACGTCGGGCGTCTTGTAGTCGGCGATCCGGCTTGCGACGAAGGCCTTCAGCTCATCGGCCGTCGGAGGGTTGGCGGGGTCGGCCGCTACGACGAACGCCTTGCCCCGCTCGCCGAGCACGTCGTCGGGGATCCCGATGACACCCACGAGCGCGACCTTGGGGTGCTCGCGCAGGACGTTCTCGACCTCGACCGGGTACACGTTGTAGCCGCCGCGGATGTACATCTGAGCGGCTCTACCGCCTGGCGAGCGTGATACGGATCGCCGGCGGGTCGAGCGAGATCCAGCGGATGATCATCGCCCGGATGAGCTAGTCGCAGGAAGCCGGGGCCGGGGCGACGAACCAAGAGGCGTCACCCCATCCAGGAGGTTCCGTGCGCCGCGCCCTCATCGCTTCGGTTCTGCTGGTCGCTCTGGTCGCAGCCCTCGCGCCTGCGCGCTCGGCGGTCGGGTCCGGCTATCTGGTGGGAGCCGCGTTCAAGGACATCAGCCCGATCGGGTTCGGAACAATCAACCTCGGGGGGTTCGGGCTCGGCGACGGGACGTCGCCGGTGAGCCAGGCGGTCGGTCCCGGCAACACCGGCTCGTTCGAGGGCGAGCACATCGGGGCCCGGGCGATCGTTGTGCAGGATCAGACCACGGGAACGGCCATCGCGATGGCGACGGTCGAGACGCAGGGCATGTTCGCCGCGTACGAGAACGACCCGGAGGCCGGCCTGCACGCGATCGAGCAGCGGATCGCGGCGAGCATCCCCAACCTTCCCGCCTCCAACATCGTCATCTCGAACGACCACACGCACTCGGGGCCCGACGCCATCGGGGCGTGGGGCTTCATCCCGTCCGACTATCTCGCCTTCATCGCCGACCAGACGGTGGCGGCGATCCAAGAGGCGTACGCGACGCGCCGGGCGGCGACGATCGTCGCCGGTGCCGACGACGCGCCCGATCTCATCTACAACCAGACCTGCACCGAGGCGCTCAACCAAGACCCGGAGAGCAACTTCCCCAACGACATCTGCACCCCACTCGCGGAGGAGAAGGACTCGTGGCTCCGCGTCCTCCAGGCGCGCGACGCGACCACCGGAGACGTCATCACGACGGTCGCTTCGTACGCCGCGCACGCGACGCTCGGCGGGGGATCCGGCGTGCACGGCGACTGGCCGCAGTTCCTCTCTGAGACCCTGACGGCGACCTACGGCGGGGTGGGTATTGCGTTCCAAGGGACCAACGGCCGCACCCAGCCGTGCCGCCCGCGGTGCTCGTTCACCGATCCGTCGAAGCCCGGGTACGAGATCGAGGACCGGCGCACGGCCTACCCGACCATGCTGATGTACCACGTCGGCAAGGCGCTGGCGGGCGCGCCGCCGGTGAGCGGCCCGGTCTCGGCGGCGAAAGCGTTCATCCGCCACGAGGCCGTGAACCCGTTCCTGCTGGCGCTCTTGCTGCGCGGCGAGGCGGTCGGGGCACCGATCCAGCGCTCGCGGAGCGCTCCATGGTTGGTCGGCAACACCATCGGCACGTTCGTGTCCGCGCTGCGCATCGGCGACCTGCTCATCAACGGCGCGCCGGGGGAGCCCTACCCGAACATCGCCGCCGGGGTCGAGGAGGCGACGAACGTCCCCGCCCAGCGCCATTGGACGCTGGCGCTGGCCGACGACCAGCTCGGCTACCTGATCGCGCCGGCCGAGGCGTATCCGGCGATCGCCGCGCAGATCGCCGTCAACGACAACTCGATCTTCAATGCGTCGCCGACGATCGGGGATCACGTGATGTGCGCCCAGATCCGGCTCGCGCGCGACATCGGCTTCACCTTCACGCGGCTGCTCCCGGATCCTCCGTGCGCAGCCTGGGACGCCGTGGACTCGCTCGGGGACCCGCTCGGCGGCTGAGCGTCGTTACGCCAGCGCGGCTTTGTCCACCTTGAACATCGAAGTGAGCGGCAGATCGTCCCGGATCTCGACGACGTCCGGCTTCTTGTAGTCGGCGATCCGGCTCGCCACGAATTCCTTGAGCTCCTCGGCCGTAGGCGGGTCCGACGGGTCGGCCGGCACGACGAACGCCTTCCCGCGCTCGCCGAGCACCTGGTCCGGGATCCCGATCACGCCGACCAGCGCCACCTTCGGATGCTCGCGCAAGACGTTCTCGACCTCCACCGGGTACACGTTGTAGCCGCCGCGGATGTACATCTCCTTCGTCCGCCCGGCGAGTCTGAGATTTCCGTCCTCGTCGATCCGGCCGAGGTCGCCGGGATGGAAGAAACCGTCCGGGTCGATCGCCTCTCGCGAGGCCTCGGCGTCGTTCCAATACTCGCGCATCATCGCGGGTGAGCGGGCGACGACCTCACCGATCCCGTCGGCGTTCGGATCGAGCACGCGCAGCTCGACCTCGGGGAGCGGGCGGCCTACGGTTTCTGCGACGGTCGCGTCGGGGTCGCCGAGTCTCGTCGAGCAGCACAGCGCGAGCTCGGTCGACGAGTAGCGGTGTTGGACCGGCACGCCGAAGGTCTCCCGGATTTGTCGCACGAGATCGGGAGACGCCGGCGCCCCGCCGATCAAGATCGAGCGGATGCACGACAGATCGAAATCTCCGAACCGGGGGTCCATCATCATCAGCGCCAGCTGTGTCGGCACGCCGCCGATGTGCGTGATCCGCTCGCGCTCGATGAGCTCCAGCGCCGACCGCGCGGTCCAGCGGTCTTCCATCAGGACCGTCTTCGCTCGCCGCGATATGTGCGAGGCGATCTTGGTCATGTAGCCCATGTGCGTCATCGGCGTGGCTTGCAACCCGCTGGTGCGGTCCAAGGACGGCTCGAGCGTCGCTTCGATGCGGCGGACCGCCTCGAGAGCCGACACCGTGAACGTCGCGCCCTTCGGAAGGCCGGTGGTCCCGCTGGTGTAGACGATCGCGACCGGGTCCTCGAGGGCGGCCTCGGCGTCGGGCGGTTCCGGATCTGCCTCACCGAGTGACGCCGGATGCACGATCGGAAGGTTCCCGGGCACCTCCCCGAGTTCGCTTACCAGCGCCGTCGCACCCGAGCTCGAAAGGATGTGCTCGATCTCGCGAGGCCCGAACCGTGGATTGATGCCGGCCGTCACGCAACCGAGTCGGGCGATCCCGATGTAGGCGATCGGGTACCAGAAGGACGGGTCCAGCAGAAGCGCGACCACGTCACCCGGCCGCACGCCGACTTCCCAGAGCCGGGTTGCAGCGCGGTCGGCGGCCTCATCCCACTCCGCGTATGTCAGCCGCCGGTCGCCGAGTGTGAACGCGACGTCAACGGCATCCTCGGCCGCCGCCCGGCGCAGAAGTTCGCTCACGCCGAGGTGCAGGTTGGTCATGGGTCGAGCCTACGCCCCCAAGATCGTTCGCAGCGGTCGGTGGAGGGCTAAAGGGATCCCCGCGGGGCGATCCAGGAGACCTGCTGCCCGGTGATCGCTGCGATCCGGTCGAAGTCCTCGTCGTAGTGCCACAAGGGCAGATCGGCAAGCTCGGCCGCGGCGGCGATGATGAGGTCGGGGATCTTGACGCTTCGGTGGTGCAGCCCGCCGACGTGGGCCAGTCGCCGTTGGACCTCCAGGGCTCGCGTGAACGATTCCTCTCCGCATGGGACGTGGGGGAGGGCGGTCAGTTCGAGCGCGATGTTGTCGTAGTCTGACGCGCTGCGCGAGCTATAAAGGAGCTCGAGCTCAACCGGCGGGCATACCACGATCAACGCCTCGGTGAGCGCCTCCCCCCAAGGCCTCGCGACCGCGGGCTTGCGAGCTACATGCCAGGCGCTTGTGTCGGCCAGGCGC
>JBKKCR010000034.1:0-6784 GCA_046712825.1 Actinomycetota bacterium | reverse complement strand
GGGGGCCCGCGCCTCTTCCGTTCCTCTCCATTTCGCCTCCGTCTACGCGCGGCGGCGTTCAGCCCAATCGTTCCCATCCCGGCTGTCGACACCGAATCTCAGGACGGCAACGTTCAGGAAGATCAAGGCGCCTACGAACACGATCAGGACCGTCACGGCGTGCTCCCACCCTCGTGCCAACGCGCGTCCCTTCCGCCCTCGAGCCCGCGTTAACCGTTCTGTGCGAAGCGGCGACGCCAGGAGGAGTGGCCGCGAGAAACCCGACCCACCTCCGCAGCGAGACGCTGCTCGCGGGCCTCCTTCAGCAACTCGCAGCGGCGCAGCCGCGCGAGCTCCTCTGAGATGAACTGCATCTCCTCCTCCTTTCGCCTGTTCTGCTTGACTGGTCGGCTTGTCAGGGGCAAACTGTATGATGGTCCTTACCGTACCGCTGGGAGACTAATGAGTCAAGCCAATTACGGTCCTTACATGGAGTGCTCGCTGGAGCTGGCAGTCGATCTGGTCAACAGCGAGAACCGATTCTCCGGCCAAGACGAGCTGACGCGACTGGACGAGCTCGCGGTCTTCCTCGAACAGCACAAGATCAGCCGCGCCGCCGAACCAACCGCAGACGATCTCGAGCAAGTGCGCCGGCTCCGATCCACCCTGCGAGGCGTCTTCGAGGCCGAGGACCACGGGAGCGCGGTCGCCGTCTTGAACGGCCTCCTCGCGAAGTCGGGTGCCCGGCCGGAACTGACCAACCATGACGAAGGGCCGTGGCACCTGCACTACACGCCGCACCGCACCCCGATCGCTCCCAGGATCGCGGCCGAATCCGCCATGGCCTTGTCCGTTGTGATCGCGGAGGACGGCTTCGAACGTCTGCGCTTGTGCGAGGGCGACCGTTGCATGGACGTGTTCGTCGATGGGTCGCGGAACCGGTCTCGCCGGTACTGCAGCCCTCAGGTTTGTGGGAACCGGGCGAGCGTTGCGGCGTACCGAGCCCGGCAGAAGACCGCGGGAGCCGTCACGGACTGATCTCCCCTTGCCTCCCGCGGGGATGGATGGCACCGTGAGGCGTCTACCGGGGAGGACGAGATGGACGCCGGCGCCGTGCTCGCAGAAGTAACCCGTATCGCGGAGCGTTTCGCGGCCGACCGTCGCGAGCGCCAGCGTCGTCGCGAGCTCGACCCCGCCGATTTCGAGGAGCTCGCGAAGGCCGCCTATCTCATGACGGGCGTCCCCGCCTCTCAAGGGGGACTCTTCGAAAGCGTTCCGAGATCCACCCGCGCCACGGCGGAGATCTTGCGCGCGCTGGCGCACGGAGATTCTTCGGTCGCGCTCGTCTCTTCGATGCACCCGTCGGTGCTCGCGTTCTGGATGGCGAGCGAACAGGCGGACGAGCCCCATCGCGCCGCCTGGGCCGAGCAGCGCACCGAGGTCGGACGCCTCGCGTCCGAGGGCGCGTGGTTCGGAACGATCACGAGCGAGCCCGGCAGCGGTGGGGACGTGTCGCAGACGAAAGCGACCGCGCGACCCGGTTCCGACGGAAACTGGATCGTGACGGGACAGAAGCACTTCGGAAGCGGCTCCGGGATCACCTCGTTCATGCTCACCGCCGCGCGGCCGGACGGCGAGGAGGAGCCCGACTGGTTCTATCTCGACATGCGGGGCGCGCCCTGGGACGGATCCCAAGGCGTGAAGCTGATCGCGCCGTGGGACGGACACGGCATGACGGCGACGCAGAGTCACGGGATGGCCTTCACGGACTTCCCCGGTGCGTACCGGTCCGCGTGGCCGGGTAACTGGCAGGCGCTCTCGTCGGCTGCCGCGCCGTTCATCGGGTCGCTCTTCACCGCGGTGATCCTCGGCGTCGTGGAAGCGGCGATGGCGGAAGCTCGGAAACAGCTCGAAGGTAAGAAGGACTCGCTGCACCCGTACGAACAGGTGGAATGGGCGAACGCCGAGATGGACGCCTGGCTCATGCGCCAGGCTTACGAAGGGATGCTGCAGGCCGTGGAGAACGACCCCGTTCCCCTTCGACCCGTGCTGCTCGGCAAGACGGCCGCGGCGCGGCTGGCGGAGGACTGCACGCGCAGGATCGCGCGCATCATGGGCGGCGGAACGTTCGCCCGCCACTCACCGTTCGGGCACTGGTTCGAAGACGTTCGAGCCCTCGGGTTCCTCCGTCCGCCGTGGCCGTTGGCGTACGACGCGTTGATCGCATCGGCGTGGACCGACACCGGCTCCTACTTCGGACGGTGATCGTTTGAGTCGCCGGCTGATCGCCGCGATCGCCGCGATCCTCGCGCTCACCGGCTCGGCCATCGTCGCGCGCGCTCAGGTAGTACAGCCGTGCGATCTGGGCGCCGGAGGTGATTACTCCGGCCCCTATCCGAGCGTCTCCGAGCCCGCTCAATACACCATCGGGGAACAACAGATCGTCGAGCTCGACGGCGACTACGACGGCACCACCATCCAGATGGCCGTCCTGCGACCCAACGTTCCCGAAGGCGTGAAGGTTCCCGTCATCGCCACCGCCGGCCCGTACTACCACGCGCTGCAGACGCTGGATCTGCGCGCCTGCGAGTCGTTCCTGACGGAGAACTACATCCCGCAGGGCTACGCGGTTGCGGTCATCGCGGTGCGCGGCACCGGCGACAGTGGCGGGTGCATGAACATGATGGGGAACGGCGAGCGCGCCGACCTGGATCAGGCGATCACCTGGCTCGGTACCCAGCCCTGGAGCACCGGCTCGGTCGGCATGATCGGCTTGTCCTATGACGGCGGCACGCCGTGGGAGGTAGCGTCGTTCGGCAATCCGCATCTCAAGACGATCGTCCCCCTCGAGGGTGTTCCGGACTTGTTCCAGCTGATGTACCGGCAGGGACGCATCGACTGGCGCGGGCCACTGATCCTCAACGCGCTCTACTACCAGCAGAGCCTCGTCGCGTTCGCGCCCGAGCGCTCCCTGCAGCACACGATCGAGGTAGCAGCTTGTCCCGAGTACGCCACCGGGCTGGCGGCGTCGGCGTACAGCTCGGCGACCGGTCGCCTGGATCCCTTCGGATACTGGACGGAGCGGCGGTACCGCGACCGGATCCTCGCCAACTATCACGGCAGCGTCTACATGGTGCAGGGTCTCCAAGACTGGAACGTCGATCCCGGCCTTCAGTACCCATGGATCTGGGAGCTCGAAGCCGCGGGTGTGACGGTCAAGCATCTCCTCGGCCAGTGGGGACATCAGTGGCCGTTCAGCGACGGCGGCCGCCGGGATTGGGCGGACGTCCTGCTCAACTGGTTCGACCGGTGGCTGAAGGACGATCTCGACGCGCCGACGGGGCCGAAGTACGAGATCGAGGACTCCGACGGCGGCTGGCGCGCGGCGGACGCCTGGCCCGATGGACCGGCTGCGACGTTCTGGCTCGATCCGCCGCGCGCGCTTTCGACCTCGCCGTCGGACGCGGGAGCGGACAAGCCGGTCTGGCTCGACCCCTTCCACACGCAGCTGGGGATCGAAACCGGCATGCCGCTTCTCGCCGGGTTGCGCGACGCGTGTCTGACGGGATGCGCGCTGTTCCAGACGCCCCCGCTCACGCAGCAGATCCGGTTCGGCGCGATCCCATCGACCGATCTCGAGGTGACGCCGCTCGGGCCCGGCGGACAGCTCACGGTGTACGTCTACGAATCCTTGGGCTCCAAAGTGAAGCGCCTCGGGTGGGGTCAGTTCGACCTTCGGTTCCGCGACGGCTCGGACGAGCCGCAGCAGGTCACCCCCGGGGAGACGCTTCGGCTTCGGTTCGACCTCCAGCCACTCGACGCGGTCGTGCATCAGGGCGCGCGCCTGATCGTCATCGTCAGCGGCGGAACCGCGTGGAACCGGCTCCCGACGGTGCCGAACTATCCGATGCTGCTCCACACCGGCGGCGCGGCAAGCTCGGTGACGTTCTCCACCGTCGAGCCCGATCCCGCGGACTTCTTCTTCCCGCCGAGCGGATAGATGGCCGCGCGCGGATCGACCCGCGACCGTGTTCGCGCGTTCGCGCTCGGGCTGCCTGAGGCGTACGAGGACCATCCCTGGGATGAGAGCGTTGCGAAGGTGAACGGGAAGATCTTCGTCTTCTTCGGGACGGACGACCCCAAGACGGACCGAGGGATGTCGGTCAAGCTCGTCGAGTCCAACGCACAAGCACTCATGGCGCCCGGCGCCGAACCGAGCGGCTACGGCCTCGGGAAAAGCGGCTGGGTGAACATCCCACTCAAGCGCGGGGCCCCGCCGGTCGGCGTGCTCACCGATTGGGTCGAGGAGAGCTACCGGCTCGTGGCTCCAAAGCGACTCTCGGCGACGCTAGACGAACCGGCCCAGGCCGTGGATGCGCCTATGCGAGCAACGTCGCCTCGGCGACCAGGTGCACAGCGCCGCTCACGCGCGAGCGGCCCGGCGAAGCATCGACCGCGATGAACGACGGACGGCCGATCTCAGCGCCTTGCTCGATCTCCAAACTCAACCGGCCCGACCGCGCTCCGAGATAGAGCCCGAGCGCGGCGGCGGCCAAGCCGGTGGCGGGATCCTCGACCACGCCGAAACCGGAACCGAAGAACCGAGCCTTGATCCTCCCGCGACCGAGCGGCGCGAAGCAGTAGACGCCCCGGTGGTCCCCAAGGGATGGCGGCGCCGCCAGCGCAGCCAGCACATCCGGTGAACCGATCGGGAGCATGAGAAGCGGGACCGCCGGATCTGCGATCGCCGGCAGAAGCCGGATCGACGCGCCGCCGAGCTCGACCGCGTCGAACCCCAGCCGGTCGTGCGGCATGCCGAGGCCGTCAACGACATCGGACGCATCGACGTCGTCGCTCACCGAGCCGGTTCGCTCGAGCCTCACGCGGTCGCCGTCGAACTCCACTCGCGTCTCGCCGGCGGGGCTGCGTTGGATCACGTGCTCGCCGGCAACCGCGCCGAGCTCGCGCAGGACCCATGCGGTGCCGAGCGTCGGATGCCCGGCGAACGGCATCTCCTCCGTAGGCGTGAAGATCCGAACGTCGTAACCGTCGGCCGTAACGCCTGTCACGAAGGTGGTCTCCGAGAGGTTCATCTCGCGCGCGATCCGCTGCATGCGGTCCGGCTCGACCGATCCGGGATCGGGGAAAACGGCGAGCGCGTTCCCGGCGAGCGGCTCACGCGCGAAGACGTCGACCACGCGGTATCGGGCGGGCACACGCGCAGCCTAATCGACGTCCGGGCGGCCGCCCCGGGCTTTTCCGCCATCTGGTGCCGCGCCGACCCATTGCGTGCGATGCTTGCCGGGAGCGAGGAGGACACCATGAGCGATGTCGCATGGACGGGCACACCGGTACGGCCGCACGGGGAGGCGCGGGACAACGGCGCGGAGTCGCTGCCGTGGGGCGGACGGCGCGAGCGGCTGCCGCTCAAGTGGCCGTTCGCCGAGGCCGTCGACGGCTTCCGTCGCAAGGCGCTCGCCAATCCCGAGTACGACGCTGCCTCGACGTTCGTGTGGGGTCAGATGATGGCCGTCGGGCTCATCGAGGCGCTCAAAGCCGTCGAGGAACGGTTCGGCGCCGAGGGGCACGACGTGTTCCGCGCCGCGCTCTCCCGCGTCGGTGACCGGATCGTCGCCGAGATGGTCGACGGCGTCGAGCCGCCGGAGGACGCGACGCCGCCCGAGATCGCGAGCATGGTCGCGTCGTGGATCAACGAGGTCTGCTACGCGTCGATCGAGGCGCCGCGCTTCGGCTCCGACGGCGCGGACTTCGACATCCACTACTGCCCGCACGAGGACGTGTACGGCGCGTTCGACTGCCGCGTGCAGCGCTACTACGTCGAGGGGATGATCGCCGCGTCGCGCCGGCAGTTCGGCTCGTCGATGTTCGACGTCCGCTTCACGAGCACGATCCCCTCCGGTTCTCGCGTGTGCCACTTCGACATGTTCCCGAAGTCCGACGACGCGTCCGACGAGTGGAACGAGTACTCGGATCGCTTGCGGAATCGCGCTTTGACGATCGTCGACGTGACCGCGGAGACGCGCGAGTCCTAGACCGCTCGAAGCGGGACAAGCTGCGCAAGCGCGGCCCCGTTTCGGTTGCCGCGTGACGCGTTCGAGGTCTAGGGTGCCTTTGTCCACGAGACGAGGGGGGAACCGCGCATGGTTCGGTCACGCGCACGTGTCCGGAAGCTCGCCGGCGTCACGGCGATCACGATGTTGCTCTCCATCGCGATCGCGCTGCCGGCGGCCGCGCGCGACGATGGAGCGGCGCGAACGGCGTCGGTCAAGCTCGGCGGCGCGAACTCGGTCTACATCGTTCAGTTGCTCGACGCCCCGGTTTCTTCCTATCGCGGAGAGACCAAGGGCTACGCCGCGACGCATCCCTCCGAAGGCAAGAAGATCGATCGCAACAACTCGGACGTGAAGAAGTACGTCTCCTATCTCGACGGACGGCAGAAGTCCGCGCTCGACGCGGTCGGCGCCGAGAAGATCTACGGCTACCACTACAGCTTCAACGGATTCGCCGCGAAGCTGACGCGCAAGCAGGTCGACAAGCTCTCCAAGATGAGCGACGTCGTGGCGATCCGCGCGGACGAGCGCAAGTTCCCGACCACCGACAACTCCCCCGAGTTCCTAGAGCTTTCGGGGAACGGCTACATCTGGGACGATCTCGGCGGGCAGGGCGCTGCCGGTGAGGACGTCATCGTCGGCGTCATCGACACCGGCATCTGGCCCGAGCATCCGAGCTTCTCGGATCGCACCGGCTCGAACGCGAACGGCGTGGGCGGGAAGCTCTCGTACCG
>JBKKCR010000033.1:0-4005 GCA_046712825.1 Actinomycetota bacterium | reverse complement strand
CGGGGTTCGTGGAAAGCGCGGTCGGCGCTGCGCCGAAGAAGAACGCGCCTCGCATCCCCCCGCCAGCGTGGAAGCGGCAGAAGAACGCGACGTCGGTTGTGCCGGAGGGCAACGTCAGGTCGATCTCGACGGTCGTCCCCGGCGCTACCTGATGGTCGACGTTGAGGGCCGAGATCGTGAACGTGTGAGGCAACGGTCCCTCGTTCTCCAGCTCGATATTGAGGGTCTGCCCGGCCGTCCCCTTGATGAACGTGGGCTTGAAGTAGGAGTCGTCGAGCTCGAGCTCGAGCGAGAACTTGCTCATCGCCGTTGCGTCCATCGTGCCTTGGTTGTTGAGCGGCGAGGAATTGGCGGTGGGCTGCGGCAACGTGCCGCCGGGCGAAGTGGTGTCTCCGGCCCTAGGCGTGGTGTCGTTGTCGCCGCCGCAAGCCACGGCCGCCAAAGAAAGCATCGTCATCAGGGCGAGCAGATGTACTTTGCGCATGTTCGTCGAGCCTCCCTGGTCGGATCGGCTTACCGGGGACTACGTACCCCCGGGCGGCAACGTTCGTATCCGGACAGAGCGAGCGGGAGGGCTGGGTTACCCTGGGATGCGGAGGGCTACGGTAATTGGCAACCGGGCGGTCTTGCCAAGGCGCCGCGTTAGGCCGAACCGACCGCCAGCCGTCCGGGTCAGCGGAAGGGTCGATGCCGCACACGAGGCGTGATGCGTGGTTCAGCTGCGCCACGACCCGCGGTTGTATGGGTCGCTCTTCGCGGTTTCATCCGGCGGAGGGGGTGGGATTCGAACCCACGGGGGGTTGCCCCCCAGCAGTTTTCAAGACTGCCACCTTCGTCCGCTCGGTCACCCCTCCCTCGCCTTGCACCGTGAGGAGAAATCTTCCGTCCGTGTTCCATGCTCTGCGAGAGTGCAGGCACTCCGGCACGAGAAACTCCTCCCCTATGTGATTGAGCACATACAACCAATCGTAAGCATTAGGCCGGTCCGCTTGACGACATAGCCCTGTGAGTTGGAGTGTATTCGCCGGAGGTCGACTTGGTGCGAGCTCGTGTACCGCACCTGCACCCGCTTGAGATCGAGTCCTGTGTCGACGATGAGGTCGTAGGGAGCCGATTCGGTCAGCGGCAACGAAACGTCGTAACCGGCCCTGGTGAACGAAGCGATCGCCTGCGCGACCGCAATGCCGCCCTTCCTCTGCGTCTTTCGCACTGATCGAAATTGTAGTGGACGTGTGTGACATCGAAGGCCCGTTAGGGACGGGCTCGCTGTCAACCGCCGCGCTCGCCCACGGAATTGCAAAACCAAAACCGCTGAGCCGTCGAGAGGCGGCGTGGGGGTTCGAGTCCCTCGCCCTCCGCTTCTATCTAATGAGGTCCGTCGATCGATTGAGGTGGCTCGGGAGCGAGCGGGATCCCCTTCCGCCGGCGCTCCAGAACGACGTTAAGCGCGGCGCCGTAGAGGACGATCTGGCTGAAGAATCCGAGCCAGATCAACAAGAGCACGACCGACAACAGGGTGCGAGGCAGCGCTGCCAAGCCGGCCGAATGCTGAGCCCAAAACGTGAACGCTCGCTTCAAAGCCTCGATGCCCAGCGCTCCCATGACCGCGCCCGGAAGCTGGCTCTTCAGCGTCAGCCGACGGGCAGGCAGGAAGCGATACAGCGCCAGCAAGACAAAGAACAGCGAAAGGGGGCTCGCGACGATCTCGATCGTCCGCGTCGCTGCATCGGCTCCTGAGCCCAGCGCGACCCGGGTTAGGTACGCAACCCAGATCGTCACTGAAACCGAGCCCAGCAGCACCACCCCGAGCATCAACACGATGAAGAGGTTGACGAGCTTCTGACCGAGCGGGTTGCGTCCGGCCGAGACTTCCCAGATGCGGTTGAGCCCGGCCGTGAGGGAACCGACGAACCCGCTTCCTGCGTACACGGTCGTCACGACGCCGAGGATCCCGAATGCGCCGCGTGAATTGATGAGCTGCTCGATGATCTCCCGGCCTTCGATCCCGGGAAGCAGCTGCTCGAAGGCGCGACCGAGGACGTCTTGGGCTCCCGCATTGGCGTTCGAGACGGTTCCGAGCACGAAGGCCGTCACCAGGACGAGTGGCAGCAAGGATAGGAACGTGTAGTACGCGATGCTCCCCGATATCAGAGCGCCTTGCGCGCGTGAAAACGTCTGGATCACCGCCCAAGGGAGGTGCGTGACCCGATTCTCGGCAAGTGTGCGGTAAAGCGAATCGACCGCTCCGCCAAGGCGCCTTTCGAGGCGGGCCAACAGGGAAGGTTTCGTCCCCGGCGGCATCATGCCCGGCGGCAGCATCCGTGCCCTCGCGAGGATTTCTTCACTCCACGAGGATAGGGCCTATCCGCCGCTCATCGGATGTAGTTGGGGCGAGCTGCTAGGACGTCCCTGCGATGTTGCCGAGCTATCCTGACTTCGGCGCGTCCTCAGCAGGCAGTTGCTCGGAGAGACGGTTGCCCGCGATCCTTTTCATCCCGAGCCCCAAGGCGACGAGGCCGCCGCCCGCTATGGCTTGTGCCCCCAGGTTCTGCCCCGTCTGCGCGAGGCCCGCTCCGCCCACATCGCTGCCGTCCACGATCTTGACACCGCCAACTTGCGGAGGTGAAGGCGTCGGCGTGGTCGTGAGGGTTTCGGTCGGCGTCGGTGTCGGAGTCGTCGTCACAGTTTCGGTCGGCGTCGGCGTCGGCGTCGGTTCCGGCATCGGGCTCCCGACCTGAGCGTGCGCGGGCAAGCGCATGCTCGAGATGGTGGGGACCGCCCAGACGCCGGCGCCGATGACTGCGCCACGCCGGATGGCCGTCCGTCGTGAGATCTTTGGGTTCGGTTCGAGCTCGTCCGCCACGTCGCGCCTCACCTGCGATCGAAAACTTCCCGTCACAGTGTATGAGCGAGACGCGCGTTGCATCCATGACTTTTGTCGAACAAATGCGACAGGGATGCGGCGTGATTGTGCGCGATGTTCGTTTTTTCCGCTTAGAAACCGCGAGGCTGAGGATCCTCGTCGTTATGAGTGAACATTCATCGAGCAACCAAGTCCGCGTACTCCGGATGGGCGCGGATGTAACGGGCGATGAACGGGCATTGGGGAACGACGGTAACTCCGCGCGCTCGGAACACCTCGAGTGCTGCTTTGGTCAACTCTCCGCCCAGTCCGCGACCTTCGAAACGCGGGTCGATCTCAACGTGTTCCAGAACCATGCTTGAACCCGGTAGGGGTTGATATTGCAAGAAGCCGATCTGCTCGCCGGCCAGGATCATGAGGAAGCGCCCGGCTTCCGGTTCCTCGGTCACCTGCGTCTGCGCATCGGTAGCCACGACTGGAAGGCTACCCCAATGGCCTTCAACGATTCGGCGGGCTCGCCACGAGGCCTGGTTTCGAGGGCTGCTAGCGGGAACGTCGCCGGGCAGCCGGCCTCCGAGCGGCAGGGCGGGATGCAGCGGACTCGGCGGATCGCAAGCGGAACGGGTGGACGGCCCCGATCCCTTTCAGGCTTCGCTTCCCCAGCGGGGTGAACTCGAAGCGCGCGTCGTCCGAGAGCGCGTCCTTCGTAACTTCATCAACCAGGGCGCTCTCGGGCCTTGCCGTAGTGACGAGACGACTCGCGAGGTTGACCGGCGGGCCGAAGATGTCGCCCTCACGGGCGATGACCGCTCCGGTCGCGACTCCCACCTTCAACGGAGGCAGACCGCCGGCGCCCGACACCTCTTCGATCAAGCTCAGCGCGATCACGGCGGCGGCGCCCGGCTCGTGCGTCGCGAACATGACCTCGTCCCCGATCGTCTTGATGATCCGCCCGCCGGCTTGAGCCACCACGTCCGTCGTCGCCGCGTTGAACCGGTCGATCAGTTCGGCCAGTTCCCGCACGTCCAGCTCCTGGCTGATCGCGGTGAAGCCCGACAGATCCGCGAAACCCACCGACATGCCGACACCGCCTTCCTCGCCCGGCGTGATCAGCATGCTCTGTTCGGTGGCGGCTACGAGAT
>JBKKCR010000032.1:0-3780 GCA_046712825.1 Actinomycetota bacterium | reverse complement strand
ATGCCTGAGTTCCGCCCCATCAGGGAACAGATGGGGAAGGAACCGTTCACCCTGTAGACGAATCAACGGAGTGAGATGCGCCGATCCCTCATAGCCTGCTCGTTCGTCGCGTTCGTCCTCTTCTTGAGCGCTGCGGCGTTCGCTTCAGCGAACAACGCCGAGCCTCCGCCGCCCACCTATGCGGTCGATAACGTCCTGAACGCGATGCAGAACACACAGCGCTCGATCACGGACGCGGATATCGGCCGGTACAACTTCGAGGCAGGCTTCGTCGGCGTCGCGCGTCGCGGCGTCCAGCGTTACCCGGACCACTACCTGACTGCCGGGATCGACATCCCGCGCGAGCTTCAGGTTGCGATCGACTCGATCGCACACATGAGGCCCGACGCCCCGTACAACCACTGGGGCGATGCCGGGCATCCTGCGCTCATGCCGGACTGGGATCACGACGGCGTCTTCGGCGACTCCGGAGGCACCGCCTTCGACGATCGCGGCGACTTCGACGCCGACACCGACGAGGTCGCCGACACCGCGTACTTCCGGATCCCGTGCTACACGCCTGCGGACGAGTGGGAGATCCACTACCTCTACGTATCCGGCACGTGCGACCTGAACGACGCAGCCGCTGAGCCCTACCGGATCGGCGTCGCGCATGAACTGAAGATCATCAACGCCCGCGGCCTGCTCCTCGACGCCACCCTCTGGCTGCCGGCCGCGGCCTTCACCGGCTCCGCGTGTCCGGCATATGCGTCGGCCGGGTACGCCGAGGCCGCAGCGTGGGCCGGATGCGTGACACCCGCCAACATGATCTCGAGCGAGTCGTTCCCCGGAGTCGTGTTCGCCAACGGACTCGCGTCGCGTCAGGAGCACTACCACTGGTTCCTCGAGCGCATGGTCGACGAAGGCTACGTCGTCCTCAATTACGATCCGGCAGGACAGGGCCAGTCGGAGGGAACCTTCCTCGACACGCTGGGGATGACCGACGCCGACCGGGCGGACCCGCAGTTCGCCGGAGCCGTGCGCGACGTCCAGGACGCGGTCCGGTGGTTCGTCGGAGACCCGATCACCGCCGTGGTCGACAACGGTCCGCGCCTCGTCGCACGCGCGGATCCCGTGACCAACGTCACGAACCCCGCCGACGGAGCGCTGGACGTCGCGAGCGTCTCGATCGCCGGCAACTCGATGGGTGCGATCTCCATCCTGGCGTATCTCGACTACCTCGGGTCCCCGGGCGGCCTCGGTGCGGACGGCCGGCCTCTGCCTCCGCTCGTCGCGGCGGTTTCGATGTCGGGCGCGCGCGCTACGCACGCGGTCGTTCCGACCCAATTCCAGACTTCCGACGGAGACGGCTCGCCCGCGTTCGTGGCCCCGAAAGTCGGCGGCGTGAACCTCGGCTACAACGGTCAAGGGATCGGATACGAGCTCATCAAGGAGCGGTACGACCAATTGCGAACCACGACGGACCCCGCGCCGCTTTCCCTGATCGTCCTCGAGAGCGGGACGCACTCGGATCACATCGACCAGCCGTTCGTGCCGCGCACGTTCTGGGCGAACGCGCTCGCTGCTGACTACGGCGCCGACTGGCTCAACTGCTACGTGCGAAACGACGCAGCGGCGTGCGCCCGCGCTATCTCAGCGCGACCGCATCTCTCCCGCATCTACGCTTCGGAGCAAGACCCCGACGGCCCGGCGGGCGCATCGGATAGCCGGTGCATCACGATCCCCGACGCCGGATCGCTCAACCAGGGTCCGGAGAGACTGCTCGCGGCCCAGATGGGCTCGCCGGTTTACGACTGCACGCCGTAACCTGTCGGCGTGATCGACCCCTTCGCCCCCGAAGCCCTCGAGGACCCGTACGAGCTGTACGGCGCGCTGCGCGACGGCGAGCCCGTCCATCGGATCGCGGAGTCCGACCTCTGGATGATCAGCCGCTACGCCGATCTCGTCGAGGCCGCCGCGAAGCCCGAGGTCTTCTCGAGCCATATCTCGGCCGTGATCTACGCGGGGCAGGGCCCCACGCCGGCCGTGCTCCAGGCCGACCCCGACGCGATCGGCGCCGTCGACGTCCTTGCGACCGCCGACCCTCCCGACCACACCTCCCAGCGCAAGCTGATGAACCGAACGTTCCGCCACGACCGGATCGTTGAGCTCGAGCAGGTGGCTCGAGGATTCATCGAGCGTCCGCTCGACGACGCAGTGACGAGCGGACGCGTCGAGTGGATGGACGCGGCGGCCGTTCCGCTCCCGGTCACGATCATCGCACGTGTGCTCGGGATGCCGATGGACGACCTCGACGATCTCCGGCGTTGGGCAGACGCCGGTGTCGACCTGCTCTCGGGCGTCGCGTCGCTGGAGCGCATGATGGAGTGCTGGCAGGAGATGATGGCGTTCCTCGGCTACTTGCGCGACCGTCAGGCGACACCGCAGCCGGGCAGCGTCACGGCCGAGATCGCCGACGCGGTCGGGCGCGGTGACCTGAACGAGCGCGAGGGCGTGTCGTTGCTCCTGCAGCTCGTGATCGCCGGGAGCGAGTCCACCGCAAGTCTCATCGGCAGCGCGACGTTGATGCTCGCCGAGGACGCCGAACTGCAGAAGCATTTACGTGAGGCGCCGGAACGTATCCCCATCTTCATCGAGGAAGCCCTGCGGCTCGAGTCCCCGTTCCGAGGCCACTTCCGCATCACGACACAAGAGACGACGATCGGCGGCATCACGCTGCCCGAGGGCGCGCGCGTCATGCTGATGTGGGGCTCCGCGAACCGAGACCCGTCCGCGTTTCCCGATGCCGACCGTTTGGACCTGGACCGCAGCCACCCAAAAGCGCACGTCGGGTTCGGCTCGGGCATCCACTTCTGCCTCGGCGCGCCCCTCGCGCGGATGGAGACCCGCGTCGTGCTCGAGCGGCTGCTCGCACGAACCTCGTCCTTCCGGGTCGCCGGCGAGCCGCAGGGCACGCGGTACGTCCCCAGCCTGTTCGTCCGGCGGCTCGCCGCGCTCGACCTCGAGTTAGTGCGGTAGAGGCGACTGCCCGATCGGCTGAGCGTCGGCCAACGCTCGGCGGACCCACTCGGCCACATCCTCCGGGAACCGCTCGAGATGCTGCGATGTGATCCGAAGCACCTTCCAGCCGATCGCCTGTAACTCATTGCCACGCGCTCGTTCGGCGTCGAAGCTTTCGCGAGTGTCGTGGAATCGGAACCCGTCGATCTCGAGCGCGACACGCTTCTCCGGATAAGCGAGGTCGAGGCGTGCGACGAACCGGCCTTCCTGTTCGACGACGTACTGGAGCATCGGGATGGGAAGTCCGGCGCTCCTCAGAAGCTCGAGCGCTTGCGTCTCCAGCGGACTCTCCGTCACGCATCGCGTCGCTCGCACGTCGATCAGGCGGCGGAGAACCGGTGCACCCCGATGCCTCGCCCTCCGAGGTTCCGCGAGCCAGCGTTCGAGGAAGGCCAATGACACGCGTCGCCGTCGTAGGGCGTCGTCGAGGCAACGTTCGACCAGGTTTTCCGGTTCGGTACTTGCGAGGTCGAGGATCGTCCTCGCAGGCTTGGTCACCCGGATCCCGTCGATCGTGGTGACGTCCTCCTTCGGGAGCGGTTCGGCCAGCCAGTGGATCTTGACCTTGGGCGACCTCGAGCGGTTGCGCTTCCTGCTCACGGTGACCTCCACCCTCGCGTTCTTGAATCTGTCTAGAGCCCCGAGCCTCGCCGCCGCACGATGTGAGATCACCGTGCCCCGACCCCAGTGCAGACACGCGGCCATGGCGAACTGACGCCA
>JBKKCR010000031.1:0-17586 GCA_046712825.1 Actinomycetota bacterium | reverse complement strand
CCATCAGAACGCGCCGATCTATCTCGCCGGCAAAGCCAGGGCGGGAGCGACGGTCGCCGAGAACCGGCGTATGCACGCGATCGCGCGCATCCTTCTTCACGGGTCGATCCGCAACATCCAGGTGTCGTGGGTGAAGCTCGGGGTGGAAGGATCTCAATTGATGATGCGCGGCGGTTGCAACGATTTCGGCGGGACGCTGATGGAGGAAACGATCTCGCGCATGGCGGGCGCGTCGCACGGCATCCGCATGGAGCCGCATCAGTTCGACGAAGCGATCCGCGCGATCGATCGCATCCCCGCACGGCGCACGACCACGTACGACCGCATCACACCCGTCGACGCCGCGCGCTCGACTGCTCCCTGAAAAGGGGGCAGGAAGGGGCGGGGGGCCCCTCCCTGCGGGGGATGCGCTCGGGGGATTACCCCGGCACTCGGCTTTGCAGCCGAGCGGTTTACGTATACACCAATCCTTGCTTCGATTCCAGGCCGGTCGTTGGTCCTGCTCACGCTGCGCGATTAGGATGCGTTCGCGCGTTGCGTTCGGGTTGATGATCGCCGCGACGGCGCGCGTTGTTCAGACCTCGTACGGCATGCAAGGGAGGCTTCGTGGACGAGCAGTCGGATCTGTATCGAAGGATCGACGAGCTTCTCTCTAAGCCGACGGACGAGCAGGGTCGCGAGCAGCGAGCGCTCAACGACCTCATGGTTGGGGTGCGGGACGCGATCGCGAGGCTGACCGGCGACGTCGCAGGGCTCTCCGCGCGCGTCTCCGAGACACGGGAGTACGCGGAGCGTCTGGCCGAGCGCCCTGCGACGGTGCCCGAAGCGGGCGAAACGCCGGACCTGACGCCGCTCGTCCACGTGACGGTCCCCGAGGCGGTGCGGGCGTCGATCCCGGCTGCCCTTCGCGACGTCGTCCCAGAGGTGATCAACGCGGCCGTACCCGAAGCGCTCAAGAACGCCGTCCCTGAGGCGCTCAAGAACGTGATGCCGACAGTGGTCGGGGACGCCCTGCGCGAGGCGCTGCCCGGAACCGTGGCCGCGTTGCGCCAGGAGATCGTCTCGGCTCTCGAGGGGGCGAGGAGCTCCCTCGCCGAGAGCGGCCAGCGCACCGCCGCCGATCTCGCCGAAGCGTTGAAGTCGGCGCGCGAAAGTATGCAGGCGACGGTGGACGCCTCGCGCAAGGAGCTCCGAGAGTCGCTGGCCGCCGCGACGGCCGCGATCGAGTCGAAGCTCGAGCAAGCTACTGCCGGCAGCGGAGCCGTAGGAGACGTCGTCAAGACCGCGGAGGAGCGTCTCGGGAAACGGATCGGTGCTATCGACTCCAAGCTCGATCAGGCCAACGCGGGCAGCGGTGATGTGACCGAAGCGGTCAAGACGGCGGAGTCGCGTCTGGGTGAACGCATCAGGGCGCTCGACACGAAGCTCGATCAGGCCACCGCTGGCAGCGGTGTTGTGACGGAAGCGGTCAAGACGGTGGAGTCGCGTCTGGGTGAACGCATCGGTGCGCTCGACGCATCGGTCGCCGGCGATCTGGACGAGCTTCGTCAGTCGTTCGATTCGGTATCCGAGTTCCAGTCGACCGTCGAGCGAGAGCTCGCCGACGCGACCCGATCGATCAACGAGCGCGTGGACGCCATCGTCGCCCAGCTTCGTGACGACGCTGCGCACGCTTCCGAGCGGATCCGCTCCGAAGCAGGCATCGTTCTCGAGAAGACGACCGCGACGGCCGACGCGGCCGCAGCCCGGCTGACCGAGGCCGGATCGATCGCACTCGCCCGTATCGGTGAGACCGCTGAAGGTGCACTCCAGAAGCTGACGGAGGCGTCGGACGCGATCGTGCGGGACGGCGCGGCGCTCCCGCGCGCCGCCAAGGACGTGGCGTCGACGTTGAAAGGGTTCCAAGACTCCATGCTGGCCTATCTGGCGGCTCGCGACGTCGCACTCGAGGAGTCGCGCGATCGCGTCATCCACGAGCTGCTGGAGGAGTTCGCGACGGACCTGCCGAAGCGCGAGCGTGAGAAGTTCGGCTCTGGAATGCGAAGGGCATTCGGGCGACGCAAGGACAGGCGGGATGCGCTGAAGCATCGTCAGCAGGTGTTCGCCGAGCTTCCTCGGATGCCGGAGATGAACGCTGACACGGTCGATCGCGCGGTCGCGCAAGTAGCGACCGAGATCGCGCAAGCCCGAGCGCAGGCCCGGCCGCCCGAGCCGCCCGCTCCTTCTCCGCCGCCGGCGAAGTCCGAACGGGTCCCGAGCAAGGCAGACGCTTTGCTTGACATCGACGAGCCGCGAGTTGTGCCGAAGATGCAGCCCACGCCGAAGCCGGAACCCGAGGCCAAGCCGGCGAAGGTCGCCGTCGGAGCCGCCAAGCCACCTAAGGCGAAGGCCACGAAGGCTCCGGCGAAGCCGGCGACCGCGAAGGTTCCGACGCCGAAGCCTTCGCCGGCAACTTCGCTTCCGACGCCGAGACCGTTCCCAACGATCCCGCCGCCCGGCAGCGGAGCCGTCCGTTCGACGCCTCCGCCTCCGGTGAAGCAAGAGGCTCCGCCTCCCGTTCTCGTCGAGAAAGAACAAGCGATCGCGCCCGCCGTGCCCAAGCCGGTCGTGGAACAGGCGCCCGATCAGGCTCCGACCCAAGTGGGAACGCCGTCGACTGCGAAGCCCGAAACCCAGTCCGCTCCTCGGGAGACTCCGAAGCCAAAGGTGCCGGCCAAGCCCCCGGCCCCTCGGCCGACTCGTGCCCGAGCGAAGAAGACTCCAGAGAAGCCGGAGGCCGCGAAGCCCGGACCGGCGAAGGCGGAGTCGGCGAAGCCCGCACCGTCCAAGAATGAACCGGCGAAGGCGGAGTCGGCGAAGCCCGCACGACGCGAGCCTCGCCCGAAAGCGAAGCCCGCCGGCTCGGGATCGCTCGCGGAAAAGCTTTCGGCCGATGCGAAGCGGACCGCGGAGCGGCTTGCCGAGGAAGCTCGTGCTCGTTCGTCCCCGCCGGCACCCGGGAGCGAAACCGGCGAACGATAGTGGCGAACCGGGACAGCTCGATCGCCGTCCCCGCGTTGCCATAGTTCACGCGGACTACCGCGATTCCATCACGGGTAGCCATGGGGAAGAGCGTTCCGCGCCCCGATGTATTCGTTGACAGCGCGCGAGCGCCAACCTCTCCCCCCACGGTCGGCCGGTCTAAAAGGATCGGCCGACCCGTTTCTGGAGTTGATCGATCGATAGGGGATGCGTAAGCGACTCGCGATGAGATAGTGGTCGTGTCGCGCGCGCTGACTCGATAGCGCAGCGACGATCCGCGCACGTGCTGAGGAAAGTTATCCACAGCTCGAGAAAAAAAACTCCCCGAACACTTGACCTTCTGTTACGTCTCCCTAGAATTACACCTGCGTAATTACAGTTGTCGCATTCGATCCCCGAAGTTCGTAAACGAGGTGTGAACGAGAAGAAGGGTCGAGTGAGGGGGACCGGCAGGTGCAGCAGTTTCCCGACGAGGAACTCCCGTGGGCCGAAGAGGCTCTATGTGCGTACGTGGACCCGGATGTGTTCTTCCCCGAAAAGGGTGGGTCGTCGCGTGAAGCCAAACGCATCTGCGCGCAGTGTGCCGTGCGCGATGAGTGCCTGGATTACGCGCTCGCGAATGACGAGCGCTTCGGGATCTGGGGCGGGCTGTCCGAACGAGAACGGCGACGCGTGAAACGACTCGCGTCATAAGGAGCCTTCCCTATCTCTAGGGTAGGGAGAGGGGGTGACAGGATGCCAGCGAAGAAGCGCAAGGCTGCGAAGAAGACCGCAGCGCGCAAGCCGGCCAAGCGCAAGACAGCGCGGAAGAAGACCACCGCAGCGCGCAAGCCGGCCAAGCGTAAGACCGCCGCGAAGAAGACGACGCGGAAGAAGGCGACGGCGAAAAGGAAGAAGCGCTAAGCGCCGCCTTCAGAACTTCTGAGGCCTTGCCCGCCTGGCAGGGCCTCAGTTTTTTCCCTGAAACAGCCTCCTCTCTCATGGTCGCGCGCTCGCGTCGGTCGGGATTCCTTCGGTTCGCAGGCCGTCGACGGCGCTTGATAGGCTCCCGCGGCTCATGGACCCTGAGAACTCGTCCGTTCTCGTCCTCCTCGTCGCGACCAACGGAGAACGGTGGCTGCGCGAGGTCATCGAGGGCATCCGCAACCAAACGCACGACGACCTCACGGTGATCGCGGTGGACAACGCTTCCACCGACGGGTCGCGCAAATTGGTCGAGAAAGCATTCGGGCGCGAGAACGTCGTCTTGCTCGATCGCCGCGTCGGATACGGGCGGGCCCTCGCCGCAGGACTCAAGGTCGTCGCCGAGCGCGCGATCCCGGCCGATGCATTCTTGCTGGTACACGACGACGCTGTCATGGATCCCGGAAGCGTCGAGGCGATGGTGGGCGCGTTGACGCACGAGCGAGTGGGGATCGTCGGCGCGAAGCTCGTCGAGTTCGACGAGCCCGAGGCGTTGCAAGAGGTCGGTCTCACCACCGACCGGTTCGGACGCCTCTATAACCCGCTCGAGGCGGGTGAGCTCGATCAAGGCCAGCACGATGGCCTCAAGGAAGTGTTCTTCTCCTCGAGTGCGTGTCTTCTCGTTGCTCGCGAAGTGGTGGAACGCATCGGGTTGTTCGATCTCCGGTACGTCACCCTCCGAGACGACTACGACTTTTGCTGGCGGGCACGCATCGCCGGTTTTCGATCCGTCGTGACCAGCGATGCCCGCGTACGACACGCGGTCGCCTCCTATCGGAACCTCCGCCCCGGATTCGTGACGGGACGGGTTCGATACTTCAGCGAGCGCAACATGATCGCATCGCTCTTCAAGAACTATCGGCTGCCTGCACTCCTCGTGGCGCTTCCGGTCACGCTGGTCATGTCCCTGCTCAACGCGATCCTGTTCGCATTCACGGGACGCCGGCACCAAGCTCGCCAGACGCTCTCGGCGATGCAATGGAACTTGATCCATCTGCCGTCGACCCTTCGGGCTCGTGCCCGAGCGCAGCGGCGCCGGAAGAGCTCCGACGCAGACGTCCTGAAGTTCATGGTTCGCGGGGCGCCGCGCCTTCGTTCTTACTTCGAGCACGCGCTCGAGCAAGTCGTCGGCGACCCGGCTGAAGGGATCGAGGAAGCCGAAGGGCTCGCGGTACCCGACCAGCGGCGTCCGCGGCTGATCGACCGTGTCCGCGCGCATCCCGTCGGGATAAGCCTCACCGTCCTCGCGTTGCTCTACCTCATCGGGGCGCGCTCCCTGTTCGGAGGTGGTGGCCTTGCCGGCGCCGACATGGCACCGTTCCCGTCGGGGGCGGGCGACTTCTTCTCGGAGTTCTTCTCCGGCTGGCGCAGCGCCGGAACCGGTGGCGCCGCTCCCGCGTCGCCGTTCCTCTTCCTCGCGGGCGTCCTTTCGGTGATCACGTTCGGCAGCGTCCGCCTCGCCGAGCGGCTCCTCGTGCTCTCGCTCCTGCCGCTTGCGTGCGGGGCTGCGTGGAAAGCGGCGGGCGCGATCGGGATGCCCACGACGGCGAAGCGTGTCGCTGCGGCCGCGTACGCGTTGTCACCGCTCGCGCTTGCAGCGTTCTTCCAAGGGCGATTCCCCGAGCTCGTTCTCATCGCCGCGATGCCGGCCCTCCTCATCCCGCTTCTGCGGGCGGGCGGGTTCGCCGAACCCGGTGGCTGGCGGAGCCCGGCCGCCGGAGCGCTGGGCCTGGCTGTGATCACGACGGTTTCCCCATGGGCGCCGATCGCCGTTCTGGGGAGCGGGCTCCTTGTGGCCGTCGCCGGCGTTGTTTCGGGGCAGCGGAGCGCGATACGCGCCGCGGCCGTCGGACTCGCGCTTCCCGTTGCCGCGATCGTCGTGTTGCTGCCGTGGAGCGTCGAGTTGTTCCGTTCCGGCTCCCCGATGGGCGCTCGCCCCGGACCGTTCGGCGCCCCGCTCACCGACCTCATCCGGCTGGTTCCTTCGTCGCCCTTCCCGATACCGGCGCCGATGGCGTGGGCGTTCCCGCTGGCCGCAGCGGCCGGCGCCATCTTGGCGACCCCGGAACGACGACGGATCGCGCGCGCGTTCGCCGTCGTCGGAACCCTTGCACTTCTCATCGCGTGGGCCGTATCTCGGGGAGTTCCGTGGATCGCTCCGCGGCCCGGTTTGCCGTTGTCTCTCGCAGCCGTATGCGTCGCGATGCTTGCCGGGATCGGCGCGGAAGGTCTCGTTCCGTTGCTTCGCTCTCGCTCGTTCGGCGCTCCCCATGTTGCTCTCGGCGGGGTTACGGCGTTCGGCGTCGCCGCGATGGTGGTCGGCGTGGCCTTCCTGGCTGGGGGCAGCTTCGACGGACTCCGGCGCGCCGGGGACCTCGAGCCGGCGTTCTTCCAGGCCGAGGAGCGAACGTTCGGGGACTTCCGCGTCTTGTGGCTTGCCGGCGATATGCGGGCGCTTCGCGCCGACCTAAGCGCGCCGGAGGGCGAGACGATCCTGACCTTCGGCGCGCGACGATCCGGGCCCGGCGAGGACTATCTCGAGGGGATCCTCGCGTCGGTGCTGGCTCGAAGGACCGAGCAAGCGGGACGGCTCCTCGCCCCGGCCGGCGTTCGATACATCGTGCTTCGGCCGGCGATCGACGTCGATGTCGTGCGGGCGTTCGCGCGACAGATCGACATGCGATTCGCTCAGCGCTTCGCGGGAAGCCTGGTGTTGTCGAACGAGGCGTGGCTTCCCGTCGCCGGAGCGGTCAAGTCGCCGGATTGGGTCGCCGCGAGCAACGCGGAGCCGGAGCGCCCCATCCTCGCAGCCGCGCCCGAGGATCCCGGCCGATCGGGATCGCTCCGCCGCGTTCGCCCCGGAGTCCTGGCCGGAAGGATCGGCGTCGGGGTCGGCGCGCTTCTCTTGGGCGAGGAGTTCAGCGACCGGTGGCACCTGCAGGCAGGAGGCCGCGACATACCGTCGACACGTTCGTTCGGATGGGCGAACGCGTTCGCCGTCGGTGCCGCTTCCGGTCCGGTCGTCGTGGCATGGGGCGGACAAGGCTGGCACCGTCTCGCGCTGCTCGCCGAGACCTTGATGCTCCTGGCGATCGCCGTAGCTTGGTCGAGGCGCAGCGCTCGGGAACGAGGCGAGCGATGAAGGCATCCGTGCGCCGCTGGGGCCTCGCGGCCTTCGTTGTTCTCTCGATGACGGGCGCGGGGCTCGCCGATCGGTTCGCTCCCGCGCCGCCGTGGCTCCCGGCGGCGGACCTGCCCGCAGAGCCGGGTGGGGCATGGGCGTGTCCGTTCCTCAAAGCGGCGGGCTCTCCGGGATGGCTTCACTTCGCCAACTTCGGCCGGGTAGCATCGCACGTTCGCGTCACCTACCTGCCCGACCGCAAGGAGCCCGTCGTCCAAGCATTCGACATCGGTCCCGGACGCGCCGGAACCATCGGATCGCCGGCGGCGATCCGGTCGTCCGCAGCCGGCGCGATCGTCGAATACGCGGGCGGTGACCTGGTCGTTTCGCGAACGGCCTTCCTGACTGCGAACGGGGGGACCGGCGGTGCGGCCGCTCCGTGCGGACGACCGGGCGCCCAGGCGATCGTGGCGTCGCAGGGCACCACGCTGGGAGTGGAGACCCACCTCATCCTTTTGAATCCCGGAACGTCCGACGCGGTCGTCGACGTGTCGCTGCTGTTCGACGGTCAAGAGCTCGAGCCCGAGAGCCTGCGAGGCAGGGTGGTCCCCGCTCGCGGACGCCTCATCATCAGAGAAGGGGACTTCGCGTTCGACGAACCCGCGGTCGCTGCCGTGGTGCAGGCCCGGTCGGGCAGGGTCGTGGCCGATGTTCTCCTCGCTGCTCGTGGGTTGATCGAACTCGTGCCGGCCGTCGGCGCCGCGAGCGAGACCGTCGCTATCGGCAGTAGCGCGGGCGGGCCGCTTTCGTTCTCCGCCGTTGCTGTGGGTGATGCGGACGCGGTGACCGACAGCCGCACGTTGTCAGAGTCCGGCCAGGGGGTGTTCGAGCCGATCGCCGGCGGGCTGCCCCCCAACACCCCGCGCTTCACCGAGATCCCGAAGGGTTCGTTCCCGGCCGGACCGGTCGCGGTCGCCGTCACCTCATCGACATCACCGGTCGCGCTCGGCGCTCGCTGGCAGATGATCGGACGCGGCGGTGTCGTCGAGCAGGCTGCCACCGTCGCGGTACCGCCCGCCGCCAGGGCGATGGCGGTGATCGGTCCTCCTGCACTCGCGTCCGAGCTACGGCTTCTCGTCGCGAATCCCGCGGAGCGAGACGCCACGATCTCCGTGACCGTTGTTACCGACGCGGGAAGCTCCACGCCGTCGGCCCTGCAAGGTGTTTCACTCCAAGCAGGCGAAGCGATCCAGCTCAGCCTCGCCGGTGTGGGCGGAACGGGAACCGTTGGGGTCCTCGTCGCGTCCGTCGGCGCGCGGGTGGCCGCGGCCGTCCAAGCGATCGCGCTGCAGCCGTCCTTCGGTGCCTACGCCGTCACCGCCTTCCCTGATCTTCCCCGGTCGCCGGTGGCGGTGGATCCTGATCCGCGGGCCGGCGTAGCCGCGTAAAGCCGGTTCAGCCCATCCCCAACTCGCGCAGCCTCTCGTCGTCGATCCCGAAGTGATGTGCGATCTCGTGCCAAACCGTGACGCGGACCTGTTCGGCCAGGTCTTCGGGAGAACGCGCGCGCCGCTCGAGTGGTAGCCGATAGATCGTGATCTTGTCCGGCAAGAAACCGCTGTATCCCGACCCGCGGTTGGTCAGCGGGACGCCGTGGTAGTGACCGAGGAGCGACTCCCGCTCGGGTATGTCCTCGATCACGATCTCTACGTTGTCGAGTCGTTGCCGGAACTGGTCGGGCAGCAGATCAATCGCATCTCGGACAAGCGACTCGAAACGTCGAACATCGCCCATGCGCGACGCCACGGTGGGTAACCACGTTCGGCCGGTCTGACGGCGTGAGATTTTGGACGTTCCCCTTGAACTCGACGATCGGTCGTGATAGAGTAATTGGGTACTCCGCGGAAGTCAGTAGGGGCGACCCGAAAGCTACCGCGGAGTACAACTTTTGGAATACACAGCGGGTTCCGCCCGCGCGCATCGATCTGAAGAGGCCATCTACGTGGTCTCTTCTCATTTTTGCGCGCGGTTTTGTCATTGCGGGAAGCGACGCCGTCGCGACCCCCGGCCCCCTCTTTTTTCGAACGCAAGGGGCGTCGAAATGCAAAACCGTCTTAGGTAGCAGTTTGGTCGGGTAAGACATCGAGCCGGGAGCCCTCTTGTCTCTCGCCGTCGCCGGTCGTACCGTGGGCGGATGAGGCGCGCTGCCCTGATCCTCGTCGTGCTGGGCGTGGCAGCATCCTTCGCGGGCGCCGCCCAGGCTCAGGGGAAGGACCCCTTCCGTCCTCCACCGGCTGCGGGCTCCCCGGCAGGGGGAGCCTCGGATCTCGGCGCCCCTCAACCGGTCGCTCCTTCAGGGATCCCGGCGTTGCCAGACGACGGCCTTGCGCGGACCGGCCAGGATGTGGGCACCCTGGCCGGGCTCGGAATGGTCTTCGTGCTGCTGGGATCCGGCTTCCGATTGACCGCACGGGGAGCCGGGCTCTCCGGGCGCGGAGCCTGGAACTCTTGGCACCGTCCTCGGGGGCGCTCGTCTCGTACCCTCCCATACGCTTGAAAAACACACCTCTGTAATTTATGGTTGCCCGCGATGGCGAGGCCCCCTGCCGCCGCGCAGCAAACCGGCATCCGCAAATGCTCCCGTAACGCGTGCCGCTGGCCGGCTTCCGCGTCGCTCACGTTCGCGTATGCGCAGATGGTCGTCTGGATCGAAGACCTCATCTCTCAGCCTCATCCGGCTGCATACGACCTGTGCGCCGCCCACGCGGAACGATTGGCAGTACCGATCGGCTGGAAGAAGGAAGACCTTCGGGTCGTCCCTCCGCCGGTGACGCCGATCCGTCCGGGCCTGGACGGCTGGTCCGGCAGCTCATCGGGCGCGCAAGCTTCGGGCGCCTGATCCCACGCACCTTGCGCCGTTCACTGTTCTGTGTGAGCCTGTCTTAGGTACACCGCTACATAAGCCTTCACTGACATGGCCATCGACCGAGAGCTGATCCGCTCCATCCGGACGCTGGACGAGTACGACCTCCGGCGCCTGATGATCTTCGTGCGCGGCCTTCTGCTGCATCGGGACGGCCCCGAGTTCGAGCGCCCCGACGCGCCGGGACGTTCGGCCGTCACCTACAGACAGGAGCCGGTGCGTTGCGGGAAACGCGGCTGCACTCGCTGCCCGCACGGCCCCTACTGGTACGCGTACTGGCGGGAGGACGGCCGGCTCCGTTCGAGGTACATCGGAAAGACGCTCCCCACCGCCGAAGGCGCCCCCAGCTAAGCGTTCGCCCGTCTATCGCATGATCGCAATGCGAGCACTAGTCAGCATGGATGGGTAGAAACGCCTCCGTCGGGCCATAGCGGACAAGGGCCTTTCGCAACAGTATGGTTCCCACGACCCGTTCGGGGGAACGGGAGGATAAGGGGCCGCGATGGGAGAGGGCAGAACGCAGGGTCTGCAGTGTCCGCGGTGCGCATCCCGCGACGTCATCAACATCAATCTCTCGCTAGAGCACGGCGACCGCGTTGCGTTCTATTCGTGTCATCTCTGCGATAAGCGCTGGTGGCACAAGGACGGAGCACCCGTCGATCTTCCCGACGTGCTCGAGATGGCTCGTCGCAAGCAGTCAGAGCCGCCGACCGCGTAGTCGCCGTATCGTTCGGCCGTGCACTATGGCCGGCAGTCACCACTCGATCATTCGATCCGCCTCGCTTTGTCCGGACGCCTCCGTGCGTCCGCCCGCTCGCTCGATGCGGCCCGGACGTCTTCGGCCGAAGCGAGATGGCTGCGCGCATACCTCCTCGCCGCGACCGGTGAATTCAGTCGTGCCGAGCGCGCCGCTCGCCGCGTGCTTGAGGAGACGGGCGATCCGGAAACCGAAGCGCACGCGGCAGCTACCCTTGGCTCGATCCTTCGCCAAACCGGCCGTCATGGCGAAGCCCGGAGCATCGAATCGGCGGCCCTTCGCCGCGCACGAGCACCCGAGCTGCGTGCGCATCTTCTGATCGGCCTGGCGGCCGACGCCGTGGGGCTCGGCGACCTCGCCGCCGTAGATCGCGCCCTTCGACGTGCCGTCGCCGAGCGGGGCAGAGGATGGCGGGTGACCGTCAGGCTCCGATGGGTCCGCTGCGAGCGAGAGCTCCTCGCCGGCCGTCCCGGCGCGGCCGCGCGGTGGGCTCGCTCGGCGCTGGCGGCCTCCGAGAAAGTCGGTGCACAAAGGCATATCGCGAAGTCGCTGCTCTTCCTCGGCGCCGCAACCCGAGCGGTTTCGCTCGGCGGTAAGGGCGTGCGGGCTCGGCGAGCTCGCCTCGATGCTGTTCGTTCCTTACGACGAGCGCGCTCGATCGCGTCAAGGATCGGCGCCCGTCCCATCGATCGCGTGGCCCGCGACTTGCTCGGCTCGATGGGGGAACACCGTTAGGATTAGCGCCGCTGATGGACTTGGACACGATATTCAAGGCATACGACGTGCGCGGGATCTACCCCGACCAGCTCGACGAAGAGGTCGCGCATCGCACGGGCAGAGCGATGGTCGAACTCACGCGCGCGAAGCGGATCCTGGTCGCGCGGGACATGCGCGCATCATCCGAGCCGTTGTCGACGGCGTTCATCTCCGGCGTGATGACCCAGGGCGCGGACGTCGCCGATATGGGGCTCGCGTCCACCGACATGGTGTACTTCGCTTCGGGCAAGCTCGATCTGCCGGGCGTCGTCTTCACCGCCTCGCACAACCCCTCCGCATACAACGGCATCAAGCTCTGTCGCCCGGGCGCCGTTCCGATCGGCGAAGACACCGGCCTCCTCGACATCAAGGGGATGGTCGCCGCGAACGACTTCATCTCGGGGCGCCGGCCGGGCTCCGTCGAGCGGATCTCCGTGATGAGCGACTACGTCGCCCATCTGCTCTCGCTCGTCGACGTGAAGGCGATCCGCAAGCTCGTCGTCGCGGTCGACGCGGCGAACGGCATGGGAGGGCTCTCCGTTCCGGCCGTGCTCGGGAAGCTCGACGTCGAGATCATCCCCCTCTACTTCGAGCTGGACGGCACGTTCCCGAATCATCCGGCGGACCCGATCCAGCCGGAGAACCTGAAGGACCTCATCGCCACCGTGGTCGAACGTGGGGCCGACGTAGGGCTCGCGTTCGACGGCGACGCCGACCGGGTCTTCCTCGTCGATGAGAGGGGCGAGGCGGTGTCGGGCTCTCTCACCGCCGCGCTCGTCGCTCGATCCATCCTCGCCAAGCATCCCGGCGAGAAGGTCATCTACTCGATCACCAGCTCTCGCATCGTTCCGGAGACGATCCGTGAGATGGGCGGCGAGCCGATCCGCTCGCGGGTCGGGCACTCCTTCATCAAGGCGGTGATGCGCGAGGCCGGCGCGATCTTCGGCGCCGAGCACTCGGGCCACTACTACTTCCGCGACCACTTCTTCGCCGACTGCGGACTCCTGGCTGCGCTCCACGTGCTCGAGGTGTGTTCCGTTCAGCGCAAGCCCTTGTCGGAGATCCTGGCGTCGTTGCGCCGGTACTGGGCGTCCGGCGAGATAAACATGGAGGTGGCCGACAAGGAGGCCGCGATGAAGACGGTCGCCGAGCAGTACCCGGAGGACCGGCGCGACTGGACCGACGGCCTGACTGTCGAGTTCGACGACTGGTGGTTCAACCTTCGGCCTTCGAACACCGAGCCGCTGCTTCGGCTCAACGTCGAGGCGGCGGATCAAGCGCCCGGCGAAGCTCGCCGGGACGAGCTCCTCGCGATCATCCGCGGCGGGTAGACTGCGGCCCGAGCCCAGCGGGAGGTTCCTACTATGGCCGTCGATCAGCAGCTTCTCGAGATCCTGATATGCCCGAACTGCAAGGGGAAGGTCGAGTACAAAGCCTCCGAGCAGAAGATCGTCTGTCTCGGCAAGTGCCGATACGCGTACCCGGTCCGCGACGACATCCCCATCATGCTGATCGACGAGGCCGAGAAGCCGTCCTGACCCCCGACGATGCTTCGCTGAGCGTGCTCGACGACGCCGCACGTCTGGCCGCCGCCGACCCTGGAGGCATGCTCGACACCGTCGAAGCGGCGGACGGGCAGTGGCGCGACGCCGTGGCGCGGGCTCGTTCGGTGGACCTCTCGCATCTGCCCGATCACGGCCACCTCACCTCGGTCGTCGTGTGCGGCATGGGCGGATCCGGCATCGCCGGCGACGTGGCCGTCTGCGTCGCCGCGGATCGCGCGCAGATCCCCGTGACGGTCGTGAAAGGGTACGACCTTCCCGCTTTCGCGGGTCCGCACACGCTGGTCGTGCTGAGCTCTTACTCCGGCGGGACGGAGGAGACGCTCGCGTGCTTCCGTCAGGCGCACGACCGCGGTGCACCGATCATCGCGGTGTCGACGGGCGGAGCGCTGGGAGAGCTCGCGCACGCGCACGACGCGCCGTGCGTCGTCCCCGCTGCAGGCATGATGCCGCGCGCCGCATTCCCGTATCTCGCCGGCGGAGTGCTCGTGGTTCTGGAGCGGCTCGGCGTGCTGCCCGACCTCACTGGGGAGCTGGTCGAAACCGATGAGGTGCTTCGCGAGCAGGCGGCGACGCACGCTCGCGGAATCCCCACGGAGCGGAATCCCGCGAAGCAGATCGCCGAATCGCTCTTGGGGCGCATACCGGTGATCTGGGGCCAAGAGGGTCCGCTAACCGTCGCGGCGACCCGATGGAAGACCCAGCTGAACGAGAACGCGAAGGTTTCGGCATACGCGGCGACCGCGCCGGAGCTGACCCACAACGAGATCGTCGGATTTTCAGATCTGAGCGAGTTACTCGAGCGCCACGCCGTCGTCGCATTGCGATCCTCGACCGAGCACCCGCGCGTCGGCGCTCGGCTCGACGCTGCGCTGCGGCTGGTGACCGGGCAGGTCGGGACCGTGGTCGAGGTGCATTCGCGCGGTTCGGGGGTTCTCGCGAGGCTCGCGTCGGCGGTCCAGCTCGGCGATCTGGTGAGCGTCTACCTCGCGTTCCTGAGGGGCGTCGATCCGACGCCGATCGAGCCGATCGACCGCCTCAAAGCTGAGCTCACCTGATACGCTAGATGGCCCGCAGCACCCCCGGGGTCCGGGGGCTCAACCCGCGAAACACCCCCGGTGAGACACCCCGGTGAGAAAGGGAGAGTTCATGTCCGATATCGCCAACCCCAAGCTGGCCGACAAGGGTCGCATGCGCATCGAGTGGGCCGAGCTGAACATGCCGGTGCTTCGCGAGATCCGGGCCCGTTTCTCCAAGGAGAAGCCGCTCAAAGGCCTTGCCGTGGCCGCGTGCCTTCACGTCACGACCGAGACGGCGAACCTCATGCGAGCGCTGCGCGACGGCGGCGCGAAGGTTTCGCTCGCCGCGTCCAACCCGCTTTCCACGCAGGACGACGTCGCTGCGGCGCTGGCCGACGAAGGCATCGACACGTTCGCGATCAAGGGCGAGGACAACGAGACCTACTACAAGCACATCAACGCGGTGCTGGACGCGCGTCCGGTGATCACGATGGACGACGGCGCCGACCTCGTCTCCGTCTTGCACTCGAAGCGCGAGGACCAGCTTTCCGAGATCATCGCCGGCACCGAAGAGACGACGACCGGTGTCATCCGTCTCCGGCAGATGGCGGCCGAAGGCGTGCTGCGGTATCCGATCGTCGCGGTGAACGACACGCCGACGAAGCGGCTCTTCGACAACCGATGGGGAACGGGACAGTCCACGCTCGACGGGATCACCCGAGCGACGAACATCCTCTGGGCCTCGAAGACGGTGGTGATCTGCGGATACGGCTACGGAGGACGCGGTCTCGCATCGCGCGCCCGCGGTCTCGGCGCTCAGGTGATCGTGACCGAGGTCGACGCGACCAAAGCGCTCGAAGCCACGATGGACGGCTTCCGCGCCATGCCGATCGCCGAAGCAGCGCGCATCGGGGACGTGTTCATCACGGTCACCGGCGACACGGGCGTGCTCCGGCGCGAGCACTTCGAGCTGATGCACGACGGCGCGATCATGGCGAACACGGGACACTTCGACGTCGAGATCGACAAGCCGGCGCTGCGCGAGCTCGCGTCGAGCGTTCGCGAGATGCGCGAGCACGTCGTCGAGTACGTGCTCAGCGACGGGCGTCGCGTGTACCTGCTCGCGGACGGCCGGCTCGTCAACCTCGCGGCCGCCGAAGGTCATCCGGCCGTCGTGATGGACATGTCGTTCGCGGACCAGGCTTTGTCCGCCGAGTGGGTCGCGAAGAACGCGAAGACCCTCGAGAAGCGCGTGTACGACGTGCCCGAGGACATCGACCGCGAGGTTGCGCGCCTCAAGCTCGCCACGCTTGGGATCGAGATCGACTCGCTGACGCCCGAGCAGGAGCGTTACCTCTCGTCCTGGCGCGAGGGGACCTAGCGCCGGACCCGTGCCGGACGAACCGCAGCACGGCGGCGATCCGTCGTATGGTCCGTTCCGGCCGGAAGAGATCTCGCCGGCGTCGCCGAACGGTCACGACAAGCGCACCCCGCCGTCCCGCCTCCGTCGGGCGGTAGGAGGTGTTCCCGCCGGCGTTCTCGCCGCGGGCCTGCTGGCGATCTCGATCGTGCCGCGTCTGTCGCTGCTGAATCTCGCCTTCTTCAATCCATGGCAGCGGCCGGTGATCGCTTCCGGCCTAGGAGGTTTGGTCACGGGAGCGACCCGGCGCTCCAACGTGTTGAGCGCGGCCGCCGCCGGTGCCGTTGCGGCCATGCTCGCGTTGTGGGTCGTCTACGCCGGAACCCGTCTTCAGAATCAGGTTCTGTGGGTCGAGCGCAGCGCATTCCGCGTGATCGCGGCGGACCTTGCCCGCCTTGCGGCCTATGCCGGTCCCTCGGGAGCTTTGGGAGCCGTCGCCGGCCGGGCGCTTCGTTCCCGCGTGGACGCGACGCGGGCGCGGCCTAACGAGCCGATCACCCGTCTCCCGGGCTTGTAGACCTAGGTCCAGGGCCGCGTCACCCCGCTACACTCCCGGGCGATCATGCGCGCCATCGATTGGGACGCCGGAACGATCCGGATCATCGACCAGACGCTCCTGCCCAAAGAGGAGCGCGTCCTCACGCTGACCTCGACGGCGGAGCTCGCCGACGCGATCCGGAGACTCAGCATCCGGGGGGCGCCGGCGCTCGGGATCGCGGGAGGAATGGGGGTCGCGCAGGCCGCCTTCAGATCACAGGCGGCCGGCATCCCGGGCGTCTTGCGTGACATCGAACTTGCTGCGCGTGAGCTCGCGGCTACCAGGCCGACCGCTGCGAACCTCGCGTGGGGGATCGAGCGTGTCGCACGCGTGGCACGAGAGCGAGCCGGCGACACGGATCGCGACAAGCTCCTCGTGCTGCTCGAGGAAGAGGCGCTCCGCATAGCCCAAGAGGACGCGAACGCGTGCCTCGAGATGGCGCACAACGCACAGCGATACATCGCGCCGAAGGCGGTCGTGCTGACGCACTGCAATACCGGCTTCCTGTGCACGGGCGGCTACGGCACGGCGCTCGGCGCGATCCGGCTCGCACACGAGCAGGGGAAGGAGATCGCCGTCCTCGCGACCGAGACCAGGCCGTTGATGCAAGGTTCCCGACTGACCACCTGGGAGCTCGCCCGTTTCGGCATCCCGCACGCGCTCATCGCGGACGGTGCAGCCGCCGGGCTGATATCGCGCGGCGAGGTGAAGGTCGTGATGGTCGGTGCGGATCGGATCGCGGCCAACGGCGACGTCGTGAACAAAGTGGGTACGTTCGGCCTCGCGCTGGCCGCCAGAGATGCCGGCATCCCATTCATCGTGGTCGCTCCAACCTCGACGCTCGACCTCACTGTCCCCAACGGAGACAAGATCCCGATCGAGGAGCGCGCCGCGATCGAAGTGACCAGCGTCCTCGGAACGCCGGTCGCCCCGCCGGGCACGTACGCCGTCAATCCGGCGTTCGACGTCACCCCGGCTCGTCTTGTGACGGCGATCGTCACGGAGAATGGGACCGCAACGGCCCCCTTCGCTGTTGCCTTGAAGAAGCTCGGTCGCGGGGAGCCGAAGCCCAAGGCGAAGGAAGCCGTTCGGCCACGCTCGAAGCCCGCACCCAAGGCGACCGTTAAAGGTCTGCCGGCTCCCAAGGGTCGGCCGGCTCCCAAGGCACGGGCGAAGCCGTCCTCGCGCACCCGCAAGGGCTCCGCAACCTCAGCCAAGCGCGCCCCATCCGCCAAACGCCGCCCGGGTCGCAAGAAGTAGCTCTCGGCCGCAACCTTCCGTCGCCCGGCGGCGTCTTGCCGGGTGAGAGGGAGCGATGGATACCAAAGACCAAGAGTTCCGGGAGTTCTTCGAGGCGGAGTTCCGACCGCTGCGCCGCCTCGGCTACCTGCTGACCGGCGACTGGGTCGAGGCCGAGGACCTCGCTCAGGAGGCCATGGTCCGCACGTACCGGGCTTGGTCGCGGATCACCGAGCGGGAACGACCCGGCGCGTACGCTCGATCCGT